>JACSRM010000245.1 GCA_014879745.1 Burkholderiaceae bacterium | reverse complement strand
GCCGCGGTGTTGCCGCTCCAGGTGGTGTCGGCGACTTCGAGCACGCGGTTGCCGGTGATGTTCTTCTCGGCAGCGCCGGTGATCGAGAGGCTGCCGTCGAACTGGCTCGTCCCCGTGCCGCTATGCGCCCCGCCGGTCCACTGCGATGCGCCGCTGACGGTCAGTGCGCCGGCGCCCGATACCTGGCCGCCGTTCATCTGCAGTCCGGCGATCGTCGTCGCGACCGCAAGCTGCGCATTGCCGGCGTTGATCGTCGCCGTGTCGTCGGCCCCCGGCGGCCCGCCGGCCGGCGTCCAGTTCGCGCCCACCATCCAGTCGCCGGTGCCGCCGAACCACGTCAGCGCGACCGCGTCGGCGGCCGGGATCGGGCCTGCGCCGAAGCCACGCAGCGATGCGCGAAACGGCGTCTGCTTCGATGCGGCGAGTGCCGCCGCGAGCGAGAGACGCGCCTGCAACGCGTTCGCCGCCGCCTCGCGGCGATGCGCGACGATGCGGTTCAGCGCGGCATCCGGCGCGAGGAAGTCGATGTCGGCGACCTCGATCGCCCGAGCCGGCGCCTGCATCCCGGCGCAGGCGAGCGCGACGACGGCGGGAACGGACTTCAGCGCAAACTGCGCGCGACGGGTATGGCGGCGACCGGCTCTGGCCATTTCGGTGCTCCTTGGGTGATGCGCGGTGGACAAGATGCCGCGCTGAGACTGCACTCTAGAAACGACCTTGTTACTGCGACGTTACCGGCGCGAATCGGGACGGTTGCGCGTCCCGGCAGGCACACCGGCGGCGCTGCGGATGGGGGGCGGTTTCCCGGTCCGGCGGCGATGCAAGGAATGTGGCTGGCTTGTAGCATTGCAGCGCCGCGGCACCCGCAAGAATGGCGCGATGGCCGAGCCCGAGAACGAGGTTGCGGGCCGATTCGGGGATCGCTGCGACGACGACCAACTACACACCAAGGAGACTGAAGTGAACGATTCGAGATCAGGCCGCGGCAGGAACGGCCACACCCTTGCCGTTGGCGCAGCAGCTGCGCTTTTCGCGCTTGGCGCAACGCAGGTCCTGGCCGCCGAGCGCGACGAGGCCGTGGCGCGCGCGCGCGAGGCGATCAACGCCTTCTCGCAGCGAACGCTGGCCGGACCCGGCTTCAGTTTCGAGGTGCGCGACGTGGTATTCGATGCGGGCGGGGCGCAGCACGTGCGATTTGCGCGGCGCTACCAGGGCCTGCGCGTGGTCGGCGGCGACCTCGTCGTGCACAGCGGTCGCAGCGGGGCCTTCGTCAACGTATCGCAGACGCTGTCGCGCGCCCCGAGCGTGGACCTGCGGCCGAGCGTCGCGCCGCGCGACGCGACCGCCACCGCGAGTGCGGTGCATTCGGGCTATCTCGCCGCCGCGGAACCCGAACTCGTCGTCTACGCGCGCGTCGAACCGGCGCGGCTGGCCTGGGACGTCGCGCTCGCCGGCGAACGGGACGATGGCACGCCGAGCAGGCTGCACGTGATCGTCGACGCCAGGGCGGGGAGTGTGCTCGATACCTGGGACGAGATTCAGACCGCGCCGGCCGTCGGCAGTGGCCAGAGCCTGTTCGACGGTACGGTCAGCGTCAATTCCATCACCACCGGCACGGGTTTCAGATTGACCGACAGTACGCGCGGCAATTCGTCGACGGTCGATATGATGAATCGCGGCTTCGGACGGGGAAAGGCGTTCACGGATGCGGACAATGCCTGGGGCGATGGCAGCACCTCGAACCGTCAAACGGTCGCGGTCGACGCCCACTACGGTGGCGCGACGACCTGGGACTACTACCTCGACGTGTTCGGTCGCAACGGGATCGCGAACGATGGCGCCGGCGCCAAGAGCCGCGTTCACTACAAGCGCAACTACGCCAACGCGTTCTGGGACGACGGCTGCTTCTGCATGACCTACGGCGACGGCAATGCGAGCATCCTTCCGCTCGTTTCGCTCGACGTTGCCGGGCACGAGATGTCGCATGGTGTGACGTCGCGCACCGCGGGCCTGATCTATTCGGGCGAGTCCGGCGGTTTGAACGAGGGGACGAGCGATATCTTCGCCTCGATGGTCGAGTTCTATGCGAACAATCCGAACGATCCGGGCGACTACCTGATCGGCGAGAAGTTGTTCGCGAGCGGCAATTCCTTCATCCGCTCGATGATCAAGCCGAGCGCCGATGGCGCATCGGCCGACTGCTGGTATCCGGGTGTCGGCAACCTCGACGTGCACTATTCGTCGGGTGTCGCCAATCACTTCTACTACCTGCTCGCCGAGGGCACGACGGGCGGCAATCCGAGTCCGACCTGCATCGCCTCGAATACCCGGGTCGCCACCGGCACCGGCACACTGGTCGGCATCGGCCGCGACAAGGCGCAGCACATCTGGTATCGCGCGCTGACGGTCTACATGACTTCGTCGTCGAACTACGCGAGCGCGCGATCGGCAACGATCCAGGCGGCCGACGACCTGTATGGCGCGGGTTCGCCGGAGTCGATCGCGGTTGGCGCGGCCTGGAATGCCGTCAATCGGCCGTGATGCGAAGTACCGGGAGGTGGGCCGTCGAAGGCGGTTCGATACCTTTCGTCACCGTACGCTGTCAACGCGGTCGCCACGGCCGCGTTGTAGGCGTACACCTTTGACAGGAGCACTTCGATGAAGATTTCGCAACGCAGCACCGTTCGATCTTTGCGGGCCGCCCCCCTGGCCGTCGCCGCGCTGACGATGCTCGCGGCGGGCCAGGCCCACGCCGGCGAGCGTCACAGAACCGTGACCGGGTCGGAAGGCCGCACCCACACCCGCGATGTGAATCGCAACAAGGACACGACCGAGGTCACCCGCACCCGCGACAACGGCAAGACCCGCACGCGCGAGACACAGCGCACCGATACCGGCTCGACGTCGACCCTCCAAGGGGCGAACGGCAGAACCGCGACGGCCGAGACGACGCGCGGCGGCGGCACGTCCAATACCACCATCACCGGCGAAGGCGGCAGGACGGCCAACGTGACAACGACCCGCGCCGACGGCACGGCGACGACCACGATCACCGGCGCCGGCGGCAAGACGACGACGCGCGAGGTCGAGCGCGGCGACGGTCAGACCACGGTCACGAAGACGAACGCAAGCGGCGAGACGCAAACGCGACAGTCCGAACGCACCGGGCAGGGCAGCGGCACGACGACGCTGTCCAACGGCCAGGTCGTGACGCGTGAATCGCAGCGAACCGACTCCGGGTCGACGTCGACGGTGACCGGCAGCGGCGGCAAGTCCGCCACCGTCGTGACGACCAAGACGAGCCCCGCGCAGCCGATTTCGCAGACGGCCAAGCCCTGAGCCACCGCGCCGGACGGACTCCGGCGCGCCGATCGTCTTTGCAGCGCGAAGGGCGCGGCGACGCAGCCGCCGACGCCGCTCAGCCGAGCAATCGCGTCAGCAGCTTGAACAGCCGGATCACGTCGCTCACCGGCCGGAAAAAGTCGCTGACGTGGTCCTGCTCGACGTTCTTCGTCACGGCGCCGCGGTCGAGCGTTGCATCGACGACAGGCGCGATGCTCGGGATGCCGAGCTCTTCGATTCCGGTCGCCGAGAAATCGATGATCGTCAGGCAGTGCGACTCGTTGAAGTTGCGAAAGAACGCCTGGTGGAACGAGACGTTGTTGTACGGACCGAGGTCGGCGGCGTGCATCGCGAGGTCGGGCTGCCAGCGTGCAAGCGTATTCTGCCGGCGCACGAAGTCGTTCGGCGCGTTCGCGATATCGTCGTAGAACTTCGCGTAGCTGAACGACGAGAAATTCATATCGGCCTGGAAGGCGAGGAAGGTGAAGCGGTCCTGCGGATAGCGGTTGGCGAGCGCGCCGTTCACCGAACCGAGGTTGTCGGGGTCGAATCCGGGCAGCGAGCCGACGTAGTGGGTGATCAGCCCGCCCGGCTCGTCGAGGCCCCAGGCGACGCGGATTTTCTCGTGCAGCGGCAGCGACGGGAACTGCGCCGGCGTGCCGCTGCGCGGTGCCTGCATCAGCAGTCCGGAGTCGGCGATCAGCGATGCGCGGCCGCGCGGCTGCAACGCATCGCGAACGATGCCGTAGGTGACGGTGGAGCCGACACTGCCGGCCGAGAATCCGGTCAGCAACATGTCCTGCGGCCGGCCGAGGTTGTCGCGCAGCCATTGCGCGGCGGCGCGGATATTGGCCTGGCCGCGGTGGTACTGGGTGCGCGGGTTGGCGGGGTTGGCGTCGTCGTAGACCGTGACCTTGCTACCGCTGTGCACGTCGCCGGTGCAGTACGGCAGATAGACGATATTCCACGACTGCGTCTGCACCTTCTGGAACGGATCGGTGCGCGCGCTGAATGGTGTCACGAGGCCCCTGGCCGCCATATTGTTCAGGTGCTGCATATAGTCGGGCGGGATGCCGTTCGGGTTGGCGGCCGACAACGGGCCAATGCCGAGACAGGCGTTCTGGTCCCAGCACGCCCCGCCGCCTTCGAAGACCGCGACCAAGCTCTTCGACAGCGGCGTGCGGTTGACGAAGAACCGGTACGGCGAGCCGTCGCCGCAGGCGGCGCCGCTGGCCGCCGGCAGCTCGACCATGTCCCACTGGAAGAAGCCCGCCGCAGCCCACGGCGTCGCCAGGGCGAGCACGAGCCCGATGCAGCGGCTGCGGATACGGCGCAAGGTCTTGATCATCGCTGGGCTCCTTCGGTTCGGGATTGCGGCGGGTCGAAGCTGCTCTCGCGCAGCGCTTGCAGTTCGCTCTCGAGCGCACGGGGGTCGCGCCGTTCAGGCGGCAGCGCCCGCCAGGCGGCGACGATCGTCGCCTGGCGGCGCTGGAAGTCGGCCACGGCGGCGCTGCGCTGCGGATCGGCCGCGGGCGGTCCGAGCGACGCTTCCCAGCGGTCGAGCGCATCGCGCCGCTGATCCTCGCCGTCGAGCAGCACTTCGAGGACCGCGATCTTGATCAGCCGCGCCTCGGCCGCGCTGACCTCGCGCTCGCGCAGCCGTTCGTCGAGGCCGGCGTCGAGTGCACGCGCCAACTCGATCTGGTCGGCGCTGCGGCCGCCGCTGCGGCCGGAGCGGAAGCGATCGAGCCGGTCGGCGAATGTGAAATGGTCGGCCAGGCGCTGCAACTCGGCCGGGCGGTCGGCGAACTCGCTTCGCAGCGCCGCCCATTGGTCGGCGCTGATCCCGGGCGGAATCAAGGCTGGCGTCGGGTGCGCCAGCACATGCGGGGCCGGTTCGTTCTCGTTCGCGGCCTGCTTTGGCGCTGCCATCCGTGCCGTGGCTGCGGCGGGTCGGTCTGCGGCCGGCGGTTCACGCGCGTCAGGGGCGCGCCAGATCGCGAAGCCGAAGCCGGCGGCCAATGCCAGCACCAGCCCCCAGATCCACAGACGGCCCTGCCACCTCATGCGGCGAGTATGCGACGCCCGCCGCGCGCTGCCAAGCCGAAGCCTCGACCTCGCCCTCCCGCATGCCGGCAACGGGCCGAGGATCGCGACGCATGCGGCGGCCGGTGGCACGCAGCGACAAGGCGATATACCCCATTCGCGATCGTCGGCCTGCATGTGGGCGGCTTGCATATTGACAGCCTTCGGCGTGCGAGCCGAAGATTCGGCCCCCCGGTCACGGGGTCCGCGTGAGGATGCCGAAGATTGCTGCCATGACGCCCGCGACGCCAGCAAGCGACCTGCCGGACCGGCATCTGCCGGTGCAACCGCCGGGCGTGCCCAAGGTGGCCGTCTTCTCGGCCCAGAGCTACGACCGCCCGTTCCTCGATGCAGCCAACGCGAAGGGCATCTGCAGGCTGCGCTATTTCGACTCTGCGCTCGATGCCGACACGGTCGGTCTCGCGGCCGGTCACGAGGTCGCTTGCATCTTCGTCAACGATCGCGCCGATGCTGGCGTCCTGCGATCGTTGGCGGCCGGCGGCACGCGCCTGCTGGCGTTGCGCTGCACTGGGTTCAACAACGTCGCCCTCGCCGCCGCACGCGCCCATGGCGTGCGCGTGGTGCGCGTCAGCACCTATTCGCCGTACTCGGTCGCCGAGCACACGGCGGCGCTGCTGCTGTCGCTGGTGCGGCGCATCCCGCGGGCCTGGTACCGCACCCGCGACGGCAATTTCACGCTCGACGGACTGCTCGGTTTCGACCTCCACGGACGCACCGTGGCGGTCGTCGGCACGGGACGCATCGGCATTGCGTTCGCCCGCATCATGCGCGGCTTCGGTTGCGAGCTGCTGGGACATGACAGCAGCGAGAACCCCGAGTTCGAGGCGCTCGGGGGCCGCTATGGCGGTCTGGACGAATTGCTGGCGCAGGCGGATGTCGTCTCGCTGCACTGCCCCCTCACACCACAGACGCAGTATCTGATCGATGCGCGGCGCCTCGCCACCTGCAAGCCCGGATTGATACTTCTCAACACCAGTCGTGGGGGCCTGGTCGACACTGCGGCGGTGATCGAGGCGCTGAAATCCGAAAGGCTGGGCGGCGTGGCCATCGACGTGTACGAGCAGGAGGCCGACCTGTTCTATCGCGACTGGTCCAGCAGGATCGTGCCCGACGATCTGTTCGAGCGGCTGCTGTCGTTCCACAACGTGGTCGTCACCGGACACCAGGCCTTCTTCACACACGAGGCGATGACGACCATCAGCCGCACGACGATCGACAGCATCGGCCAGTTCGCGCGCGGCGAGCGCCTGAGCGAAGAACTGGTCATCGACTGAAACGGCCAACCGGGGAGTGACCAGATGGACGCAGTCGGCGCCTTTCTCGAAGCGCAACCCTTCATCGCGCTGTTCGTCGTCGTCGGCCTGGGTTATGCGCTGGGCCGCGTGCAGGTGGCCGGCTTCTCGCTGGGCATCGGCGCGGTGCTGTTCGTCGGCCTCGCGGTGGGGGCGATCGCACCCAAGTCCGCGCCACCCGGGCTGCTGGGCAGTATCGGCCTGATCCTGTTCCTGTACTGCACCGGCATCCAGTACGGCCGCACCTTCTTCAAGGGCCTCGTCAGCAGCTTCGGCCTGCGCGCCAACCTGCTGGCGGCGGTGGCCGTGGTGGCCGGCAGCGCCGCCGCGTTGCTGTGCGCGCGCTGGCTGGGCTTCGACGTCGCCAGCGCGGCCGGCATGTTCGCCGGTTCGCTGACGAGTACCGCCAGCCTGCAGACCGCGCTCGCCGTCTCGGGCAGCAGCCTGCCGTCGGTGGCCTACGCGATTGCCTATCCGTTCGGCGTATTCGGCCCGATCCTGCTGTTTTTCCTCACCAACAAGCTGCTGCGCCCGAAGGTCGAGGCGGTCGGCGATCAGCACATGCGGTCGGTGGAGGTCAGCGTCGACGAGGCCGGGGTGGCGGGCAGCACGATCGGCGATGTGCGCCAGAGGCTGCCGGCGGGTACCGAGATCACCGTGCTGCGCAGGGGCGGCAACAACCAGTTCGTGGAGCGTGGCACGGTGCTGCGGGCCGGCGACTTGCTGCTCGTCTCCGGGCAGCCGGCCGTCATCGGCAACCTGAAGCTGTCCCCCGATCACGGCGATATCCGCAGCGACCGCCACGACCTCGACTTGGTGCTCGCGCACGTCTCGCGCGAGGCGCTGGTCGGGCAGCGGCTCGATCGCTTGCCACTGCCGAAGGACATTCCGTACCGGATCGTGACGGTTCGCCGCGGCGACGTCGACCTGGTGCCGACGGCGGCCCTGGAGATCGAGTACGGCGACCAGATCGGCGTGGTGGCACCGCCGGAGCACCTGGACAAGTTCGGCAAGCTGTTCGGCGATTCGGTCAATGCCGAAGCACAGTTCTCCTTCATGTCCTTCGGCCTGGGCCTGGCCGCCGGCGGTCTGCTCGGACTGGTGCCGATCCCGATCCCCGGCATCGGCACGGTGAGCCTGGGCGCGGCCGGCGGCGTCATCGTCATGGCGCTGGTGTTCGGCTATCTGCGCCGGCTGGGGCCGTTCAATTGGGGCCTGCCGCAGGCGACCAACGTGGTCCTGCGCAATTTCGGCCTGACCCTGTTCCTGGCCGGCGTGGGCATGTCCTCCGGCGAACCTTTCGTGACCAACATTGCGAAGGACGGTCTGCCGCTGCTGCTGGCCGGCGTGATCCAGGTTGCGGTGGTGGTGCTGATCGTGATCCTCGGCGGCTACTTCGTGCTGCGCATGAAGTACGACGACTTGCTGGGCATCGCCTCCGGCGCCACCGGCAACCCGGCCATCCTCGCCTATGGCAACCAGCTGTGCCCTACCGGCCGCCCGGACATGGGCTACGCGATGATCTTCCCGGGCGTCGGCACGATCCTGAAGATCGTGCTGGTGCAGGTGATGATCGGCGCCGGAACGGACGTGCCGGGCTGACCGGCGAACCCGCGGCCCGGCGCGCCCCCGGTGGGCGCGCCGCGCGCCGCGCCACGGAGACTGCGATGCCGATGAAGCCCGACGAGATGACCCAGATGCTGGCCCTGACCACCCGCAAGGGCGTGGGCAGCGTGCGCTGGCAGAAGCCGGCGTGGATCGACTTCCTGCCGCCGTGCAACCATGCCTGCCCGGCGGGCGAGGACATCCAGGCCTGGCTCGCGCTGGCGCAGGCCGGCCGCGACGAGGACGCCTGGCGCAAGCTGGTCGAGAACAATCCGCTGCCGGCCACCCACGGGCGCGCCTGCTACCACCCGTGTGAATCGAGCTGCAACCGGGCCGCGCTCGATGCGCCGATCGCGATCCACGCGGTCGAGCGCTGGCTCGGCGACCTGGCCAGCGCCGAGGGCTGGACGGTGCCGGTGGTCGCAGCTTCCGGCAAGCGCGTGCTCGTCGTCGGCGCCGGTCCGGCCGGGCTGTCGTGCGCGTGGCACCTGGCGCGCTGGGGTCATGCGGTCGAGATCCGCGATCAGAACCCGAACCCGGGCGGAATGATGGCCTACGGCATCCCGGAATACCGCCTGCCGCGCGCCGGCCTGGCGCAGGAGATCGCCCGCATCACGGCGCTGACCGGTGTCACGCTGCGCTGCGGCGAGCGCGTCGCCGACGTGGCGCAGGCGCGCCGCGATGGCGGCTTCGATGCGGCCTTCGTCGCGGTCGGTGCGCAACTGGGCAATCACTTCGACATTCCGGCCGTCGACGGGCGTCACTTCGTCGACGCGGTCAGCGTGCTCGAACAGGTGCGCCGCGACGAACATCCTGCGTTGGGCCGGGTGGTCGTCGTGGTCGGCGGCGGCAACGTGGCGATGGACGCGGCCCGCACCGCACGGCGGCTCGGCGCCGACGAGGCCGTGCTCGTCTATCGCCGCGATGCCGCCCATCTGGGCGCGCATCCCCAGGAGGCCGCGGAGGCCTTTGCCGAGGGCGTGAAGATCAAGTGGGTGAGCACGGTCCAGCAGTTTGGCGCCGGCGGAGTGGTGATCGAGAAAATGGCGCTCGGTGCGGACGGCTCGGTGACGCCGACCGGCGAGACCGAGCGGCTGGCCGCGGATTCGGTGCTGCTGGCGGTGGGCGAGCACGCCGATCTGTCGCTGTTGTCGGCGACGCCGGGCGCAGCCATCGTGCAGGGCGTGGTCGAGGTCGGGGCGGACATGATGACCGGCGAGGCCGGCGTGTTCGCCGGCGGGGATTGCATCGGCGGTGCGCGCACGATGACCGCCGCGGTGGGCCACGGCAAGGCGGCGGCGCGCACTATCGACGCCTGGCTGCGCGGCGAGCGCTATGTGCATCGCACATCGAACCGGATCGTCGAGTACGACGATCTGCACCTGCCCGGCTATCTCGAGGCGCCGCGCAGCCGGCAGCCCGAACTGCCGCTGCAGGCGCGTGCCGGCTTCGGCGAGGTCGTCGCCGGCCTGTCGCCTCGGCAGGCGCATTTCGAGGCCGCGCGCTGCCTGTCCTGCGGCAACTGCTTCGAGTGCGACAACTGCTATGCCGCCTGCCCCGAGACGGCGATACGGCGCCTGGGCCGGGGCCAGGGCTACGCGGTCGATGCCGAGCTGTGCACCGGCTGCGCCGTCTGCTTCGAGCAGTGCCCGTGCCACGCGATCGAAATGGTGCCGGACAACGAAACCGCCACGCGCCTGGGAAGCCTGGGCGAGCCGCTCGCGCCCGTGCGCTTCATGGTGCGGCCATGACGCGCGGGTCCGCAGCGAACACGGAGGATGCGACGATGACCGCCCCGGCCCCGACCGCAGCGCAGGTAGAGACAATGGACGGCAACACCGCCGTCGCCTGGATCGCCTACCGCGTCAACGAAGTCTGCGCGATCTATCCGATCACACCGTCGTCGGTGATGGCCGAACTGGCCGATGCCTGGGCGGCGCGCGGCCAGCGCAACGTCTGGGGCCAGATCCCGGTGGTGCAGGAGATGCAGGCCGAAGGTGGCGCCGCCGGCTGCGTGCACGGTGCGCTGCAATCCGGCGCGCTGACGACGACGTTCACGGCGTCGCAAGGGCTGATGCTGATGCTGCCCAACATGTACAAGATCGCGGGCGAGCTCACGCCCACGGTCTTCCATGTCGCAGCGCGCGCGCTGGCCTCGGCGGCCTCGTCGATCTTCGGCGACCATCAGGACATCATGGCTGCGCGCGGCACCGGCTTCGCGATCCTGGGCGCGGCTTCGGTGCAGGAAGGCCACGATCTGGCGCTGATCGCGCAGGCCGCGACGCTCGCCGGGCGGGTGCCGGTCATCCACTACACCGACGGCTTTCGTACCTCGCACGAATACAACCGCGTCGAGATCGTGCCGGACGTGCAGATCCGCGCCATGATCGACGAAGCCCATGTCCGCGAACACCGGCTGCGCGCGCTCAGCCCCGAGCACCCGGTGATCCGCGGCACCTGGCAGAACCCGGACACCTACTTCCAGGCGCGCGAGGCCGGCAACCCGTACTACGCGCGCATGCCGGCCATCGTGCAGCAGACGATGGACCGCTTCGCCGCGCTGACCGGGCGCCGCTACGCCCTGGTGCGCTATGCCGGGCCGGTTGATGCCACGCGCGTGGTGGTCGCCATGGGCTCGGGTGCCGAGGTGGTGCGCGAAACCGCCGCCTGGCTGAACGCGCAGGATCCGGCCGAGAAAGTGGGCGCGCTGCAGATCCTGCTCTATCGCCCGTTCCCGGTCGAAGCCTTCCTCGCCGCGCTGCCGGCCAGCGTGCGCGCGGTGGCGGTGCTCGACCGCACCAAGGAGCCGGGCGCGCCGATGGAGCCGCTGCACGCCGACGTGGTGGGCGTGCTCGCCCAGGCGGTGGCCACCGCGCGCCGCGCGAGCATGCCGCGCGTCATCGGCGGGCGCTACGGCCTGTCGTCGAAGGACTTCACCCCGGGCATGGCCAAGGCGGTGTTCGACGAGTTGAAGCGCGAGCAGCCACGCGACGGCTTCACGCTGGGCATCGTCGACGACGTCGGCCACACCAGCCTGGCCTACGACGCCGGCCTGGATATCGAACCCGAGGGCACGGTGCGCTGCCTGTTCTACGGCCTGGGCGCCGACGGCACGGTGGGCGCCAACAAGAACAGCGTGAAGATCTTGAGCGACAAGCCGGGGCGCTACGCGCAGGCGTATTTCGACTACGACTCGCACAAGTCCGGCGGCGAAACCGCCTCGCACCTGCGCTTCGGCGAGCAGCCGATCTCGGCGCCCTACCTGATCAGCCAGGCCGACTTCGTGGCCTGCCACAAGTTCGACTTCCTGCGCCGCATCGACGTGGTCGGCAAGGCGCGACCGGGCGGCACCTTCCTGCTCAACAGCCCTTATGGCCCCGACGAAGTGTGGGAGCGGCTGCCGCGCGAGGTGCAGCAAACGCTGATCGAGCGCAAGCTGAAGTTCTGGGTGGTCGACGCCTCGGAAGTGGCGATGCGGCTGGGCCTGGGCCAGCGCATCAACACCATCCTGCAGACCTGCTTCTTCCATCTGGCCAAGGTGCTGCCGCCGGACGAAGCGATCGCCGAGATCAAGCACGGCATCGAGAAGTCCTACGGCGGCAAGGGCCAGGCGCTGGTACGGCTGAACTTCGCCGCCGTCGATGCCGCGGTGGCCGGGCTGCACGAGGTGAAGGTGCCCGAGCGCGTGACGGTGACCGAGGCGCTGCGTCCGATCGTGCCGGCCGAAGCACCGATCTTCGTGCGCCGCGTCACCGGCGAGATCATCGCCGGCCGCGGCAATGCGATTCCCGTCAGCCACATGCCGGTGGACGGCACCTTTCCGGTCGGCACCACGCGCTACGAGAAGCGCAACATCGCGTTCGAAGTGCCGGTCTGGGATGCGCAGCTGTGCTTCCAGTGCGGCCAGTGCAGCATCGTCTGCCCGCATGCGGTGATTCGCTCGGCCTCCTACGACGCCAAGGCGCTGGCCGGTGCGCCGGCCGGTTTCCCGTCGGCGCCGGCCAACGCCCGCGGCTATCCCGACGCGCGCTTCACGCTGCAGTTCTATGTCGAGGACTGCACCGGCTGCGGCGTGTGCGTCGAGAACTGCCCGGCCACCAGCCCCACCGACCCGAAGCACCGCGCCATCAACATGGGCGAGAAGCTGCCGATCCTGGAGCGCGAACGCGCCCACATCGCTTTCTTCGAGACCTTGCCGCAGGTCGACCGCGCCCACGTCAACATGGCCAACGTGCGCGGCGTGCAGTTCCTGCAGCCGCTGTTCGAGTTCAGCGGCGCCTGCGCCGGCTGCGGCGAGACGCCCTACCTGAAGTTGGTCTCGCAACTCTTCGGCGACCGCATGCAGGTGGCCAACGCGACCGGCTGCTCGGCCATCTACGCCGCCAACACGCCGGCCCACGCCTGGCGCGCGAACAGCGACGGCCGCGGCGTCGCCTGGGCCAATTCGCTGTTCGAGGACAACGCCGAGTTCGGGCTGGGTTTCCGGCTGGCGATCGACCAGCAGACCGAGGCGGCGCGCGCATTGGTGAAGGAACTGGCCGACGCCATCGGCGGCGATCTGGCCACCGCCTTGCTGGCTGCCCCGCAACGGGCCGAATCGGACCTGGCGCGGCAGCGCGAGCGCGTCGCGCTGCTGCGCCAGCGGCTGGCCGGCATGGCTCGCCCCGAAGCGCGCAGGCTGGAAACGCTGGCCGACTTTCTGCTGCGCCGCAGTGTCTGGATCATCGGCGGCGACGGCTGGGCCTACGACATCGGCTATGGCGGTCTGGACCACGTGCTCGCGCAGGGGCGCGACGTCAACGTGCTGGTGCTCGACACCGAGGTCTACTCGAACACCGGTGGCCAGGCCTCGAAGGCGACGCCGCTCGGCGCATCGGCCAAGTTCGCGGCAGCCGGCAAGCGGGTGCCGCGCAAGGACTTCGGCATGCAGGCGATCACCTACGGCAACGTCTACGTCGCCCAGGTCGCGCTCGGCGCGAACGCCGAGCAGACGCTGATCGCCATGCGCGAGGCCGAGTCGTATCCGGGGCCGTCGCTGATCCTCGCCTACTCGCAATGCATCGCGCACGGCATCGACATGCGTCTTGGCATGAAGCAGGCCGCGCGCGCCGTGGCCAGCGGCTACTGGCCGCTGTTCCGCTTCGACCCGCGCATGCGCCAGGCCGGGCTCAACCCCTTCCGCCTGGATTCGACGCGGCCGCGCATCACGCTCGAGGAATACGCCTACCGTGAACTGCGCTACAGCAGCCTGAAGCGCGACAACCCGGAATCGGCGGCCGAGATGCTGGCCCAGGCCCAGGCCTCGGTCGATGAGCGCTACCGCCTCTACGAGGACCTGGCGGCCCGCGACGGCGCCCGGTTCCTGCCGCACTGGGAGGACGCACGAGCATGAACGACATCGACCTGAAGACCCGTTATCTCGGGCTGGAACTGCCGCATCCGGTGATGGCTTCGGCCTCGCCGCTGACCGGCAGCGTGGAGGGCATCTGCCGACTGGCGGATGCCGGTGCGGCGGCCGTCGTCATGGCCTCGATCCATGAGGAACAGATCGTCGCCGCCGAACTGGCCGAACTCGCGCTGCGCGAAGCCGACGGCGGCGCGCATCCGGAGGCCAACACGGGCTACTTTCCGGCGGCACTCTCCGACCGCAGCGTGCTCGACGAACGCCTGGAGACGCTGCACCGCGCTGCGCAGCGCTGCGGCATTCCGGTCATCGCCAGCCTCAACGGCGTCTCGCCGGCGGGCTGGACCGGTTTCGCCCGCCAGCTCGAACAGGCGGGCGCCGCGGCGATCGAGCTCAATGTATTCCGCATTCCCGCCAACCTGTCCGAGGACGGTGCGCAGGTCGACCGCGAATGCGTGGACACGCTGCGTGCGGTCAAGGCTTGCGTGCGCATCCCGGTTTCGGTCAAGCTCGCGCCCTATCACAGCAGCACCGGACATTTCGCGCTGCAGTTGATGGAGGCTGGCGCCGACGGTCTGGCGCTGTTCAACCGCTTCTACGAACCAGGCATCGACCTCGCAACGCTCGAGCCGCAACTCGACTTCGACCTGAGCACGCCGGCCGATACCCGCCTCGGGCTGGCCTGGATTTCGCTGCTGCACGGACACATGGGCGGCGCATCGCTGGCCGCCACCTCGGGCGTCTGGAGCGGCGAGGATGTGGTTCGCTACCTGCTGGCCGGCGCCGACGCCGTGATGAGCACCTCGGCCCTGTTGCGCTACGGACCCGGACATGTCGGCGCGTTGGTGCAGGGCTTGCGCGACTGGATGGCGCGGCATGGCGACGACAGCGTTGCGGCACTGCGCGGACGGCTCGCCGCGTCGCATCGCGACGGCGATCCGGGGGCCTTCCTGCGCGCGAACTACCGCAACATCCTGGCCCTGGCAAAGCGCCATGTCTGGCCGGTGGCGTCCAACCCGGGATCGTCGCCCGCACCGTGAAGGTGCCGCATTGCGGGTGATGCAGCCGAACGTGCCGCGTCGGCGGCGCGACGGCGCGACGGGTGGCGATCCGACGCGCCGCCGCGGCCGCGATCACGGCGTCACCCGTCGCCTCGATGACGCGGGCCGGGATCGCCGCAGCCGGCGCCCGAAGGCGCCCGGCGATCGTTGGCCGCAGCAGCGCGGGCCATCCACGGCCACTCGCCGGCTGACCGGGCCAGTCCGGCCGATGTGGGCGCCTATGGTCCGCGGTCGATCGAGGCGGCCGCCACCACGCGGGACATCGGGCGTGGTTTCGCCGCCGCCCCGACGTCCTGCCGCATCGGCTGCAGCGCCGCGATGCCTTCGATCTCGAGAAGCGCGATCTTGCGCGGCAGTCCGCCGGCATAGCCGGTGAGCGAGCCGTCGCTGCCCATCACGCGGTGGCAGGGCACGATGACCGCGACCGGGTTGGCGCCGACGGCGGCGCCGACGGCGCGCACCGCGCTCGGCTTGCCGATCGTGCGCGCGACGGCGCCGTAGCTCGAGGTCTGACCGCAGTCGATCGCGAGCAGAGCCTGCCACACGCTGCGCTGGAAGGGCGTTCCGTACAGATCGAGCGGGATGTCGAATGTCTTGCGCCGGCCGGCGAAATAGTCGCCGAGCTCGGCCGCCGTCTTGCGCAGCAGCGGATCGTTCGGCGCGACCGGGGCATCGATCCGCACCGGATAGTCCTTCTGACCGGCGAACCACGCGCCGGCGAGGCCCTTGGCGGTGCGTGCGAGGAGCATCGGTCCGAGCGGCGTGGCGATCTGCAGTTGGGCCGTGCAGGCGGCGGGAAGCTGCTTCAGGTTCATGGTGTTGGCTCCAGGCTGTTCCAGAGTTTGAGGACGGCATAGGCGCGCCATGGGCGCCATGCCTGCGATCGGTCGTCGGCGATGCGCTCGGCGCGCGCCCCGCGCGCAAGGCCGAGCGCGTTCAAGACGGCGACGTCGCCGGGCGGGAAGGCATCGGCCCAGCCGAGAACGCGCATCGCGACGTAGGCCGCCGTCCACGGCCCGATGCCCGGGACGGCGCGCAGCCTCTCGACGAGCGCGTGCGGCGACGCCTGCGGCGTTGCGAGCGGCGCGATCTCGGGCCAGGCGCGGGCGACGCCGACGATCGCCGCGCCGCGGCTGCGGATGATCCCCTGCGCGCCGAGTTCGGCGACGACCGGATCGGCATCGACGTTCGCTCCCGCAGCGCCGCCGGCCAGCACCGCCGGCGCCGGAAAGGCGCGTTGCACCTCGGCCCACGGCGTCGCGACCGCTTCGCCGTAACGCGCGACGAGCCGGGCGGCGAGCGTTCGCGCGGCGGCGACCGTGACCTGCTGGCCGAGGATGGCGCGCACGACGAGCTCGAACGCATCGAGCCCGCCCGGCAGGCGCAATCCGGCGCTGCCCGGCAGCTCGGCGAGCGCGGCGTCGATCGCGAGCGGATCGGCGTCGAGATCGAACCAGCGGCGCACGGCCGCGATGAGCCCGCCGGCGCCGAGAACGAGCGACGGCGAGCAGCGCAGCGTCACGAGCGGTCGCGTATCGGATGCCGTGGACGGCCGCACTGCGGCCCGCGATCGGCGCCGCACCGGCGCGAACTCGACCTCGACCCAGCCGGCGCTCTCGCCGAACAAGCCGGCGCGAACGCTGCGCCGCACGCGCGTCGCTTCGACGTGCTCGACGCCGGGGATCGCGCGCTGGCTCAGAAAGCGCAGCAGCGCGGCACGGTCGTACGGCTCGCGAAAGGCGAGCGTCGCGCGCATCCCTTCGCTCGCCGGGGGCGCGGCACCGCGCGCCGCCTCGCGCCGCAGTCCGCTCGGGCTCAGCCGGTAGCTGCCGGCGAAGGCGGCGTTGAAGCGGCGCACGCTGCGAAACCCACTTGCAAGCGCGACCTGGGCGACGGGCAGGTCCGAATCGGTCAGCAGTTGCTTGGCCAGGAGCAGGCGGCGCGTCTGCAGATACTGCAGCGGCGTGACGCCGTGCTCGGCGGCGAAGATCCGGCGCAGATGCCGGTCGCTCACGCCGAGCCGTCCGGCGACGGCGGCGACGGCCGCGAGCGGCTCGTCCGCCGCCGCATCGGGCCCGCCGGCAGGGGGATTGCCGGAGAGCAGAAGGGCGGCCTGCCGGGCGAGGGTGCGCGAGGCGTCCATGACCGACCAGGCGAGTCCGGCCCCCGGAGCGATCTCGGGCCGGCACTTCAGGCAGGGGCGAAACGCTGCGGCCTCGGCCTGCGCGGGCGTTTCGAAGAAGCAGCAGTTCTCGCGCCGCGGCGTGCGGACGCGGCAGACGGGGCGGCAGTAGACGCCGGTCGATGTGACGCCGACGAAGAGCCGGCCGTCGAGCCGGGCGTCGCGGGCGACGAGGCCGCGGTAGGCGGCGTCGCCGTCGAGCGCGGTGCGAAGCGCTTGATCCATGACCTTCATTATGGTCGCCACGGCGAATCTCACTCGCCGTTTTCGGACATGTCGTTCGTGCGGGCCGGCGCCGATCGCGCGTTGGAAAGGCCGGGGGCGGGGGCGCAGGTGCGCTCCCTACAATCGCCCATCGAATCGGAACGGAGACGAAGGCGTGGACGCGAATGCAACGATCTTCAAGGCGTACGACATCCGCGGCGTCGTCGGCACGACATTGACCGAGGCGCTCGCCGAGCACCTCGGCCGCGCCTTCGGCACCGAGGCGCTCCTTCTCGGCGAGCGGGCCGTCGCCGTCGGCCGCGATGGCCGGCTCTCGGGCCCCGCCCTCGTCGCCGCCCTGACGCGCGGCTTGCTCGCGACCGGGATCGACGTCATCGATATCGGCGCCGTCACGACGCCGATGCTCTACTACGTCACGGCGACGCGCGGCGGCCAGGGCTGCACGAGCGGCATCCAGGTCACGGGCAGCCACAACCCGAAGGACTACAACGGCTTCAAGATGGTCCTCGCCGGCAAGGCGATCCACGGCGACGCGATCCAGGGCCTGCGCCGGCGCATCGAGGCCGAGGACTATGCGCACGGCGCCGGCCGCGCCTCGGCGCTCGACATCTTCGCCGAATACCGCGACCGCATCGCGGGCGACTGCAAGCTCGCCCGGCCCATGCACGTCGTCGTCGATTCCGGCAACGGCATCCCGGGCGCGTCGGCCCCCGCCATCCTGCGCGCCCTCGGCTGCACCGTGACCGAGCTTTACTCCGAGGTCGACGGCGACTTCCCGAACCATCATCCCGATCCGTCCAAGCCCGAGAACCTTGCCGACCTGATCGCCGCCGTGAAAGGCGGCGACGCCGAGATCGGGCTCGCTTTCGACGGCGACGGCGACCGCCTCGGCGTCGTCACGAAGGGCGGCAATATCATCTATCCCGACCGCCAGCTGATGCTCTTCGCGCGCGACGTCCTCGCGCGCAATGCCGGCGCGTCGATCATCTTCGACGTCAAGTGCACGCAGCGCCTTGCGCCCGATATCCGCGCCGCGGGCGGCGCGCCGCTGATGTGGAAGACCGGCCATTCGCTCATCAAGGCCAAGCTGCGCGAGACGGGCGCCGCGCTGGCCGGCGAGATGAGCGGCCACATCTTCTTTGCCGAACGCTGGTACGGCTTCGACGACGGGACGTATACGGCCGCGCGCCTCCTCGAGATCCTTTCGCGAAGCAGCGACCCGAGCGCCGTCCTCGACGCCCTGCCGACGAGCTTCTCGACGCCCGAGTTGAACGTGCCGTGCGCCGAAGGCGAGCCGCAGCGCGTCATCGAAAAGCTCCTTGCGACGGCGAAATTTCCGGCCGCGCGCGAAGTCATCACGATCGACGGCGTGCGCGCCGAGTACGACGACGGCTTCGGGCTCGTGCGGGCGTCGAATACGACGCCCGTTCTCGTCTTGCGCTTCGAGGGCCATTCGCGCGAGGCGCTCGAGCGCATCGAACACGAGTTCCTCGCCGCGCTGCGTGCCGTGAAACCCGACGCCCGTATCGGCGCAGCGGCACACTGACCAGAGCCGGCGACCGAAAGACGCCACCTTGCGCGTCCTGATCGTCAAGCTCTCGTCACTCGGTGACGTGATCCAGACCCTGCCGGTCGTTCACGACCTGCTCACGCACGCCCGCCCGGCCGCGATCGACTGGGTCGTCGAGGAAGCCTTTGCGCCGCTGCTCGGCGTCGTCCTCGGCATCGATCGCGTCGTGCCGTACGCCGGCCGCCGCTGGCGCCGCCAGCGCTTCGCCGCCGCGACGCGCCGCGAGCGGCGCGCCTTCGAGGCCGACTTGCAGCGCGAGGCGTACGACGCCGTGATCGACTTCCAGGGCCTCATCAAGTCCGCGCTCGTCGCGCGCCGCGCGCGGCTCACGCCGGCCGGTCACCGCTACACGTATGCGAACGGCAGCGAGCTCTGCGGCTACGAATGGCCGGTGCGCTATCTCGTCGACCGCCCGATCGCGATGGAGCGGCGCGTCCATGCGGTGCGCCGCTACCGGCTGCTCGCCGCGCGCGCGCTCGGCTATTCGATCGACGATGGCCGCGGCGAGGCGGCGCGCGAAACGACGCCGCACGTCGACTGGCGTTTCGCACCTGCCGTGCCGACGCGCGACGTGCTTCTGGCGCACGGCACGACGCGCAGCGACAACGAATGGCCCGAGCCGTGCTGGGCCGATATCGGCCAGCGCCTCGTCGCGGCGGGTTTTCGCGTCGTCCTGCCGCGCTCCGGGCCCGTCGAGTCGCAGCGCGTGCGGCGCATCGCATCGGCCGTTGCGGGCGACTACGGCGCGCAGGGCAACGCGAACGTCGAAGTCCTGCCGACGATGGCGCTCGACGACCTCGCGCGCCGGCTCGCCACATGCAGCGGCGTGATCGGCGTCGATTCGGGGCTGAGTCATCTCGCCGTTGCGCTCGACCTGTGTCACGTCCAGATCTTCAGCCAGCCGCGCGTCTGGCGTGCCGGGCCGGTCGGGCGGGCGCATCAGATCGCGGTCGGCGGCGACGCGGCGCCGTCCGCCGAAGCGGTCTGGGCCGCGTGGCAGCAGGCGTGGGCGGCGCGGCCGCCGGGCGGGCCTTGACGATGCTGCGCCGGCTCTATGGCTGGATCACCGCGCTGCTCACGCCGCTTGTCCGGCTGCGCCTGCACCGGCGCGCGCGACGCGAACCGCTGTACGGCGCCGCAATCGGCGAACGCTTCGGGCGCTACCGCGGGCAGCCCTCGCAAGGCTGGGTCTGGGTCCACGCCGTCTCGCTCGGCGAGACGCGCGCCGCGGCATCGCTGATCGATGCCTTGCGCGCGCGCGACCCCACGCTGCGGCTGCTGTTGACGAGCGGAACGGCAACCGGCCGCGAGGCCGGCGCCGCCCTGCTGCGCGAAGGCGATCGCCAGCTCTGGCAGCCGTGGGACAGCCCGGGCGCGACGCGGCGCTTCTTCGCCCATCATCGGCCGCGCATCGGCATCCTGATGGAGACCGAGATCTGGCCCAACCTGCTCCACGCGGCCGCCGCATCCGGCGTGCCGATGGTGCTTGCCAATGCGCGACTGGGCGAGCGCAGCCTGCGGCGCGGAGCGCGTGCGCCGCGCCTGATGCGGCCCGCCTTCGCCAGCCTCGCCCTCGCGCTGGCCCAGACCGACGCCGACGCGGCGCGCCTGCGCAGCGCGGGCGCGACCCGGGTCGAAACGTGCGGCAACCTGAAATTCGACATGACGCCATCGGCCGAACTGCTCGCCAGGGGCCGGGCGTGGCGCGATGCGATTGCGCGGCGCGTCGTCCTCGCCTCGAGCACGCGCGACGGCGAGGAGGCCGAACTGCTCGACGCCTGGTGCGCGCAAGGCGGCGTGCGCCCGCTGCTCCTGATCGTGCCGCGCCATCCGCAGCGCTTCGATGCGGTCGCCGCGCTCGTCCAGGCGACGGGGCTGCGGCTCGCGCGGCGCAGCACGTGGGATGGCGCACCGCCGCCCGAGGCGCTGGCCGCCGACGTCTGGCTCGGCGACTCGATGGGCGAACTGCCGCTGTACTACGCCAGCGCGCAGGTCGCGCTGCTCGGCGGCAGTTTCGCGCCGCTCGGCGGCCAGAACCTGATCGAGGCTGCCGCGTGCGGCTGCCCGGTCCTGATGGGCCCGCATACCTTCAATTTCGCGGAGGCGGCGGAGATGGCCGAAGCGGCCGGTGCGGCGCGCCGCGTCGCGGGCCTGCGCGCGGCGGTTGCGCTTGCCTGCGAGCCGCTCGATGCGGCTGCGCAGCGCGAGGCGATCGAACGCTGCCTCGTCTTCGCCGCGAGTCATCGCGGCGCCGCTCGCCGCATGGCCGAGCGGATCGCGGCGTTGCTCGAGGCGCCTGCGGCGGCGCCGGGGTTGCGCGCATGATGGCGCTGCGCGCCCGGCTGCGCCATATCGCCGGCGCGCTCGCCGCGGCGCTCGGCTTGGCGGCATGTCAGAGCCCGCCCGTCGCGCCGCCTGTGCAGCCGGTGCCGCAGGCGCCACCCGCCGTCGTCGAACCGGCGCCCGCACCGCCGCCGCGTCCGCCGCGCATCGGCCTTGCGCTCGGCGGCGGCGCGGCGCGCGGCTTCGCGCATATCGGTGTCATCGAGGTGCTGGAGGCGGCCGGCATCCGGCCCGATCTGGTCGTCGGCACGTCGGCCGGCAGTCTCGTTGCCGCGCTCTATGCGTCGGGCAAGAGCGGCGTCCAGCTCGCGGCGCTTGCCGCGTCGATGGACGAGGCGGCGATCACCGACTGGTCGTTTCCCGGCCGCGGGCTGATCCGCGGCGAGGCGCTCGGCCGCTTCGTCCGAGAGCAGACCGGCGGCCTTGCGATCGAGAAGATGCGCCTGCCGCTGGGCATCGTCGCGACCGACCTCGACAACGGCAATCCGATCCTGTTCCGGCGCGGCGATCCCGGCATCGCGGTGCGCGCGTCGAGCGCCGTGCCGGCGGTCTTCCGGCCGGTTCGCATCGGCGGCCGCGAATATGTCGATGGCGGCCTCGTCTCGCCGGTCCCGGTGCGCTTCGCGCGCCAGATGGGCGCCGAACTCGTGATCGCGGTCGATATCACCGAGCGGCCCGACGGCGCCGATACGGGCGATATGCTGAGCCTGCTGCTGCAGACCTTCACGATCATGGGCCGCAGCATCAACCACTTCGAGATGCGCGATGCCGATATCGCGCTGCGTCCGCGGCTGCGCGGCGTGACGAGCGTCGATTTCGCGGCCCGCGCGCAATCGATAGAGGCTGGACGCGAGGCGGCGCTGGCCGCAATGCCCGCGTTGAAGGCGCGGATTGCCGCGTTGACGCATTGAGACCCGTGCGCATCACGGTCTGCCCGCGGTCGCGGGCCGCATTTTTCGCAGGTTGACAGCGATCATCAGGGTTTTTCGCGAGGACGTTGACGCTGCGATGTGGAATTCGCGTGCGAACATGCGGGCCTGACGGATCGAGAATCGGACCCGGCTCAATCACAGGAGAAGTCATGAACAAACTCGCCCCTTCGTCCCGCCGCGCGGCGCTCGCGCGCGGACTTGCCTGCATCACCGTGCTCGCCGCCGGCTGCCTTGGCGGCCCGGCGCTGGCTTGGGAGCCGACCAAGCCGGTCGAGTTCATCGTCCCGGCCGGCACCGGCGGCGGCGCCGACCAGATGGCGCGCCTGATCCAGGGCATCGTCGTCAAGCACAAGCTGATGAAGGAGTCGATGATCGTCGTGAACAAGTCCGGCGGCGCGGGCGCCGAGGGCTTCCTCGACGTGAAGGAGGCCAAGGGCAACCCGAACAAGATCATCATCACGCTGTCCAACCTCTTCACGACGCCGATGGCGACCGGCGTGCCGTTCAACTGGAAGGATTTGACGCCGGTGACGATGATGGCGCTCGACCAGTTCGTGCTGTGGGTCAACGCCGACACGCCGTACAAGACGGCGAAGGACTATATCGACGCCGTGAAGGCGGCCGGCCCGAGCAAGATGAAGATGGGCGGCACCGGCTCGAAGCAGGAAGACCAGATCATCACCGTCGGCATCGAGAAGGCGGCCGGCGTCAAGTTCATCTACGTGCCGTTCAAGGGCGGCGGCGACGTCGCGGTCCAGCTCGTCGGCGGCCACATCGACTCGAGCGTCAACAACCCGGTCGAGGCCGTTGCCCAGTGGCGCGCCGGCAAGCTGCGCCCGCTGTGCGTGTTCGACTCCGAGCGCATGCCGTACAAGGCGAAGGTGACCGACACGATGGCGTGGGGCGACATCCCGACGTGCAAGGAGGCCGGCATCCCGACCGACTACGTCATGCTGCGCGGCATCTTCATGGCGCCGGGCGTGACGCCCGACGAGGTCGCGTTCTATTCGGACCTGCTGAAGAAGGTGCGCGAGACGCCGGAGTGGAAGGACTTCATGGAAAAGGGCGCCTTCAATGCCACGGCGCTCTCGGGCCCCGAGTTCGTCAAGTGGCTGACGGCGGCGGAAGCGACGCACAAGCAGTTGATGACGGAAGCCGGCTTCCTCGCCAAGTGATGACACCGGGCGAAGCGCGTCTCGCCCGCGGCAACGCCGCGCCCGCGCCCTGACGGGCCGGCGCGGGCAGGCCGCAAATCTTGCAGGAAGCAGGCATGTCGGATCCGCACTCGAATGACGCGCAGGAGTCGCCCGCCGTCGTGCGCAACAATACGATGGACGCGATCGTCGCGGCCGTCTTGTTCGCCGTCGGCGCGGTCGTGATCGTCGAGGCGCGCCGGCTCGGCGCGGGCTGGACCGACGATGGCCCCGGGTCGGGCTACTTTCCGTTCTATATCGGGCTCGTCATCTGCTTCGCGTCGCTTGGCGTCTTCTACCAGGCGATGTTCTCGAAGCGGCGCGATAGCGGCGTCTTCGTCGACCGCGAGCAGCTCGGCCGCGTCGCCTCGGTCCTGCTGCCGGCATTTGCCTTCGTCTTTGCGATCGCCTTCATCGGCGTGTACGTCGCATCGGCGATCTATATCGCGGCCTTCATGATCGTGCTCGGCAAGTATCCTCCTGCCAAGGCCGTCTTCCTCGGCCTGGCGGTGAGCGCCTTCTTCTTCCTCATGTTCGAGGTCTGGTTCAAGGTGCCGCTCTACAAGGGCCGACTGGACCCGCTTGGCTTCCTCGGCTACTGAGCGCCGGCCAAAGCCCACGATACCCGGCCGATGGAAGCGCTCGGTTCACTGCTGTCGGGCTTCGCCGTCATCCTGACGCCGGCCAATCTCGGGCTGATGTTCGTCGGCATCGTCCTCGGGGTGCTGATCGGCGTCCTGCCCGGGCTCGGCGGCGCCAACGGCGTCGCGATCCTGCTGCCGCTGACATTCTCGATGCCGCCGACGTCGGCGATCGTGATGCTGTCGTGCATTTACTGGGGGGCGCTCTTCGGCGGCGCGATCACGTCGATCCTCTTCAATATCCCGGGCGAGCCGTGGTCGGTCGCGACGACCTTCGACGGCTATCCGATGGCGCAGCGCGCGCAGGCCGGGCAGGCGCTGACGGCAGCCTTCACGTCGTCGTTCGTCGGCGCCTTCATCGCCGTGCTGATGATCACCTTCCTCGCGCCGCTGGTCGCGAATTTCGCGCTCCGGTTCGGATCGCCCGAGTTCTTCTCGGTTTACCTGCTGACGTTCTGCAGCTTCGTCGGCATGGGCAAGGGCTCGCCGTTCAAGATCCTGATCTCGATGGCACTCGGCTTCGCCCTCGCGTCGGTCGGGCTCGACACCGTCACCGGCAAGCTGCGCCTGACCTTCGGCTTTCACAACCTGATGCGCGGCTTCGATTTCCTGATCGCGGTGATCGGCCTCTTTGGCATCGGCGAGATCCTGCTGTCGATGGAGGAGGGGCTGAAGTTTTCCGGCAAGACGGCGCGCATCAATCCGAAGGTCGTCTGGGAGACGTGGAAGACGCTGCCGCAGTTCTGGATCACGTCGCTGCGCAGCGCGCTCGTCGGCATCTGGATGGGCATCACGCCGGGCGGCGCGACGCCGGCCTCGTTCATGAGCTACGGCCTCGCGAAGAAGATGTCGCGCAATGGCTCGAAATTCGGCACCGGCGAGATCGAGGGCGTGATCGCCCCCGAGACGGCGGCCCACGCCGCCGGGACGAGCGCGCTGCTGCCGATGCTCGCCCTCGGCATTCCGGGCTCGCCGACGGCGGCCGTCCTGCTCGGCGGACTGCTGATCTGGGGCCTGCAGCCGGGGCCGCTCCTCTTCGTCGAGCAGAAGGATTTCGTCTGGGGCCTGATCGCGAGCATGTATCTCGGCAACGTCGTCGGCCTCGTCGTCGTCCTCTCGACGGTGCCGCTGTTCGCATCGATCCTGCGCATCCCGTTCTCGATCATCGCGCCGGTCATCATCGTGATCTGCGCGATCGGTGCCTACACCGTCGCCAATGCGATGCTCGACGTCTGGTTCATGCTCGGCTTCGGCATCGTCGGCTACGTCTTCAAGAAGCTCGACTATCCGCTCGCGCCGCTCGTCCTCGCCCTCGTGCTGGGCGACAAGGCGGAGGATTCGTTCCGCCAGTCGATGTTGATGTCGCAGGGCGACTTGTCGATCATGTGGTCGAACTGGCTCGTCGGCTCGATCACGACGCTCGCCCTCGTCATGCTGCTGTGGCCGCTGATCGCGAAGGCGATCGCGATCGTGCGCCAGCCCAAGGTCGATGAGCTTGCCGCCCAGCGGCCGATCGACTGAAACGCAAGGAGGCCGACATGCCCGTCATCGCACTGACCCAGGGGATGGGGTCGCTCGCCGAGGATATCGCCTTGCAACTCGCGCGCGAACTCGGCATCGACACGCTGCAGCACGAGGTGGCGCAGCAGGTCGCCGAGAAGATGCACGTCTCGAAGAGCCTCATCAACCGGCTGCGCAGCGGCAAGGCCGGGCCGATCGAGCGGCTGCGCGCCGATCGCCAGGCGATGGCCGTCTACACCGCGCGCGAAGTGCTCGACGCTGCCGCGAAGGGCAATGTCGTCATCCGCGGCTGGGGCGCAACCTTGCTGCTGCATCCGGTACAGCATGTGCCGTGCATCCGCATCATGCGACCGTTCGACAAGCGCGTGCAGTGGCTGATGCAGCAACTCGACACCGACGACCGGGACGCCGCCGAGAAGGAGATCGAGCGCAGCGACCAGGCCAACGCGACGCGGATGCACGAGCAGTTCGGCGTCAAGTGGAAGGAGCCGGTGCTCTTCGACATGGTGCTCAACACCGACCGCCTGACGGTGGAGACCTGCGTGCAGCAGATCATCGGCCTGCTCGGGCGGCCCGAGTTCGCCGAGACCGAGGCGTCGCGCACCCGGCTGCTCGGCCTCGCGCTCAGCGCCCACGTCCGCGCCGCGCTGCGCGACAACCCGGCGACGGCCGGCGTCAACGTGACGATCGAAGCCGCGCGTGGCCTCGTGCGCTTGAGCGGCATCGTCCTCGATGCGAGCGAGCGCGCCGAGGCCGAGCGCGTCGCCGCCGCCGTTGTCGGCGTGACGGGGATCGACAACCGCCTGCGCGCGATGAACCAGCGCGACCGTTGACGCGAGCCAAAGGCACGCCGCCGCGGGCCGCGCGGTATCTCGCTCTTGCACCGCGGTCAAGCCGCGGGCGGCGCGCTCGCCGTGTGAATCACAACATAATCGAAGCCTTCCGCCGCGCGGAAGTGGCGCGCCGCTGAAGCGCGAGCCGGTGGCAACGAGAAATCGATCAACCAAGGAGAGACGAAGTGAGCAAGGCACTCGATGGCGTGCGCATCCTGGACTTCACGCACGTGCAGTCCGGCCCGACCTGCACCCAGTTGCTGGCGTGGTTCGGGGCCGACGTGATCAAGGTCGAGAAGGCGGGCGAGGGCGACGCGACGCGCGGCCAGCTGCGCGACATCCCGGACGTCGACAGCCTCTACTTCACGATGCTCAACCACAACAAGCGCTCGATCACCGTCAACACGAAGGATCCGAAGGGCAAGGAGGTCGTCGATCGCCTCATCAAGACCTGCGACGTGCTCGTCGAGAATTTCGCCCCCGGCGCGCTCGACCGCATGGGCTTCACGTGGGAGCACATCCATGCCCTCAACCCGCGCATGATCGTCGCGTCGGTCAAGGGCTTCGGCCCCGGTAAGTACGCCGACTGCAAGGTCTACGAGAACGTCGCCCAGTGCGCCGGCGGGGCGGCGTCGACGACCGGCTTCGACGACGGCCCGCCGCTCGTCACCGGCGCCCAGATCGGCGACTCGGGCACCGGGCTGCACCTCGCGCTCGGCATCGTCGCCGCGCTCTACCAGCGCAACACGACAGGCCGCGGCCAGAAGGTGCTCGCGCCGATGCAGGATTCGGTGTTGAACCTGTGCCGCGTGAAGCTGCGCGACCAGCAGCGCCTCGCCCGCACCGGGACGCTGCACGAGTATCCGCAGTATCCGTACGGCCACTTCGGCGATAGCGTGCCGCGTGCCGGCAATGCTTCGGGCGGCGGCCAGCCGGGCTGGATTCTGAAGTGCAAGGGCTTCGAGACCGACCCGAACGCCTACATCTACTTCATCACGCAGGCGGCCGTCTGGCCGGCGATCTGCAAGGTCATCGGCGAGGAGGGCTGGATCACCGACCCCGAGTACGCCAAGCCTGCGGCGCGCCTGAAGCACCTGAAGTCGATCTTCGCCCGCATCGAGGAGTGGACGATGACGAAGACGAAGTTCGAGGCGATGGCGATCTTGAACGAATTCGACATTCCGTGCGGCCCGATCCTGTCGATGAAGGAGATCGCCGAAGACGAGGGCCTGCGCGCGACCGGCACGATCGTCGAGGTCGATCATCCGACGCGCGGCACCTACCTCTCCGTCGGCAACCCGATCAAGCTCTCCGACAGCGCGACCGAGGTCAAGCGCTCGCCGCTGCTGGGCGAGCACACCGACGAAGTGATGGCACAGCTCGGCTATTCGGCCGCCGAGATCGGCGCGCTGCGCGCCGCGAGGGTGATCTGAGCCGCAAGGCGTTCGCGCGCGAACTGGATTCGAAGATCCGGCATGACGACGAAGGAGACGACGATCGCTGCGCCCGCCAAGGTACCGGATCGAAGCACCGGCCGCCCATCGACGGGGCGCCAGAATGGTGCGGCGCTGACGCGCGAGCGCAAGCGCGAAGCGCTGCGGGGACGCCGCGCAAGCGTCGAGGCGCTTGCCACGGTGCGTGAATTGCTCGGCGCGGCACCGCGCCGGCGCGATCTGCTGATCGAATACCTGCACCGGCTGCAGGACCGCTTCGGCCACTTGTCGGCCGACCATCTGGCGGCGCTCGCGCACGAACTGCGTCTCGCGCAGAGCGAGGTCTACGAGGTCGCGACCTTCTATCACCATTTCGATGTCGTTCGCGAGGGCGACGCCGCGCCGCCGATGCTCACGGTGCGCGTCTGCGAGAGCCTGTCGTGTGCGATGCAGGGTGCGCAGGATCTGCTTGCGCGACTGCCGGCGGTTCTCGGCGCCGACGTGCGCGTCATCGCCGCGCCGTGCATCGGCCGCTGCGAGCAGGCGCCGGCGGCCGTCGTCGGCCAGCATCCGATTCCGAATGCGACCCTCGAGCGCGTGCAGGCCGCCGTCGCCGCCGGCTGCACGACGGCCTCTCCCGAGGCCTATGTCGACCGCGAGGCATATGAAGCGGGTGGCGGCTACGTGCTTCTCGCAGCGTGCGCCGCCGGCGTGCACAGGGTCGAAGACATCATCGAGGTGCTGTCCGGCTCGGGCCTGCGCGGGCTGGGCGGTGCGGGCTTCTCGGCCGGCCGCAAATGGAGCATCGTGCGGGCCGAACCCGCGCCGCGCCTGGTGGCGATCAATATCGACGAAGGCGAGCCCGGCACCTTCAAGGACCGGCGCTATCTCGAGGGCGATCCGCACCGCTTCCTCGAAGGCATGCTGATCGCCGCCTGGGCGGTCGACGCGGCGGCGGTCTACATCTATCTGCGCGACGAGTACCACGCCTGCCGCGCGATGCTCGAGCGCGAACTGGCGTCGCTTCGCGCGAAGCCGCCGCACCCCGCGATGCCGGAGATCTTCCTGCGGCGCGGCGCGGGGGCCTATATCTGCGGCGAAGAGTCGGCGATGATCGAATCGATCGAGGGCAAGCGCGGCATGCCGCGCCTGCGGCCGCCGTATGTCGCGCAGGTCGGCCTCTTCGGCCGGCCGACGCTCGAGCACAACCTCGAGACGCTGTACTGGGTGCGCGAGATCGTCGAGAAGGGCGCCGCATGGTTCGCCTCGCACGGCCGGCACGGCCGCAAGGGCTTGCGGTCGTTCTCGGTCTCGGGGCGGGTGAAGTATCCGGGCGTGAAGCTCGCACCGGCCGGTATCACGGTGCGCGAGCTGATCGCCGAGTATTGCGGCGGCATGCAGGACGGACACGCGTTCTATGCCTACCTGCCGGGCGGGGCGTCGGGCGGCATCCTGCCGGCGGCGATGGGCGACGTGCCGCTCGACTTCGATACGCTGCAGCCCTACGGCTGCTTCATCGGCTCGGCCGGCGTGATCATCCTTTCCGACCGCGACCGCGCGATGGACGCGGCGCGCAACATGATGCATTTCTTCGCTCACGAATCGTGCGGCCAGTGCACGCCGTGCCGCAACGGCACCGCCAAGGCGTCGGCGCTGATCGCCGGGCCGCGCTGGGATCTGCCGTTGCTCGCCGATCTGTCGCAGGTGATGCGCGACGCCTCGATCTGCGGTCTTGGGCAGGCGGCGCCCAATCCGGTCGACTGCGTCGTCCGGTATTTCGGACATGAACTCGAATTGGAGAAAGGCCAATGAATGCGCGCGTGCCCTGGCAGGCGGCGGCGCCCGATGCGCCGGCGATCAGCTTCATGCTCGACGGCCGCGAGGTGCAGGCGCGAAGCGGCGAACGGCTGATCGACGTTGCCGACCGCGAGGGGGTCGAGATACCGCGCCTTTGCTACAAGCCGGGGCTGGCGCAAGCCGGCAACTGCCGCGCCTGCGTCGTCGAGATCGCAGGCGAACGCGTGCTCGCGCCGGCGTGCTGCCGCACGGCAGGCCATGGCATGACGGTCACGACCGGCAGCGAACGCGCGCGCAAGTCGCAGCGGCTCGTGCTCGAATTGCTGCTCGCCGATATGCCGGCGCAGGCCTACGCGCGCGACAACGAGCTCGACACCTGGGCTGCCCGGCTTGGTGTCGGCAAGCCGCGCTTCGCGCCGCGCGTGCAGCCGCCGCCCGACCTGTCGCACCCGGCGATGGCGGTGCATCTGGAGGCCTGCATCCAGTGCACGCGCTGCCTGCGAGCCTGCCGCGACGAGCAGGTCAACGACGTCATCGGCCTCGCTGCGCGCGGCGCCGAGATGCGGATCATGTTCGACATGGACGATGCGATGGGCGCATCGAGCTGCGTCGGCTGCGGCGAATGCGTCCAGGCGTGTCCGACCGGCGCCTTGGCGAACAGGGTCTGGACCGATGCCTCGATGACCGCGCGCGGCGTCTCGCTCGAGGTGCCGGACAGGCAGGTTCCTTCGGTGTGCCCGTATTGCGGCGTCGGCTGCCAGCTTACCTATCACGTCAAGGACAACCGCATCGTCTTCGCCGAGGGCCGCATGGGCCCGGCCAACCAGGGGCGGTTGTGCGTCAAGGGACGCTACGGCTTCGACTATGCACACCATCCGCAGCGCCTGACGAAGCCGCTCATCCGGCGCAGCGATGCGCCGCCCAAGCGCGGCGATTTCACGATCGACCCGAATCGCGTGCTGGATATCTTTCGCGAGGCGACGTGGGACGAGGCCCTCGACCTTGCCGGCGGCCGGCTCGCGGCCATCCGCGACCGGCATGGCCCGCGGTCGCTCGCCGGGTTCGGCTCGGCCAAGGGCAGCAACGAGGAGGCGTATCTGTTCCAGAAGCTCGTGCGCACCGGCTTTGGCAGCAACAACGTCGATCACTGCACGCGGCTGTGCCATGCATCGTCGGTCGTCGCGCTGCTCGAAGGTATCGGCTCGGGTGCGGTGAGCAACCCGGTGATGGACGTGACGAAGGCCGAGGTCGTGATCGTGATCGGCTCGAACCCGACGGTGAACCATCCGGTCGCGGCGACCTTCCTGAAGAATGCGGTGAAGGCGGGAACCAAGCTGATCGTCTGCGATCCGCGGCGCCCGGACCTGGCGCGCCATGCGCATCGCTTCCTGCAGTTCAAGCCATCCACCGATGTCGCGATGCTCAACGCGATGATGCATGTCATCGTCACCGAGGGCCTCGCCGACGAAGGCTTCATCGCGAGCCGCACGATCGGCTTCGACGAATTGCGGCGCAACGTCGAGCGCTATGCGCCGGAGGCGATGGCGCCGATCTGCGGCATCGACGCCGAGACGCTGCGCTACGTCGCGCGGCTGTACGCCACGTCGAAAGCCTCGATGATCCTGTGGGGCATGGGCGTGAGCCAGCATGTGCATGGCACCGACAACGCGCGTTGCCTGATCGCGCTGGCGCTGATGACGGGCCAGATCGGGCGGCCGGGGACGGGCCTGCATCCGCTGCGCGGGCAGAACAACGTCCAGGGTGCGTCGGATGCCGGGCTGATTCCGATGATGCTGCCCGACTATCAGCACGTGAGCCGGCCCGAGGTGCGCGCGCATTTCGAGCACGCCTGGGGGCTCGCCGCCGGCACGCTCGACGACCGGGTCGGGCTGACCGTCGTCGAGGTCATGCACGCCGCCAAGCGCGGCGAGATTCGCGGCATGTTCGTGCAGGGCGAGAACCCGGCGATGTCCGATCCCGATGCGAACCACGCCCGCGAGGCGCTGGCGATGCTGGAGCACCTCGTCGTGCAGGACATCTTCCTGACCGAGACGGCGTATCTGGCCGACGTCATCCTGCCGGCGAGCGCCTTTCCCGAGAAGACCGGGACCTTCACGAATACCGACCGCATGGTGCAGATGGCGCGCCAGGCGATCACGCCGCCCGGCGATGCGCGCCAGGACCTGTGGATCATCCAGCAGATCGGCCGCCGCCTCGGGCTGGCGTGGAACTATCGCGATGCGAGCGAGGTATTCGACGAGATGCGCCATACGATGCCGAGCATCGCCGGCATCACCTGGGATCGCCTCGAGCGCGAGCATGCGGTGACCTATCCCTGCACGAAGGAGGGCGATCCGGGCGAGCCGGTCGTCTTCGTCGATGACTTTCCGCGTGAAGGGGGCAAGGCGCGCTTCGTCCCGGTCGATATCGTTCCCGCCGCCGAGCGCCCCGATGCCGAGTTTCCGATGGTGCTCATCACCGGCCGCCAGCTCGAGCACTGGCACACCGGCAGCATGACGCGGCGGGCGAGCGTGCTCGATGCGATCGAGCCCGACCCGACGGTGCTCGTCCACCCGCTCGACCTGGAGGCGTTCGGTGCCCGGCCGGGTGAGGTGGTGACCATCGAATCGCGCCGCGGCAGGGTGAGCCTTTACGCGCGCGCCGAGCCGGGCACGCCGCGCGGTGCCGTCTTCGTGCCGTTTTGCTACTACGAGGCGGCGATCAACAAGCTGACCAATCCGGCCCTCGACCCGTTCGCGAAGATCCCCGAGCTGAAGTACTGCGCGGTACGCATCGAACGCGGCGGGGCCGCACCGACCCAGGGGAGCTTCGGCGGCGGGCAGTTGCTGAGCTGACGGCAGGCATCGCGCCGGCGGCGGACGCAGCACGCAATCCCACGGCCCGAACCGCGAACGCTCTTTCGCCGTACCCTTTCCCAACCTTCTGCGCAGCGCCGAGCACGAGCAAAGACCCATGGCCCACATGCTTTCGACACCCGAGTTCTGGATCGCGGTCGGCCAGATCATCATGATCGACATCCTGCTCGGCGGCGACAACGCGGTCGTCATCGCGCTCGCCTGCCGCAAGCTGCCGCCCAAGCAGCGCCTGCGCGGCATCCTGTGGGGAACGGCGGGTGCGATCGTGCTGCGCATCGTCCTCATCTTCTTCGCGCTGCAGCTGCTCGCGATTCCGTTTCTCAAGATCGTCGGCGCGCTGCTGCTGGTCTGGATCGGCGTCAAGCTGCTGCTGCCCGAGCACGACGACGCGCACGGCAATATCGAGGGCAGCGAGAGGCTGTGGGGCGCGGTCAAGACCGTCATCGTCGCCGACCTCGTGATGAGCATCGACAACGTGATCGCGATTGCCGGCGCCGCCGAGGCGTCGGGGCACGGCCACGGCATGGTGCTCGTGATCTTCGGCGTACTCGTCAGCATTCCGATCATCGTCTGGGGCAGTCAGATGGTGATCAAGCTGATGGACCGCTTTCCGATCGTCGTCACGCTCGGCGGCATGCTGCTCGGCTGGATCGCCGGGACGATGGTCGTGACCGACCCGGCCGTCGCGCGCCCGGATGTGATATCGGCGATGCCGAAACTCGTCGTCACCGACGCGCTGCGCTACGGCGCGGGCGCGGCGGGTGCGCTGCTCGTGCTGGCGATCGGCAAGTGGGTCTCGACACGGCGCAGGGCCAGGGCCGTGCCGGTCCCGGGCGTCGCGGCGGCGCGTGCCCCCGTCGGCCTGCGGCGCCTGCTGCTGGCGGCGGACGGCTCGGAGTCTTGCCGGCGCGCGACGGCCCATGTGATCGAACTGCGGCGCGACCTGCGCGAGCCGGATGGCGTCGAGCTGCACGTCGTCAACGTGCAGCGCCCGCTGCCGCGCGACGTATCGACCTTCATCGCCGGCAAGACGATCGACGAGTACTACCAGGAGCGCAGCGAAGAGGCGTTGTCACCGGTGCGGGCAAGGCTCGACGAAGCCGGCTTCGCGCATCAGGTGCACCGGCGGGTCGGCGATCCGGGTACGGTGATCGCCGAACTGGCCGAGCGGATCGGGGCGGACCTGATCGTGATGGGCACCCGCGGTCTCGGCACGCACACTGCGGCATTGATCGGATCGGTCGCGCAATCGACCGTCGCGCAGGCGACGGTGCCGGTCATGCTCGTCAAGTGAGGTCGCGCGCGACGTAGCGATTGGCGAGCGAGCCGATGCCGTCGATCTCGATCGAGACCTCGCTGCCGGGCTTCATCGAACCGACGCCGAGCGAGGTGCCGCACAGGATCGCGTCGCCCGCATCGAGCGTCATATCGTGCGAGATCAGGCTCACGAGCTGAGCGACCGAGAAGCGCATATCGCTGATCGGAAACTCCTGGCGCAGCTCGCCGTTCAAGGTCGTGCGCACGACGAGCCTGGCGGCATCGAGGCCGGTCGCGATCGCCGGCCCGAGCGGGCAGAAGCCGTCCATGCCCTTGGCGCGCGTCCACTGCGCAAACGTCGGGTCGCGGTTCAGAAGCTCGACCGCGGTCACGTCGTTGACGCAGGTGTAGCCGAAGACATGCGCCATCGCGTCCGCCTCGGCGACGCCGCTGGCCCGCTGGCCGATCACGATCGCGAGTTCGCCTTCGTAGATCACCTTGCCCTTGTCGCGCGGCTGCACGATCGCGTCGCCCGGGTCGGCGAACGAATTCGGCGCCTTCAGGAAGTACAGCGGCTCGGGCGGAGCCGAAAGGCCGAGCTTGTCGCCGAGCGCCTTGAAGTTGTTCCACAGCGCGAGCACCTTGCCCGGCTGCATCGGCCGCAGCAGCTTCACGCCGTCGAGCGCGACGAAGCGCCCCGTCGGCTGCGGCGCGGCGAACATGTCGCCGCGATGCTCGGCGATCTGCCCATCCTGCAGCGTGCCGAAGCCGACGCTGCCGTCGGGTGCGCGAAAGCGCACCCAGAGTCGATGTTGTGCATCCATGCTGAAGTCTCCAGGCAGTCGAAGTGGACAGTAGCTTTCGCGGACCGTTCGATTGTCGGCCCGGCGGCGCCGTCGCCGCGAGATCGATTAGGATTTGTGCAACGGAACAATCGATCGACGGCAGCAAGCGAGGACACAGCGGGGATCATGAAAATCGCAATCATCGGTGCCGGCGCGATCGGCGGCTATGTCGGCGTCAAGCTCGCCCTCGCGGGCGAAGACGTGACCTTTATGGTGCGCGGCGCGAACCTCGAGACGATACGCCGCGCCGGCATGAAGCTCGTGATGCACGACGGAGCCGAGCACGTTGCCCGCAACGTGCTGGCGACGAACGACTATGCGCAGGCCGGGCCGCAGGATATCGTCGTCATCGCCGTCAAGGCGCACCAGGTGGCGGCGCTGGTCGGCGATCTGCCCGCGCTGATCGGACCGCAGACGGTGATCGTGACGATGCAAAACGGCATCCCGTTCTGGTACTTCCACGGCCACGGCGGGAAGCTTGCCGGCAGCAGCGTCGAAAGCGTCGATCCGGGCGGCGTGCTGTTGCGCAGCGTGCCGGCGGACCGGATCATCGGCAGCGTCGTCTACCCGGCGTGCGAACTGCTCGCGCCGGGCGTCGTGCGTCACGTCGAGGGCGACCGCTTCCCGGTCGGCGAACTCGACGGCTCGGCGAGCGAGCGGGTGAAGCGCGTTTCGCAGTGCTTCGAGGCGGCCGGCTTCAAGTCGCCGGTGCTCGACGATATCCGCGCCGAGATCTGGCTCAAGCTGTGGGGCAACCTGACCTTCAATCCGATCAGCGCGCTCTCGCACGCGACGCTCGCCGGCATCTGCCGCTTTCCACTCACGCGCGAGCTGGCGGCCGACATGATGCGCGAGGCGCAGGCCGTTGCGGCCAAGCTCGGCATAGCCTTTCGCGTCACGCTCGAACGCCGCATCGCCGGGGCCGAGAAGGTCGGCGAGCACAAGACCTCGATGCTGCAGGATGTCGAAGCCGGCCGCGCGCCGGAGATCGACGCCCTCGTCGGCTCGGTCGCCGAGCTCGGCCGCCTGACCGGTACGCCGACGCCGCATATCGATGCCGTCTATGCGCTCGTCAAGCTGCTCGCCGAGACCCTCGCCGCCGGGCCGTCGCAATTGCGCGTGCAGCCGTTGCGCGTCTCCACGTAGCGAAGCGGGCCTCAGCGCTGCGGCGCCGCGGCCGGCTCCGGCGTCAGCCAGTGCAGCGCGAAGCGCTGCGCGCCGTCGCTCCAGCAGGCGGCGGGCGTCAACCCCGCGTCGCGCGCGAGCGCCTGAAAGCCGGCGACGGTGTACTTGTACGAGTTCTCGGTGTGCACGCTCGCGCCTTCGGCGAAGTCGAACGGGGTGCCCGCGATCGTCACGCGCTGCGCGCGCCGGCTTACGAGGTGCATCTCGATGCGCTGCAGCGGCGCGTTGTAGAACGCCGAGTGCATCCATTGCGCGAGGTCGAAGCCGGCCCCGGCTTCGCGGTTCGCGCGCGCCCAGAGATTCAGGTTGAACGCCGCGGTGACGCCCGCGCTGTCGTTGTATGCGGCGTGCAGGGCGGCCGGATCCTTGATCCGATCGACACCGATCAGCAAGCCGCCGCCGCCCAGCAGCGAGGCGAAGTGACGCAGCAGTTCCACCGCGGCCGGCGGATCGAAGTTGCCGATCGAGCTTCCCGGAAAGAAGCCGATGCGCGGCCCGGCCGCCGGCGGCAGCGCGAGGGCGCGGGTGAAGTCGGCGACCAGCGGCCGCACCTCGAGCGCAGGGTGAGCGCGCCGCAACAAGGTCGCCGCTTCGAGCAGATGCTCGCCCGAGATGTCGATCGGCACGAACCGCGCCGGGCGGTCGAGCGCGCCGAGCAGAACCCGCAGCTTGCGGATCGCGCCGGCGCCGAATTCGACGATCTCGCAGCGCGGGCCGATGCGGCTCGCGATCTCGGGCGCGTGGCGATCGAGCAGGGCGAGTTCGGTCCGCGTCGGGTAGTACTCGGGCAGTTCGCAGATGCGCTCGAACAGTCTCGAGCCTTCGGCGTCATAGAACCACTTCGGCGCGATGCTGCGCGGCCGGGCCGACAAGCCGGTGACGAGCGCCTGTTCGAATTCGGTCACAGGTCCTGCGCGAGCCGCAGCCCGCTGAACTGCCAGCGCGCCGCCGGCGGGAAGAAGTTGCGATACGTGGCCCGGGCATGGCCCTCGGGTGTGGCGAGGCTGCTGCCGCGCAGCACGATCTGGCCGACCATGAATTTGCCGTTGTATTCGCCGATCGCACCGGCCGCGGGCCGAAAGCGCGGGTAGGGGTCGTAGGACGAGCGCGTCCATTGCCACACGTCGCCGAAAGCCTGGGCCGGCGGCGTCGGCCCGCTGACCGCCGCCTCCCACTCGAACTCGGTCGGCAGCCGGGCGCCGGTCCATTCGGCGTAGGCCGCCGCTTCGTAGAAGCTCAGGTGACGCACCGGCGCATCGGCGTCGCGGGGCACGACGCCGTTCAGCGTGAACTCGGTCCCATCGTCCAGCCAGTACAGCGGCGCGCGCCAGCCCGCGGTCTGCACCGCGGCCAGGCCGTCCGACAGCCACAGGCCGGGCTGCGTGTAGCCGCCGTCGTCGATGAAGCGCTGGTACTCGCCGTTCGTGACGAGCCGGTTGGCGAGCGCGAACGGCTGCAGACGCACCGCATGGCGCGGGGTCTCGTTGTCGAAAGCGAATGCCGCGCCGGCATGACCGATCCCGACCTCGCCGCCCGGATGCTCGATCCAGCCCGCATCGGCCGCGGGGCGGCGCAGCGCCGGCACATCGAGCGCCGCAGGGCGCAGCGGGTTGAGCGACAGCAGGTGCAGGATATCGGTCAGCATCAGTTCCTGGTGCTGCTGCTCGTGATGCAGGCCGAGTTCGACGAGCGGCGCGGCACGCGCGAAATCCTGCGCCGGGCTTTCGTGGATGAAATCCGCGACCGCGGCGTCGACCGCCTTGCGATAGGCGTGGATCTCGGCGAGCGCGGGCCGCGTCAGCATGCCGCGCTGTGGCCGCGGGTGGCGCGGGCCAAGGCTCTCGTAGTACGAATTGAAGAGCCGCGCGAAGCGCGCATCGAAGCAGCGCCAGGCGCGTGCGTGTGGCTGCAGCACGACCGCTTCGAAGAACCAGCTCGTGTGCGCGAGATGCCATTTCGTCGGGCTTGCGTCCGGCATCGATTGCACGCACTGGTCTTCCGCGGACAGCGACGCGACAAGCCTGACGGACGCATCCCGCACCGCCGCAAAGCGCCTGGTGAGGGCGGCTCGATCGGCGCTCGGCATCTCAGCGCCCCGTTGCCGCAAGCCCACTGTCGCTGCGTCGTGCCGGGCGCACGCCGCGAACCCGAGGTGGTTGCATCGCGACACTCTACGCCATGGTGCGCGGCCGGCGCAAACGAAAGCGCCCGCGCGATGCGGTCTTTGCGGCGCGCGGCCGCATCACGCGCCGGGCAGTGTCAGGGTGTCATCCCACGCGAGGCGCCGGAAGTCGAAGCCGGATGCGAGCGTCGGCTTGACAATCGCGAAGTACGGCGAGACGTCGAAATCGCGCGGCACGTAAAGCGTATAGCTGCGCACGTGCAGGATCTCCTCGATGCAATCGGGATGCAGCGGATCGCCCGACGGCACGCGCTCGATGATCGGCAGGATCGGGTAGCGCACCGACTCGAAGGCCTGCGCGATCAGGGTCGAGCAGATCGCACGCGTCGGGTCGCCGCTGCCGAGCGCGATCATGCGGCGGCGCAGGTGCGGGGGCACGGGCGCGAAGGGCAGCAGGTAGCGGGCGAGGTCGAACACGTTCTTCAGGTCGTAGCGGTAGCCGATGCGCTGCGTGACGAACGAGACGACCGCCTCGGTCTCGACCGCCGTCATGCCCACCGGCCGGCAGATGCGGCAGTGCAGTCCCGCATAGGCGTCGACGCCGACGGCGCGCACGCCTTCGCGCAGATCGACCTCGATGAAGGCCCGTGCCCGGCCGGGCATGTCGCCGACGTAGATCGCCGCGTGCGACCAGATCGATTGCGTCAGGTATTTGATCGGTGCGCTGATGCGCGTGCGGCCTTCGACGAGCAGCACGTCGCCCGGCCGCAGGCAGGCCATCAGCAAGGTCACATCGGTGCGCGCCGAACTGCTGCGGGCGCGCGTGCGCTGCGACAGGTAGCGGCTCAGGCGATCGCCGATCCAGCGCTGGAGCGATTCGAGCGGGCGGTTCATCGCCGTTCACGGCCCCGGTTCGCGCAACGGAGCGAGGCCATCGCCGGCCGGCGGGACGTGCATTCGGACCCGGCGCCGCCGCCTCGAATGCGAAATGATGGGATCGGGCGACGCTCTCAAGGCCGGATATAGGCGTAGCCCTGCTGCTCCCTTTGCATCAGTTCGACGACGCCGGACGGCACATAGCCGATATCGGGCAGCATGTCGGACGGGGCGAGCTTGTGACCCTTCATCGTATTCTCGCAGGCGACGATCTTGGTGCCCGATGCGAGCGCGGCCTTGATGCGCGGCGCGACCGGCGAGTCGGCCTGCAGCATCCCGATCCCCGGGCCGTAGGCGACGATCTCGACGTCGACCGCATCCGCGCCGAGTGCGGACTGCACGTTGTGCGCATTGTTGAGCGCGAGCCCCCATTTCGCCGGGTCGCCGTCGCTGACCTGAAAGATCACCTTGTTCCTTTTCCCGCCCGCGGCCGACGACTGTGCGGCCGCGGGCAGTGCGGCAGCGGCGGCGGCGAGCGTGGCGTACAGGCCGAAATGGCGGCGCGAGAGCCTGTTCATGGCGGAACCTCCGGCGGATGATCGATGCAGCGGTCGCCGCTTGCGGGCAGCGACGGCCGCATTCTCGCGCAGTGCATCGCGCGGCGTCCGCCCAGCGCGGCACAGCCAGTACCCACGCATCAGACAATGCCCCCGCAAGTCGTCGCACCGTACGTGCGACGCTAGACTTTGGCTCGAACCCATTCGTCAACCACCGGTGGAGCGCTGTCCGTGGAGTGGGGAGAGATCGTCAAGTTCCTTGCCGCGCTGTTCGCGATCATGAACCCGATCGGCAATATTCCGATCTTCCTGTCGGTGACCGACGGCTGCACGAGCGCGCAGCGTGCACGCATCGCGTGGGTCACCTCGGCCGCGGTGACGGCGATCCTCGTGATCTGCGTGCTGATCGGCGCGGCCTTGCTCGGCGCATTCGACATCTCGATCGCCGGGCTGCGCACGGCCGGCGGGCTGATCGTGCTGTCGATCGCCTTTTCGCTGCTCAACGCAAAGCCGAGCGGGATCCACCACGAAACCGCCGACGCCGCGCCGCAGAACGATCCGGCGGTCTATCCGCTTGCGATTCCGCTGCTCGCCGGACCGGGTGCGATCTCGACGGCGATCATCTTCGCCCACGGTGCGCATGGCGTCGAGGGTACGGCAGGGCTCGTCGCGGCGATCGTCGTGATGGCGGTGCTGCTCTACCTCGGCATGCGGCTGGCCGTGCCGGCGTCCAGGCTGCTCGGCACCGCCGGCATGAACGTGATCACGCGCATCATGGGAATCATTCTGGCCGCGATCTCGGTCCAGATGATCTTCGCCGGTGCCAAGGTCTTGCTGCAGGGCTGACGCGTTGGCGGCGCGCGGAAACGGCGAATAGCGCAATGCCGCTTGCGATCGAAGACTACGCGCTGATCGGCGACTGCCATGCGGCGGCGCTCGTCGGCCGCGACGGATCGATCGACTGGGCGTGTCTGCCGCGTTTCGACGCCGGTGCCTGCTTTGCCGCATTGCTCGGCGAGCCGCGCCACGGCCGCTGGCTGATCGCGCCCGCCGGCGGATCGCATGCCTCGACGCGGCGCTATCGCGGGGATTCGCTCGTCCTCGAGACGACGTTCGAGACCGATTCGGGCGCGGTGCGTGTCATCGATTTCATGCCGCTGTCGGGCCTGCGGCGCGACATCGTGCGCATCGTCGAGGGCCTGCGCGGGGCCGTGGCGATGCAGATGGAGCTCGTGATCCGCACCGACTACGGCAGCATCGTGCCGTGGGTGCGCCGCGTCGGTGGCGCGACGCTGGCGACGGCGGGGCCGGATGCGCTGGAACTGCGCTGCGACGTACCGACGCAAGGCAGGAATATGACGACGGTCGCCGAGTTCGAGTCGAAAGCCGGCGCGCGCACCACGTTCGTCCTCGCCTACCGGGCGTCGCACGAAGGCGCACTGCCGGCGCTCGATGCGATGAAGGCGCTCGAGGCGACCGAGCGCGGCTGGCGCGAATGGTCCGCCCGGTGCACCTACGAGGGCGGCTGGCGCGACGCGGTGATGCGATCGCTGCTCACGCTCAAGGCACTCACCTACGCGCCGACCGGCGGCATCGTCGCGGCACCGACGACCTCGCTGCCCGAGCAGGCGGGTGGCGTGCGCAACTGGGACTATCGCTATTGCTGGCTGCGCGATGCGACCTTCACGCTCAATGCGCTGCTCGCCACCGGCTATCACGACGAGGCGATCGCGTGGCGCGAATGGCTGCTGCGAGCCGCGGCCGGCAGTCCGCAAGATCTGCAGATCCTCTACGGCATCACCGGTGTGCGCCGCCTCGACGAGCGCGAGATCGGCTGGCTGCCGGGCTACGCCGGCGCCGCGCCGGTGCGCATCGGCAATGCGGCTTGCGGGCAGCTGCAGCTGGACGTCTATGGCGAGCTGATGGATTCGCTGCATTTGGCGCGTTGCGCGGGACTCCATCCCGAGGCGCATGCCTGGCGCATCCAGCATGCGCTGCTCGGATTCCTCGAATCGAACTGGCAGCAGCCCGACGAGGGCATCTGGGAGATCCGCGGGCCGCGGCGCCACTTCACGCATTCGAAGGTCATGGCCTGGGTCGCGTTCGATCGCGCCGTGAAGTCGGTCGAACGCTTCGGCCTGCAAGGACCGGTCGAGCGCTGGCGCGAGCTGCGCGACGCCATACACGCGCAGGTCTGCGACGCGGGCTTCGATGCCGCGCGCAACACCTTCGTCCAGTCCTACGGGGCCGAGGCGCTCGATGCAAGCCTGCTGCTGATCGCGCTCGTCGGCTTCCTGCCGCCCGACGATCCGCGGGTGCGAGGAACGGTCGAGGCGATCGAGCGCGAGCTCGTCGTCGACGGTCTCGTGCGCCGCTATGCGACGCAGCACGGCCTGGATGGCTTGCCGCCGGGCGAGGGCGTCTTTCTGCCGTGCTCGTTCTGGTTTGCCGACAATCTTGCGCTGATCGGCCGGCGCGACGATGCGGGTGCGCTGTTCGATCGTCTGCTCGCGATCGCCAACGACGTCGGCTTGTTCGCCGAGGAGTACGAGCCGGGCACGCGCAGGATGCTCGGCAATTTTCCGCAGGCGCTGAGCCACATGGCGCTCGTCAATACGGCTCGGCTGCTGTCGCTGCCGGCCGACCGGGCGAGGTCATCGGCGCGGCAGGGCGAGCGCCCGGCATCGGCCGCCTGGCGTGCATGATCGCCGCGTGCCGCATCGCGGCAAGGCATGCAATGAGGGTGCCGCAAACAGGGCTTCGGGACGTGGCCGACAATCGAAACCATCGAGTGACAACGCACGCGATTCGACGCGAAGGGAGATCGATCGATGAATTCGGGCTCGACGCCGGCGGCCGCGCAGACGGATGACGCGCCGGCCGCGCTCGCCGATCGGATCATCGAACAGGCCGCCGAGGCGATCGTCTATGCGAACCGCGAAGGCGTGATCGAGCGCTGGAACGCCGCCGCCGCGGCGATGTTCGGTTTCAGCGCGGCCGAGGCGATCGGCGCGAGCCTCGACCTGATCATCCCCGAGCGGCTGCGCGCCGCGCACTGGCGCGGCTTCGACGCCGCGATGCAGACCGGCAGGCTGCGCCTGAGCGGCCAGCCGACCTTGACGCGCGGTCTGCACAAGTCGGGCGACAAGCTCTACGTCGAGATGAGCTTTTCGCTCGTGTGTGATGCTGCGGGCAGCGTGCTCGGGTCGGTCGCCATCGCGCGCGACGCGACGGCGCGCGTCGAACGCGAGAAGGCGGCGGCGCCGTCCGCTGCGAGGTAGGACGATGAAGATTCAGCTGATGTCCGATCTGCACCTGTCGGTGCATGCGATGCCCGTGCCGCGTACCGATGCCGACGTCGTCGTCATCGCCGGCGACCTCGCCCGGCCGCAGGGCTCGATCGCGTGGGCCGCGCAGGTCGGGCAGCCGACGCTCTTCGTCGCCGGCAATCACGAGTTCTACGGCTCGGACCTCGAGACGACGGTGGCGCAACTGCGCGAGCACGCGAAGGGAACGCAGGTCCGCGTTCTCGAGTGCGACGAATGGCGCTTCGGCGGCGTGCGCTTCCTCGGCTGCACGCTGTGGTCGGACTACCGGCTGTTCACCGACGCCGCACAGCGCGAAGCCGGCCTGCAGCAGGCAATGACGATGGTGCGCGACTTCTCTCGCATCACCGTCGCGCCGGGGCGCAGCGAACTCTTCACGCCCGCCGTGTCGCAGCGCCTGTTCGACCAGTCGGTCGCGTGGCTCGACGCGCGGTTCGCCGAGCAGCACGACGGGCCGACCGTCGTCGTCACCCACTTCGCGCCGGCGCGCGGCAGCATCCATCCGCGCTTCGCCGGCTCGCCGCTGAATGCGTGCTTCGTCAGCGACCTCGAGGACCGCATCCAGCGCTGGCAGCCCGAACTCTGGCTGCACGGCCACGTGCACGACAGCTTCGACTACACCGTCGGCCGCACCCGCGTCGTCGCCAACCCGCGCGGCTATGCGCGGGGTGGTGTCGTCGAGAACGCGCACTTCGACCCGGCGTTCGTGATCGACCTCGCGAGCTGATCGAGTGTCGCGATCTCAGGCCGCGGCCGCGGCGACCGGCCGGCGATTGACGAGCAGGATGCCGAGCCCGACGCCGGCGAGCGCGAACAGCAGTTGCGCGGTCAGCGGCTCGCCGAGCAGCGCGACGCCGAAGATCAGCGCGAAGAGTGGCGTGAGGAACGTAAACGACGAGATGCGCGTTGCCGGGTAGTAGCGCAGCAGCCACATCCACGCGAGGTAGCTCGCAAACGCGCCGATCGCCGTCTGCAGCGCGATCGAGGTCCAGGCGTAGGCCGAGTAGTGCAGGCTCCAGCGTTCGCCGAGCAGCAGCGAGAGCATCGGCATGACGAGCGACGTGATGCCGAGCTGGTAGAAAAGCGTCTTCTCGGCGCTCGCGTGGCCGAGGCGCGTTGCGCGGATCGTCAGCGTCGTCAGGCCCCACAGCACGCCGGCGGCAAGGGCGAGGGCGTCGCCGTGCAGGCGCGTTGCGTCGAGGTGGCCGAAGCTCTCGCCGAAGGCGACGACAACGCCGGCGAAGGCGAGCGCAAGTCCGGCCCACTGCACGCCGCGCAGCCGCTCGGACGGGACGAAGCGCGGCAGCAGCAGCGCGACGACGAACGGCGACGTGTAGAGGAAGACGGTCAGCCTCGAGGCCGTCGTGTACTGCATGCCGAGGTAGATGCAGGCGAACTCGCCGGCGAAGAGCACCCCCGCGAGCAGCCCGCCGCCGAGCGTGCCGTCGCGCTCGAAGAGCCTGATGCCGCGAGCGGCGCACCACAGCCAGAGCATCGCCGTCGCGCCGGCCATGCGGATCGCGGCCTGCCACAGCGGCGGTACCTCCGCCACCGTCGTCTTGATGAGGATCTGCTGAAAGCCCCAGAACGCGCAGCACGCGACGAGCAGCGAGACGGCGACGGTGTCGAGGTGGTGTTTGCGGTCGGTCATCGGGGCTGGGCAGTGCAGGGTCAGCGCCGATTGTCGGCGACCGCATCGCGCGGCCATCGAACGATGGCGACGCTTGGCCGCCGATGCCGCGCCTTGCTACCCCGCCGCCCCCTGCGTCGCCTTGAACCGCGCGCCGACGAAGCTCGCGGCGAGCACGAGCGCGGTCGAGATGCCGATCATGATGATGCCGAGCGCCGACAGCTTGCCCCACAGGCCGTCGTCGGCGAAGGCGAGGATCTGCACCGCGAGCACCTCGCTGCCGGGGCGAGAGAGGACGACCGACAGCGTCAGCTCGCGAACGAACATCGCCGCCATCAGGATCCACGCCGAGACGACGCCCGGGATCAGCAGCGGCACGATGATGCGGCGTGCCGTCGTCATCGGGCTTGCGCCGCAGACGAGCGAGGACTCCTCGAGGTGGGCGTGGACCTGCACGAAGGCGCTCGCGAGCGGGCGCACGCCGTACGGCAGGTAGGTCGCGATGTAGCCGACGAGCAGCGCGGTGAGCGTCGCATAAAGCGGCGTCTGGACGAAGAACCACATGAAGCCGACGCCGATGACGATGCCCGGAAACGAGAACGAAAGATAGGTCAGCGACTCCAGCACGCCGGCGGCGCGGGTGCGCAGCTTGACGATGACGTAGGCGACGAAGAGCGACAGCAGCACGCCGAGCGTCGCCCCGACGACGGCCAGAAAGACGCTGTTGCGCAGCGCGAGCAGCGAGGTCGGGTCCTCGATCACCTCGATCCAGTGGCGCCAGCTCATCTGCGCGAAGGCCTGCGCAGTTGGCACCATCGAGTACGGTACGAACGAGGTGTAGAGCAGCACCGCGACGGGCAGCACGACGACGATGAACGAGAGTGCCGCGACGGCGGCGAAGAGCGGCAGCCGCGCCCGGCCGAGCGCGATCACCGTCGGCCGCCAGCCGCGGCTCGAGATCGTGACGAACCTGCCGCTCTCGGCGGTCAGCGCGCGGTAGGCCCAGATCAGGGCGACCGAGGTCGCGAGCGCGCTCATGCCGAGCGCGGCGGCCTTGCCGTAGTCGGGCGAGTAGCCGGTCGCGATCATTTCGTAGAGGTAGGTCGCGAGCACCTCGACGCGCCCCGGCGTGCCCAGCACGCGCGGCACCGCGTACGACGCCAGGCTGCGCACGATGCCGAGCACGAAGGCGGCGAGGATGGCAGGACGCAGCACCGGCAGCGTCACGCGCAGCAGCGTGCGCCAGGTGCCGGCGCCGAAGACGCGCGACGATTCCTCGAGCGAGACGTCGAACGACGCCATCGCGGGGGCGATGATGAGATACGCGATCGGCATGTTCAAGACCCCCTCGACGAGGATCATGCCGTGCAGCGAGTAGATGTCGAACGGCGCGTCGGGCAGGCTGAGCGCGTCCATCAGCGCGACGTTGACGAGGCCGTTGGAAGGGTTCAGCAGCAACCCCCAGGCGACCGAGAACAGCAGGTGCGGGATCATCATCGGGACGATCGCGAGCACGCCGAACAGGAACTTGAACGGGATATCGGTGCGCGTGTTCAGGTACGCGAAGACGAGGGCGAGGCCGGTCGCGACGATGGTCGAGCCGATCACGAAGACGACCGTGTTGATGATGACGCCGAGCAGCGCCGGGTCGGTGTACGCGGCGACGTACTTCTGCGTCGTGAACTGGCCGAATGCATTGAGCCCCTGCGAGAAGCTGCCGAACGCGAGCATCGCGACCGGCGCGACCGTCAACAGGCCGACGATCGCGATCAGCGTGTAGGTCAGCGCCGGGCGCGACGGGTTCATGCGGTCCGCACGCGGCTAGCGCGAGACGAGCAGGCAGTGCGCCGGATCGACGCCGAAGCGCACCGTGTCGCCGGCGTGGATCTCGGCATCGGGTTCGACGCGCGCGAGCAGCAGCAGCCCGGCAGCGCGGATCTCGACTTCGTAGACCTCGCCGACGAAGGCGATCGATTCGACGACGCCGTCGACCGTGTTGTTGACGCCCGCCGCCGCCGAGCCCGCATCGACGCGCATGAACTCGGGGCGGATGCAAAGCGTCGCCTCGCTGCCGGCAGCCAGATCGCGCTGCTGGCAGGCGAATGCGCCGAGCGCGGTGTCGACGACGGTGTGCCCGCCTTCGACGCCGCGCACCTTGGCGTCGATCAGGTTCGCGCGGCCGATGAAGTCGGCGACGAAGCGGTGGTCGGCCTGGAAGTAGATCTTCTGCGGCGTGCCGATCTCGACGATCGCGCCGGCCCGCATCACGGCGATCGCGTCCGACAGCGCGAGCGCCTCGACGCGGTCGTGCGTCACATACACCGCCGTGATGCCGAGCTGGCCGAGGAAGGTCTTCAACTCCTTGCGCGTCTCCTCGCGCAGCTTGGCGTCGAGGTTGGAGAGCGGCTCGTCGAACAGGATCACCTTCGGCTCGGCGACGAGCGCACGGGCGAGCGCGACGCGCTGCTGCTGGCCGCCCGAAAGCCGCGTCGCGGAACGCTTGTCGAGCCCTTCGAGCTGGACGAAGCGCAGCGCGGCGGCCACCTTGGCGTCGATCTCGCGCCGCGCCAGGCCGCGGATCTGCAGCGGGTAGGCGACGTTGTCGAACACGCTCATGTGCGGCCAGATCGCATACGTCTGGAATACCATGCCGAGGCCGCGCTTCTCGGGCGGGACGTTGATGCCGCGCGCCGCGGACCAGACGATCTCGCCGCCGATCCTGATCTCGCCGCTGTCGGGCGTCTCGAGGCCGACGATGCAGCGCAGCAGCGTCGTCTTGCCGCAGCCGCTCGGGCCGAGCAGCGTGAAGATGCGGTTCGCCGGGATCGTCAGGTCGACGCGGTCGAGCGCGCGGACTTCCTTGCCTTCGGCGACGTAGCTCTTGCCGACGCCGTCGATGCGGATCTCCATCGCCCGCTCAGGCGGCGAAGATGCGCTTGAACTCGGCGCCCCACTTCTCGATCTCGTCGTTCGGCAGGTCGCGGATCGCGACGACCTTCGCCGCGTCGATACCGGCTATCGGCGGGAACACGCCGGGCGCGAGGACGTACTCGCCGACGTCCTTGGCGAGCAGCGCCATCGCTGGCTTCGAAAGCCAGAAGTCCATGAACGCGCGCGCCGCCGCCGGGTGCGGCGCCTTGGCCGTGATCGCGATCGCGCGCGGCGTGCCCAAGAGCGGCTCGCCGCTGCGCGGCGCCCAGTCGAGCGGAGCGGGCGCCTTCGTGACGATGTACTTCGGCATCGAGATGCCGATCGGCTTCTCGCCGCTTTCGATCGGCGCCGGCGTCGGCCCGAACGAGGCGACGAACATCGGCTTGTTCGCGGCGAGCGCCTTGACGAAATTCGTCCAGTCGCCTTCGGACTTGAAGACCTTCTCCTTCAGGCCGACAAGCCACGAGATCGTCGACGAGTGGTTCGCAGGGTTGGCCATCACTATTCTGTTCTTCCACTTCGGATCGGCCAGATCCTCGTAGCGCGCCGGCGCATCGGCCGGCTTGACGATGGTCTTGTTGAAGAGATACGAGACGTACTCGATGCCGAACAGCTGGATGCTGTCGTCGGGCCGCGACCAGTCCGGGTAGCCGGCTGCGGCCGGCGACTTGTACGGCGCAAGGATGCCCTTCGCCTTCAGCAGCTCGAGCACCGGCAGCGGCGCCTGCACGACGTCGGCGAGGAGCTTGCCGGCGTCGGCCTCGGTCGTCACGGTCGAGACGAACTTCGAGCTCGAGATCCGGGTGTAGACGCCCTTCACGCCGGTCGCCGCCTCGAACGCGTCCATGATCGGCTTGACGGCCGTGATGTTGGCGTAGAACACTGCCTGCCCCTCGGCCTTGGCCTGCGCGTCGGCAGCGCGCGCGGTGGGCCACACCCCCGCGAGCCCGGCGGCGCCGGCAAGGTTCAGGAACGCACGACGATCGATCGCTGACATGGGGGCTTCCTTCGCAGTGGTGAGTCGGCGCGCGGCCGCGGTGGATGGGTTTGCTCGAGGATGCGTCAAGCATCGGCCGGCGCAACGGTAGGCGAGGCGTGGCGCTTCGTCAACGAGGGTCATTGCGCAGGCCATTGCGCAGGCGCGAACCGGGTGCGAGTGCCTGCGGCTGCTCTCAGGCCGCAGCCGGCGCCGCGTCGAGCAGGGCGCGCAGTTGCGCCTCGTCGAGCGTCTCCTTCGCGAGCAGCTCGCGCGCGCAGCGTTCGAGCAGGTCGCGGCGCTCGACGAGGATCGCGCGGGCGCGCGCGAAGGCGTCCATCACGATCGCGCGCACCGCCTCGTCAATGCGTTGCTGCGTCTCGGGGCTCGCGACGAGGCCGTGCTGCGGCTGACCAAGGCCGGTCGGATCGAGCAGCGTCGGCGCGCGTTCGTCGTAGGCGAGGTAGCCGAGCTCCTCGACCATGCCGTAGCGCGTCGCCATGTCGCGCGCGATGTCGGTCGCCTTCGCGAGGTCGTCGGCGGCGCCGGTCGAGAGGTGGCCGTAGACGACGTGCTCCGCGGCGCGCCCGCCGAGCAGCACCATGATCTTGTGCTCGAGCTCGTCGCGCGTCATCAGGAAGCGGTCCTCGGTCGGGCGCTGGATCGTATAGCCGAGCGCGCCGATGCCGCGCGGGATGATCGAGATCTTGTGCACGCGGTCGGTGCCCGGCAGCGCGATCGCGACGAGCGCGTGGCCCATCTCGTGGTAGGCGGTGATCTCGCGCTCGCGCGGGTTCAGCACGCGGCTCTTCTTCTCGAGGCCGGCGACGATGCGCTCGATCGCAAGCGTGAAGTCGGCCAGCGTCACCTCGGCGGCGTCGCGCCGCGTTGCGGCGAGCGCCGCCTCGTTGCACAGGTTGGCGAGGTCGGCGCCCGAGAAGCCGGTCGTCAGCGCCGCGACCTGCTCGAGCTCGACGCCGCTTGCGAGCCGCAGCTTGCGCGCGTGGACCTGCAGGATCTCGAGGCGGCCCTTCTTGTCGGGCCGGTCGACGAGCACCTGACGGTCGAAGCGGCCGGCGCGCAGCAAGGCCGGGTCGAGGATCTCGGGCCGGTTCGTCGCCGCCAGCAGCACGAGGCCGCCCGAACTGTCGAAGCCGTCCAACTCGACGAGCAGCTGGTTCAAGGTCTGCTCGCGCTCGTCGTGGCCGCCGATCATGCCGCCGGCGCCGCGCGCACGGCCGAGGGCGTCCAGCTCGTCGATGAAGATGATGGCCGGCGCCTGCGCGCGCGCCTGCTCGAAGAGGTCGCGCACGCGCGCCGCGCCGACGCCGACGAACATCTCGACGAACTCGCTGCCCGAGATGCTGAAGAACGGCACCCCCGCCTCGCCCGCGACGGCGCGCGCGAGCAGCGTCTTGCCTGTGCCGGGCGGGCCGATCAAGAGCACCCCCTTAGGCATGCGCGCGCCGAGCCGGCTGTGGCCCTGCGGGTCCCTCAGGAAGGCGACGATCTCCTGCAGCTCGGCCTTTGCCTCCTCAACGCCGGCGACATCGGCAAAGCTCACGCCGGTGTCGGTCTCGACGTAAGTTCTCGCGCGGCTCTTGCCGACGCCCATCAGTCCGCCCAGACCCTGCTGGTTGGCGAAGCGGCGGATCAGGAAGAACCACAGCCCGAAGAAGATCAGCGCCGGTGCGACCCACGACGTCAGGTCGCGCAGGAAGGTGCTCTCGACGACGCGGCGGTACGGTATGTCGTACTTCGACAGTTCGGCGACGACCGCCGGATCGACGCGATTGGTGACGATCACGCTCTTGCCGTTTTCGGGACTCTTCAGCTTCGCAGTGAAGGTCGTATCGCCGATCACGACTTCGCTGATCTTGTTGTCGGCGAGCGCCTTCTGGAACTCGCTGTACGGCACGACCTCGACGCCGCGCGTACCCTGCCACAGCGTCTGCACGCTCAAGAGCGCAAGCATCGCGAGCAGCCAGTAGCCGACGTTCCAGTGGTTCCACTGGCCGAAGCGCGAATCCGGCGTCGGGCTCGGGTTGGGCTTTGGATCGGCTGGCATCGCTCGAATCTCCTTTGCGGCGGCATTCACCATACACCCGCACCCTGTTTCGCGCGCCGGAGGGGCACAAGCCTCGGGTTGAACGGCCCCAAGCTCACTTCGTTCGCGTCCCCCGAGGGGAGCGTCAGTGGCTTCGGGCGGCCGGGCGCCACTGACTTGCGGCCCCAAGCTCACTTCGTTCGCGTCCCGCGAGGGGAGCGCCAGTGGCTTCGGGCGAGCGGACAAGCGCAGCCGCATGGCCCAGAATCGCGCGCATCGATGAAGCGCCTGCTCGACCTTCCCGCGTACGCGCTGAACGGCTTTACCGTCGCGTGCGGCATCGCGATCATCCAGCTCGTCGTCCACACGCTGGAGGGTCCGCACGCGGCCGCGCTGGCGCTCGGTGGCGCGGTCTGCGCGAGCCTGGCCGACGTGCCGAATACGGTGGCGCGGACCTGGATCAGGGTTTGCACGGCGGCGGTGCTGAGCGTCGTATCGTCGGCCGTCACGCTGTGGTTGATGCCGACGCCGCTGTGGATGGGCGCCGCCGTCGCGCTGATTGCCTTTGGCGCGATGATGGCGATGGCCTGGGGCGCACGTGCCGGCGCGGCGGCGTTCGCGCCCATCCTCGCGCTGATCTTCACGATGGCGGTGCCGCCGGGGAGCACGTCGCTGCCCGAGCTGGTGCTGTGGAATGCGGTCGGTGCCGCCGTCTACCTGGTCTGGTCGCTCGTCAGTGGCGCGCTGCTGCAGCGGCGCTACCGTGCGCTGGCGCTCGGCGAGGTGCTCGCCGCCGCGGCCGGCCTGCTGCGCTCGCGCGCCGGGCTGCTCGCTTCGCCCGCGGCGGGCGCGGACGATACGCGCAGCATGCAGGCCTGGATCCAGGGCGAAGTCGGGCTCGCCGATCGGCTGCAGAGCGCGCGCGACCTTGTCTTCGCCCAGCCCGACGGCGCGAACGCGCAGCGCGAGATCGGCATCGTGCTGCTCACGATCGAGCTGCGCGACGTGCTGCTGGCGAGCCGGCTCGATCTCGACGCTCTGGCGCAGGACGACGGCGGCCGCTGGATTCTCGGCCGGATGTCCAGCGCGCTGCTCGGCATTGCAAAGGGGCTGGATGCCGCGGCGCAGGCGGTGCGCCGCGGCGACGTTCCCGACGCCTTGCCTGCGCTCGACCTCCAGGCCCTGTTCGCCGGCTCGCCGCTGGCCACCGATGATGACCGCCGGCGTCTGCTGCCGGCGCTGGAGAATCGCCTGCGCCGGCTCGACGCCGAGGTGCGCCGCATCCGCGCGCTGCAGCGCGGCGAAGGCGCGGCTTCGCCGCTGAGCCGCAGCGAGCTGCAGAAATTCGTCGCCCCCGAGGGCTGGCCGCTGGCCGCGCTGCGCACGCATTGGAGCGGCAGCTCGCCGGTGCTGCGCCATGCGGTGCGCGCGGGGCTCGCGCTGTGCAGCGCGTACTACATCGCCCAGGTGCTGCCGTGGGCGTCGCACCCCCAATGGCTGGTGCTGAGCGTCGCGGTGGTGCTGCGCGGCAGCCTGGAGCAGACGCTGGCGCGGCGCAATGCGCGGATCGGCGGCACCGTGCTCGGCTGCGGCGTGGTGCTCGCGCTGTCGCCGGTCCACAGCAGCGCCGCGCTGTCGCTGGTATTCGTCGCCGCGGTCGGCATCGCGCACGCCTTCGTGCTGCAACGCTACTGGCTCACGGCCTGCGCGGCGAGCGTGATGGCGCTGCTACAGACCCACATGATGCTGCCGGCGGAGGGCTTCGCGATTCCCGAACGCGTCGCGGATACCGTGCTCGGCGCGGCGCTGGCCTGGGCCTTCAGCTACGTGCTGCCCTCATGGGAGCGGCGCAGGCTGCCGGATGCGATCACGCGCGCGCTGAAGGAGCTGGACGACTACGCCAGCCATTCCCTGCGCCTGCAACCCGGCGACCAGGTCGCGCAGCGCCTGTCGCGCCGGCGCGCCTACGATGCGTTCGCGCTGCTCGCCGGCGCACTGCAGCGCAGCAGCGCCGAACCGCGCGCCGTGCGCCTGCCGCTGAAGGACGTGGCGGCATTGATCGACCACGGCCAGCATCTGATGGCGCATCTGTCGATGGTGCGCATGACGCTCGCCACGCGCCGCGCCGAGCTCGATCAGGCCGCGATCGCTGCGCTGGCGCAGACGCAGGCCACGCTCGCGCGCTGCCTGACCCTGGAGGGTACCGGGCCCGCCCCGGCGGTCGATCTGGAAGCGCTGTCGCGCCTGCCGTCGGCGCATCCGACCGAGGATTTCACCCCCTGGCTGCTGCGCCGTCTCGCGCTGCTGGCGCACGACGCGCACCGCATTCATGACACCGCCGCCGCGGCACTGATCGCCACGCGGCCGGGGGCGCGGCGAGGCGCGGCCGGGTAGAGCGGGTCACGGCGGCCCGGCGCTGCGCACCCTGCAGGGAATCGTCCCGGCTCATCCGCGTTTGCGGGGGGCGAGGCGCCGCTGGCGGGTCTCGAGCGCTCCGGCAGCGGCCGCCTTCAGCAGCCGCTGAAACGATGGGCAGGCGGCGTGGCTCGGCGCCGGGCAGACCGCCGCGTGGCGCAGGCCCTCGATCATGGCTCTGAGGCGCTTGACCATCCGCTCGAGCTCGTCGGCCTTCGCCGTCAGCATGGCGCGGTCGATATTCGGCTCGCCGCCCGGCGTGAACATGGCCCGGATCTCGTCCAGCGAGAACCCTGCCGCCTGCCCGAGTGCGATCAGCGCGAGCTGGTCCAGCACGGCCGGCGAAAACTTGCGCCGCGCGCCTTGCGATTCGAGCGAACGGATCAGGCCCTTGCGTTCGTAGTAGCGCAGCGCCGACGCGGCGACGCCCGACTTCTTCGCGACTTCCGAGATATCCATCAAAAACCGCTTGACATGAAGTTGACTTCAACTTCTATCCTACTGTCGACAGCTCACAACTTCAACCCGCTCGAGGAGTCTTGCATGCAATCTCACCACGTCATCGGACAGACCGTCCTGATCGGCATCGGCGCCACCGCGGTGATGGACGGCTGGCTCCTGCTGCTGTCGCGCCTGGGGGTGCCGACCACCGGCTTCGCGCTCGTCGGCCGCTGGGTCGGGCACATGCCGCGCGGCCGGTTCGCGCACGACGCCATTGCGAAAGCGGCGCCGGTACGCAACGAACTCGGCCTCGGCTGGTTGACGCACTATGTCGTCGGCGTCGTCTTTGCGGCGTTGCTGGTCGCGGTGCAGGGCCCGGCCTGGCTCGGGCGGCCGACTGCGCTGCCGGCGATCGCCATCGGTGCCGCCACTGTGGTCGTGCCGTGGTTCCTGATGCAGCCGGCCATGGGCTCGGGCTTCCTCGCCTCGAAGACGGCGGCGCCGCTCGGGAACTGCCTGCGCAACCTCGCCAATCACACGGTATTCGGCCTCGGGCTCTACCTGGCGGCGGTGGCGCTGGCCGGTGCCGCCTGAGCCGCGCGCGTCGCGTCATCCCGTCATCCCGTCATCCAACTGCACCTTCATCGATCGCGATTTCTCGACGAACGACAGCCGCTTGCCGAAATCCCGCAACTCGTCCGGAGCACATCTCATGAACAGAATCGCGATCGTCTATCACAGCGCCCACGGGCATACCGAATTTATCGCGCGGCTGGTCGGCGCCGGGGCATCGGAGGTCGACGGCATCGATCTCGATCTCGTCGAGGCGCAGGCAGTCACCGGTACGCCCGACGTACTCGTTTCGTACGACGGCTTCATCCTCGGCTCGCCGACCTATCTGGGCGGTGTCAGCGGCCCCTTCAAGAGCTTCATGGACTCGACCGGCCCGCTCTGGCGCGCCCAGCGACTCGAGGGCAAGCTCGCCGCCGGCTTCACCGTATCGTCGCTGCCCGCGGGCGACAAGCAGTCCACCTTGTTGTCGATGTTCATCTTCGCCATGCAGCACGGCATGCTGTGGGTCGGCAACCCAATCCTGCCCGAGCAGCACCTCGGCGTGCCTTGCCGCGAGGCCGCGAATCGCCTCGGTTCGTGGTCGGGGCTGATGGCGCAGGCCGGGCACGGCGCAGCGGCCGACGCTTTCGTGCCGGGCGACATCAAGACGGCGCGCATGTTCGGCCGGCATTTCGCGCAGCGCCTGAACCGCTTGCTGATTCCGGCTTGATCGAAGCTTTTGCGAGGAGTGGATTGATGCTTCCAAGAAAATTCGCGCCCGCGCTGTTCGGGCTGATCCTGTCGGGCCTGATGTCGCTGCTTGTCTCGGGCATCGCGACGTATCGCGCCACCGGTCTGGTCGATGGCTATGTCGCGCTGTGGACCGGCGCCTGGCTCACCGCATGGCTGGTGGCGTTCCCGGTCGTGTTGCTCGTTGCGCCGCTCGCGCGCCGGGCGGTTGCGCTGCTCGTCGACGATCGGCGATGAAGCCGCGGCGGCTGTACAGTCCGCCCACCATGGGCGGCGCCTTCGACGAGTGCGTGCCGGTCTTGCCGGTGTGACGATATGAAGTGGCTCGTCGGACTTTCGATCGCGGTGCTGGTGCTGCTGCTGTCTGCTGCGGGTGCGGCCTGGTGGTCGGCCTTGCGATCGACGCATCCGGTGGGATTTCGACTCGCGCAGGCGTCGAAGGAAGGGGCGCCACCGCTCGCGGTGGCGATCTGGTATCCCACTCGCGCGCGGCCCTGGCCGACCGTTTTGATCGGGCCGGTGCTGATGGATGTCGCGAAGGATGCTCCGATAGAGGGGCAGCGTCTGCCGCTGATCGTCTTCTCGCATGGCAACGGCGGAGGGCCGCAAAGCCACGCCGACCTCGCGCTCGCGCTGGCGAGTGCCGGCTATGTCGTCGTCGCGCCGCTTCACCGAGGCGACAATTTCACCGACGCTTCGCGTGCCGCGGCGCTGACGCTCTTCGCCGGCCGGGTGCGCGACCTCGATACCGCGCTCGACTACATGTCGAATCGCTGGCCCGAGGCGCAGCGGATCGACGCCGCGCGGATCGGCGCATTCGGCATGTCGGCCGGCGGCTTCACGGTGCTCGCCGCAGCCGGCGCCCGGCCCGACATGCGGCTGATCGGTCCCCATTGCCGGGCCGCCCCGGAGCTCGTATGCGAGGTTCTGCAACAGGTCGGATCGCCGTTGCTGGCTGCCGATAAGGCGTGGCCGGGTGAGCCACTGCAGGCGTCCACGCGAATCAAGGCGGCGGTCGTTGCCGCGCCCGGTCTGGGCTTCGCATTCGGAACCGGGGGCCTGGACGGTGTGCGCGTGCCGGTGCAACTGTGGAGCGGGGAGGGCGACCGACTCGTGCCCGACGAGACGAATGCCGGGCTCATCCGGCAAGCACTCGGCGCGAACGCCGAGTTCCACGCGGTGCCGCTCGCCGGGCACACCTCGTTCCTGGCGCCGTGCCGGCTCCTGCGGCCCGCCGCGCTCTGTGCCGACGCCGACGGATTCGACCGCGAACAGTTTCACGATTCGATGAACAAGGCGGTGGTCGAGTTCTTCGACACCCATCTGCGCGCGCGCTGAGCGCGTTGCGGCGCGCGGCGGTCGGTCGGCATCGTCGTGCCTTGCTGCCCGGCAGTCGACGCAGCACTCGCGCCGTTCGTCCTGCAGCGATTGCGGGCTTGCTCGCGGCTCGGTCTCTCGGCCCCGATGCGGACACTAGAATCCGGCGCACCGTTGCAACCCGGCAGCGGCCTCAGCTGCAAGGAGACCTTCCGATGATGTTCAAGTCTGCATGCGCCGCTGTCGTGATGGCGTGGGTGGCAGTGCAACCGGTTTCGGCCGAGCAGGTGACGCTGCGCGCGGTGAGCGGTTTTCAGGAGGGGACGTCGTTTTCGCGGCCGTTCGAGGCCTTCATCAAGAAGGTCAACGAGGAGGGCAAGGGGCTGGTGCGGATCAACTACATCGGCGGCCCGAAGGCGATGCCGCCGTTCGAGGTCGGCAACGCGGTGAAGAACGGCATCGTCGACATCGGCAACGCGACCGGCGCGTTCTACACCAACCTGATGCCGGCGGCGGACGCGTTGAAGCTCTCCGAGATCAGCATCCAGGAGCAGCGCAAGAACGGCGGCTGGGCCTACATCAACAAGCTGCACAACGAGAAGCTCAACGCCTACTACCTCGCCCGCACCGGCGACGGCGTGCCGTTTCACCTCTACGTCAACAAGCCGATCACGAAGCCCGACCTGCACGGCCTGACGATCCGCGTGACGCCGGTCTATCGCGCGTTCTTCGCCGCGCTCGGCGCGAACCTCGTGCAGACCGCCCCCGGCGAGGTCTACACCGCGCTCGAGCGCGGCGTGATCGACGGCTACGGCTGGCCGATCCAGGGCATCTTCGACCTCGGCTGGCAGGAGAAGACGAAGTACCGCGTCGATCCGGGCTTCTACAACGTCGACGTGAACTTCCTCGTCAACCTCGACACCTGGAACAAGAAGCTCGACGACAAGCAGCGCGCGCTGCTGCAGCGCATCGCGCTCGAGATCGAGGCCGCCAACGGGGCCGACAACGCGAAGATCAACGCCGAGGAGCGCAAGCGCCAGGCCGACGCCGGCATCAAGACGATCGCCTTCGAGGGCAAGGACCGCCAGGTCTGGCTCGACACCGCGCGGGACGCCGGCTGGGCCTACATCAAGGAAGTGGCGCCGCAGCAGGTCGACGAACTGCGCAAGGCGCTGACCGGGCGCTGAGCGGACGCCACGATGCGCGGCAGCGCCTACGAGCGGCTGCTCGACATCCTCGGCGTGGCGGCCGGCGCCGCCTTCGGGCTCGTCGCCGTCGCCACGTCGTGGGACGTGATCGTTCGCAGCCTGGGCGGCGGCACGCTCAACGGACTGGCCGAGATCGTCGAGTACGTGCTGTTTGCCGCGACCTTCCTCGCCGCGCCGTGGCTGCTGCGGCAAAACGGCCACGTGCGGGTCGACTTCCTCGTCAACGCGATGCCGTCGGCGCTGCGCCATCCGCTGCGCCGCGCGACCGACGCCGTCGGCCTCGCGGTGTGCCTGACGCTGCTGGCCTTCTCGGTGCTCGTCACGTACCGCTCGTGGGCGGGCCACAACACGGTGCTCAAGACGGTCGTCTTCCCCGAGTGGTGGCTTTACGCGGTGATCGTCGTCTCGATGGCGCTGCTGGCAGCCGAGTTCGCGCGCCGCCTCGTCGTCGGCGAGGACGACGTCGTCCCGGCGCCCGATCTGTGATGCCGGCCGGCGCGCCGACCTTCGCCGTGCGCGCGTCGCGGACAGCTTGCGCCGCGGTGGGGGAGGGCTGACGCGATGGCGTGGCACACCGCGCTGCTGCTGATGCTGCTGCCGCTGTGCGGCTTCCTCGCGCTCGGGCTGCCGGTGGCGTTCACGTTCTTCGCCGTCAACATCATCGGCGCGATGGTGTTCCTCGGCGGCGAGGCGGGCCTCGCGCAGATGGTGCGCAACTCGGTGACGGCGCTGACGAACTACTCGCTCGCGCCGATCCCGCTGTTCATCCTGATGGGCGAGATCCTGCTGCACAGCGGCGTCGCGTTTCGCGCGATCGACGCGATCGAGAAGCTGATCGCGAAGGTGCCGGGCCGGCTGCCTATCGTCAGCGTCTGCGGCGGCACGGTGTTTGCCGCGCTGTCGGGATCGTCGCTCGCCAACACCGCGATGCTCGGCAGCGCGCTGCTGCCCGAGATGCTCAAGCGCGGCTACGACCCGCGGCTTGCGATGGGGCCGATCATGGCGACCGGCGGAATCGCGATGCTGATCCCGCCGTCGGCGCTCGCCGTGCTGCTGGGCAGCCTCGCGGGCATCTCGATCTCGAAGCTGTTGATCGCAGGCATCGTGCCGGCGCTCATCATGGCGGTGCTCTTCATCGGCTACATCCTCGGCGCGTGCCTGATCCATCCGGAACGCTCGCCGCGCGACGACTCGCCTCAGGTCGCGGGCTGGGCGCGCTACAAGCCCTTCGTGCGCGACGTGCTGCCGCTGTCGATCGTCTTCATCGCCGTCGTCGGCAGTCTCGTCGGCGGCATCGCGACACCGACCGAATCGGCCGCGCTCGGCTGCGTCGCGTCGGCGCTGGCGGCGATCGGCTACCGGTCGCTGACGTGGAAGAACCTGACGATCTCGCTGCGCGAGACGGCGCGCGTGAGCGTCATGACGCTCTTCATCATCGCCGCGTCGGTCACGTTCTCGCAGATTCTCGCCTTCTCGGGCGCGACCGACGGCCTCGTCGACCTCGTCGCCAACTCCGGCCTGTCGGCCTTCGGCCTCGTCGTCGGCATGGTGCTGATCCTGCTCTTCCTCGGCTGCTTCGTCGATCAGGTCAGCATGCTGATGATCACGATCCCGCTCTTCATCCCGCTCGCGCAGCACGCCGGCATCGACCTGCTGTGGCTCGGCGTGCTGTACCTGCTGACGATGGAGATCGGCTTCCTCACGCCGCCGTTCGGCCTGCTGCTGTTCGTCATGAAGGGCGTCGCGCCGCCGCAGATCACGCTCGGCGAGGTCTACCGCGCCGCGGCGCCTTTTCTCGGGCTCGAACTGCTGGTCCTCGCCCTGCTGCTCGTCGCGCCGTCGGTCGGGACGTGGCTGCCGAATCTGCTCGTGAAGTAGCGGGACTTGCCGCTGCACAGCGGCGGGCTGGAGCGAGTCTGGCGGCGAGACAGCGAGCCGGATTCGCGCCGACGGGTCATGGAACCGGCGCGCGAAAGCCGCGAGAGCCTGCTGGCCGGGATGACACCGGTGAACCAGCAAGGGCCCGGTCCTGGAAGGGCGGGCCGTGGGGCCCGAGGTGTGGTGGCGAGGCCCATGCCGCGGACCGTGGCGATGTGGTCTGGCTGGACATCGCGCCGCAGGCGCGGCACGAGCAGGCAGGCCGTCGCCCCGCGCTGGTGCTCTCGCCGACGGCTGCAACAAGAAGAGCGGCTTGGTGCCTTGCTGCCCGGTCATCCACAGGCGTGGTCGTTGTCGAGATGCGTGCTGGCCTCGCGGCGCGTCACATTCTCCCGGCGCAGGACGCCGCAGCGCCGTGAGGCACGGATCGCGCGCGTCGTCGGCCTTGACGATGGGCCGCGGCCCGAGGGAGCAGGGCAGCTATCGCTGCGTCCGTCAGGGTCGCCTTCAAAGGGAACTGTGTCACCGGATAGGCCCCAGACACGCCCCGCCGACCCCTCACAGGGTCTTTGATCGCTGACCTCGAAAACGCGCTACGCCCGGTGTCTGCCGGGCGTAGCGGTTTCCTTGACTGGTGCCGGTGAAGAGAGTCGAACTCCCGACCTTCGCATTACGAATGCGCTGCTCTACCAACTGAGCTACACCGGCGAAAGCCGCGCATTCTATCAAAGCGCCTGCGCCGCTTCGGTCGCGGCGGCGCTACTTCAGCGCGAATCCGGGCAGTTTCTTCGGCACCGCGACGTTCTTCAGCGTCACATATTTCGGCAGGCCGTCACTGGCGTACACGGGATAGTCCTCGCCGCGGATCAGCGGCGCGAGGTAGCGCTTGCACTTGTCGGTGATGCCGAAGCCGTCCTTCGTGATGAAGTCGCGCGGCATGAACTTCTCGACGTTGGCGACCTTCGCGAGCGCCGCGGTGCCGATGCGGTAGCGGTACGGCGCATCCGACGTGCGCTCGATCGTCGGCATCACCGCGTTGTGGCCGGCCAGCGCAAGCTCGACCGCCCTGGCGCCGACCTCGTAGGCCTGCTTCACGTCGGTCGCCGACGCGATGTGGCGCGCCGAGCGCTGCAGATAGTCGGCGACAGCCCAGTGGAACTTGTGGCCGAGCGCGTCCTTCACGATGCCGGCGATGACCGGCGCGGCGCCGCCGAGCTGGGCGTGGCCGAAGGCGTCGCGCGTGCCCTGTTCGGCGAGGAACTTGCCGTCCTCGGTGTGGCAGCCCTCGGAGACGACGACGGTGCAGTAGCCGTGGGTCTTGACGAGCTGGTCGACGCGGGCGACGAACTTCGCGCGGTCGAATGCGATCTCGGGGAACAGCACGACGACCGGGATGCCGTGGTCCTCGATCAGCCCGCCGGCGGCGGCGATCCAGCCGGCGTGGCGGCCCATGACCTCGAGGACGAAGACCTTGGTCGAGGTGCGCGCCATCGACCGCACGTCGAACGACGCCTCGAGCGCCGAGACGGCGACGTACTTCGCGACCGAGCCGAAGCCGGGGCAGCAGTCGGTGATCGGCAGGTCGTTGTCGACCGTCTTCGGAACGTGGATCGCCTGGACCGGATAGCCCATCGTCTGCGACAGCTGGCTCACCTTGAAGCAGGTGTCGGCCGAATCGCCGCCGCCGTTGTAGAAGAAGTAGCCGATATCGTGGGCGCGAAAAACCTCGATCAGCCGCTCGTACTCGGGCCGATTGGCGTCGAGCGACTTCAGCTTGTAGCGGCACGAGCCGAACGCGCCGGCCGGCGTGCTGCGCAGGCCGCGGATCGCCGCCGCGCTTTCCTTGCCGGTGTCGATCAGGTCCTCGGTCAGCGCGCCGATGATGCCGTTGCGGCCGGCGAAGACCTTGCCGATCTTGTCCTTGTGCTGGCGCGCGGTCTCGATCACGCCGCAGGCGGAGGCGTTGATGACGGCGGTGACGCCGCCGGACTGGGCGTAGAAGGCGTTCTTGCGTGGCATGGCGGGTGTCCTCGGTTCGGGCAGCGTTGGTGTTTGCGTCAGGCGGGCGCCGCGAGCGCGCGCTCGACGATCTCGCGCACGTCGTTGGAGAGGTCGGGCCGGGCCGCAACGCGCGCCAGCGCCTCGCGCGCCGCGGCGCGATACGGCTCGACGAGCACGCGCCAGCGGTCCATCGCGCGGGCGATGCGCGACGCGAGCTGCGGGTTGACGGCGTCGAGCTCGATCACGCGATCGGCCCAGAAGGCATAGCCGGCGCCATCGGTGCGGTGGAAGGCGGCCCGGTTGGCGTTGCAGAACCTGCCGATCAGGCTGCGCACGCGGTTCGGATTGCGCAGCGAAAAGTCCGGGTGGCGCAGCAGCTCGCGCACGCGCGCAAGGACGCTGCCTTCGTGCTCGGGCATGCACGCCTGCAGCGCGAACCATTTGTCGATGACGTCGGGCTCGTTGCGAAAGAGGGCGTAAAAGTGCGCGAGCGCGGCGTCGGCGAGCGGGCTGCGCGCGAAGATCAGCGCATCGACGGCGCCGAGGCGATCGGTCATGTTGGTCGCGTCGCGCGCCAGCCTCGCCGCGCGCTCGGGCCATTCGGCGTCGCCGTGCTGCTGCGCGTCGAGGCAGGCCATCGCGAGCGCGAGGCTGGCGAGCGAGCGGCGGCCGGCCGATGCGGCGTCGGGCGAGTAGGGGCCATTGACGCGGTGCGACTCGTAAGCCCGATGCCAATCGTCGCGCAGGTGCTGCGCAAGCTCGAGCTGCAGCGCGCGGCGCGCGGCATGGATCGCCGGCGGGTCGACCGCGTCGAGCTGCTCGGCGATATAGCTCTCGCTCGGCAGCGTGAGCAGCAGCGCCTTGAACGCGGGGTCGAGCTGCGGGTCGCGCAGCACGCCGCGCATGGCCTGCGCGAATGCGGCGTCGAGCAGCGGCGCGCGGCCCTCGCGCAGCGCGCCGAGCAGCCGGGAAAGCGCCATGCGCTGTCCGGCCTCCCAGCGATTGAAGGCGTCGCTGTCGTGCTGCAGCAGCGTCAGCAGCTCGGCGTCGCCCAGCGTGTCGGACAGGATCACCGGCGCCGAGAAGCCGCGCAGCAGCGACGGCACGGGCTCGGCATCGATATCGACGAAGGTGAAGAAGTTGCGCCCGGCGTCGAGCACCAGCACGCGCTCGAAGACCGGCTCGGCGGGCGCCGCCTCGCCTTCGAGCCGCAATGCGATCGGGCGGCCATCGCTCGTCAGCAGCCCGACGCGAACCGGAATCACGAGCGGCTGCGCGGCGGTGCCGCTCGTCGCGGGAAGCTGCTGATCGAGCGCCAGCGTATAGCTGCGGCTTGGCGCGTCGTAGCGGCCGCGGGCATTCACGCGCGGCGTTCCGGGCTGCGAATACCAGCGTTCGAACTGGGCCAGATTCGCCGCCAGCGCGCTGCCGGGGTTGGCGTCGGCCATGGCCTGCGCAAAATCGTCGCAGGTCACGGCCTGGCCGTCGTGGCGCTGCACATAGAGCGTCATGCCGCGCGCGAAGCCGTCGCGGCCGACGAGGGTCTGCATCATGCGAACGACCTCGGCGCCCTTTTCGTAGACCGTCGGCGTGTAGAAGTTGCTGATCTCGACGTAGGCGTCGGGGCGCACCGCGTGCGCCATCGGGCCGGCGTCCTCCGGGAACTGCGCGTAGCGCAACTGGCGCACGTCGGTGATGCGTTTGACGGCGCTCGCGCTCGCGCTGCCCGCCATGTCCATGCTGAATTCCTGATCGCGAAAGACCGTCAGGCCTTCCTTCAGGCTGAGCTGGAACCAGTCGCGGCAGGTGACGCGATTGCCCGACCAGTTGTGGAAATACTCGTGGCCGACGATGCTCTCGATGCCGGCGTAGTCGTCGTCGGTCGCCACGCTCGGGCTCGCGAGCACGCAGTCGGTGTTGAAGATATTGAGGCCCTTGTTCTCCATCGCGCCCATGTTGAAGTCGCCGACGGCGACGATCATGAAGCGCTCGAGATCGAGCGCGAGGCCGAAGCGCGCCTCGTCCCAGACGATGCTCGCGATGAGCGAATTCATCGCGTGCTCGGTCTTGTCGAGATCGCGGCGGCGGACGTAGATCTGCAGCAGGTGGTCGCGCCCGGCGCGGGTGCGGATCGGCTGCTCGCGCGCGACGAGGTCGGCGGCGACAAGGGCGAACAGGTAGCTCGGCTTCGGGAACGGGTCGTGCCAGGTCGCGAAATGGCGGCCGTCGTCGAGCTCGCCCTGTGCGACGAGGTTGCCGTTGCACAGCAGCACCGGGTAGGCGCTGCGGTTCGCGCGCAGCGTGACGGTGTAGACGCACATCACGTCGGGCCGGTCCAGAAAGTACGTGATGCGCCGGAAACCCTGCGCTTCGCACTGCGTGAAGAGCCCGCCGCCGGAGGTGTAGAGGCCGGAGAGCGCGCTGTTGCGCTCGGGCGCGCAGGTATTGCGGATCTCGAGCGTGAACACATCGGCGGCCGGCGCGTCGATGACGAGCATGCCGTCCTCGTTGCGAAACGAGACGCTCTGGCCGTCGGCCTGCACGCGCAGCAGGTTCAGTTCCTCGCCGTGCAGGCGCAGCGGCTCGGCGGCAAGGGCGGTGTTGCGCTCGACGCGCATGCGGCTCGCGACGATCGTCTTCGCCGGGTCGAGGTCGAAGCTCAGCTCGACCTCGCGGATCCAGTACGCCGGCGCGCGATACGCGTCGCGGCGGATCAGGTGGGGCGTGCCTTCATCCATGTCCGAAATCCGTCTCTGTCATGTTCCTTCAAACGCCTTGCTTGAGGCTGGCCTCGATGAAGCCGTCGAGGTCGCCGTCGAGCACCTTCTGCGTCGCCGAGACCTCGAAGCCGGTGCGCAGGTCCTTGATGCGGCTGTTGTCGAGCACGTAGGAGCGGATCTGGTGGCCCCAGCCGACGTCGGTCTTGCTGTCCTCGAGCTTCTGCTGCTGCTCCTGCTGCTTGCGCAACTCGTGCTCGTACAGGCGCGAGCGCAGCATCTGCCACGCCTCGTCGCGGTTGCGGTGCTGGCTGCGGTCGTTCTGGCACTGCACGACGATGCCGGTCGGGATGTGCGTCAGCCGCACCGCCGAATCGGTCTTGTTGATGTGCTGGCCGCCGGCGCCGCTCGCGCGGTAGGTGTCGGTGCGCACGTCGGCCGGGTTGATCTCGATCTCGATCGAGTCGTCGATCTCGGGATAGACGAAGACGCTCGCGAACGACGTGTGGCGCCCGCCCGACGAATCGAACGGGCTCTTGCGAACGAGGCGATGCACGCCGGTCTCGGTGCGCAGCAGGCCGAAGGCGTACTCGCCCTCGATCTTGAGCGACGCGCTGCGGATGCCGGCGACGTCGCCCTCGCTTTCCTCGAGGA
>JACSRM010000443.1 GCA_014879745.1 Burkholderiaceae bacterium | reverse complement strand
CGAGGCGATCGAGGCCGGCATCGTCTCGCGCAGCATCGAGAGCGCGCAGCGCAAGGTCGAGGCGCGCAATTTCGACATCCGCAAGCAGTTGCTCGAGTACGACGACGTGAGCAACGACCAGCGCAAGGTCATCTACAAGCAGCGCAACGATATCCTCGAGGCCGACAAGCTCGCGGCGCAGATCGCGAGCCTGCGCGAAGGCACGATGACCGATGTGGTGCGCACCTTCGTCCCGCAGGACAGCGTCGAGGAGCAGTGGGACCTCGATGCGCTGCAGAACGTGCTGCGCGACGAATGGCAGCTCGAGATCCCGCTCGCGGCCGAGGTCGAGGCGAGCGAGGCGATCACCGACGAGGATATCGTCGCCAAGGTCGTCGAGGCCTCGAACAAGAGCTTCGACGCCAAGCTCGAACTCGTCGGGCTCGAGCAGTTCACGCCCTTCATGCGCATGATCCTGCTGCAGTCGATCGACCAGCACTGGCGCGAGCATCTTGCCGCGCTCGACTACCTGCGCCAGGGGATTCACCTGCGTGGCTATGCGCAGAAGAACCCGAAGCAGGAATACAAGCGCGAGGCGTTCGAGCTCTTCAGCAAACTGCTCGATGTCGTCAAGATGGACGTGACGCGCGTCTTGATGACGGTGCGCATCCAGTCACAGGAGGAGGTGACGCAGGCGGCCGAGGCGATCGAGGCGCAGGCCGAGCGCATCAGCAATGTGACCTACACCCATCCGAACGACGACGGCAGCGTCGCGCAGGAGGCCGATCCGGCGACCGCCACTGCGATCGCAGCCGCCGCCGGCGCCGCGCTCGGCGCTGCCGGCAAGGTGCCCAAGGTCGGGCGCAACGACCCCTGCCCGTGCGGCAGCGGCAAGAAATACAAGATGTGCCACGGGCGGCTCGCCTGAGGCTCAACGCTCCTGCTGCGCCGGGCCGGCGTCGCCGTCGTCCTCCAGCGGGGGCGCGGCGTCGACGCGATAGGCCTCGCTCGCCCAGGCGCCGAAATCGGCGGCCTTGCACCGCTCGCTGCAGAACGGCCGGTACGGATTGCTGGCTGCGTAGACGCTTCTGCCGCCGCAGCGCGGGCAGCGCACGATGCGCACCGGCTCCGTCGCAGCGGTCATGCGGCGCTCACGCGCACAGCGTCAGATCGAAGCTCGCGTCGGCGCTGCTCGGCCGCAGGCGGCCGTCGGCTTCCTGGCGCATCAGGCGCACGAGCACCATCAGGCGATGGCCGCTGATCTCGGGCACGAGTTCCAGCGCGGGGTCGATGCTCAGCCGCAGCAACTGGTAGCCGCGGCCCGGCGCGAGACTTTGCTGATACTGGCCGGACGTCGCCGCCACCCGGTGCGGCGAGCCGGATTCGCGAAGCAGCTGCAGCAGCACCTGCAGCGCGCCGGCCAGCGGCATCAACGACTCGGTCCACTGCGTCAGATCCGCCTGGCGGCGCCCTGCGTCGTGCTGCTGCCAGGCATAGTAGGCGGGCAGGTCGAACTCGCAGGTGCCGCCCGGAATGGCGATCCGGCTGCGGATGCTCATCAGCCACTCGTTGCCCGTCAGCGCGTTGCCCGCCTTGCCCGCATGCTGGTTGAGGTCGGCGAATGCATGGTCGATGCGCGCGATCACGTCGTCCAGCGCGGCCTCCGAGATCGACGGATTGCCGCGATAGCCGGCGAGCTGCGTCTTGTGACGCTCCAGATCCTTGAGCAGGTCGGACTTCAGATCGGCGCGCGACGCTACATCCATGATCTCGAAGATCGTCGCCAGCGCGTAGTGATGATCGATGGTGGTCGTTCGTGCCATCAGTTGCCCGAGCCTGTCGAACATATGCTCGAGCCGCAGCATGGTGCGGATGCTTTCGTTGAAGGGGTGCTCGTAGAGTACCAATGCGGGCCGTCCTGGCGCGGGGATCAGAGCCGCAATTGTTCCACAGGCACCGCGCCCTGCGCGAGGCTCAGTGCGCGATGCCCCAGCAGCCGCACAGCGCTGCCACCTCGGCCGCCAATGCCGCGGGCGTCAGGCCGTCGTTGTAGATCACCGCGTCGGCGCACGCGCGGCGCGCCGCGCGTGAGGCCTGCTGGGCAATGACGGCGCCGGCCGAAGCCTCGGTCCAGCCGGGTCGTTGCGCGACCCGCGCGAGCTGCGTCGCCTCGCTGCAATCGATGACGAGCACGCGGGCGACGCGGTCGCGCCAGTGCCCCGACTCGGCCAGCAGCGGCACGTCGAACAGCACCGTGCCGGCGGCGGCAAGCCCGGCCTGGCGGTCCGCCTCGGCGCCGATCAGCGGGTGCAGGATCGCCTCGAGGCGGCGTCGGGCGGTGTGATCGCTGAACGCGAGGCTGCGCATCGCCGTGCGGTCGAGTCCGCCATCCGCGTCCAGGATGCCGACGCCGAAGGCCTGCTTCAGCTGCGCGATCGCAGCGCCGCCGGGCAGCGTGATCTCGCGCGCGATGGCGTCCGTATCGACGAGCGTCGCGCCGTGCGCCACGAATAGCGCGGCGACGGTGCTCTTGCCGCTGCCGATGCCGCCGGTCAGCCCGATGTGCAGGGCGCGCGCCGCTACAGGTTCCAAAACGAGATCAGCCTTTCGCCGAAGAAGATCGCCGCGATGCCGCCGCCGGCGAGGTAGGGGCCGAACGGAATCGGCACCTCGCGCTTGTGGCCCTTGAATGCGATCAGCGCGATACCCACCGCCGCGCCGACGACCGACGCGAGCAGCAGCACGGCCGGCAGCACCTTCCAGCCGAGCAACGCGCAGATGCCGGCGAGCATCTTGAAGTCGCCCTCGGCCATGCCCTGCACGCCGCGCAGCAGCCGGTAGGCGAAGGTGATGAACCACAGACTGAAGTAGCCGAGCAGCGCACCGATCGCCGATTCGCGGACGTCGACCCCGCTCCAGCCGGCCAGTGCGGCGAGCAGGCCCAGGCCGATCAGCGGCAGCGTGAGGCTGTCGGGCAGCAGCGTCGTGTCGAGGTCGATCAACGCCATCGCGATCAGCAGCGCGATCGCGGCGCACCAGACGAGCGTCGCCGGATGCGGGCCGAAGGTCCAGGCGCAGGCGGCGAACAGCAGCCCGGTCGCGATCTCGACGAGCGGATAGCGCACCGAGATCGGTGCGCCGCAGCCGGCGCACTTGCCGCGCAGCATCAGCCAGCCGACGACCGGGATATTCTCGTGCGCGCGGATGCGGTGGCCGCAGTGCGGGCAGCGCGAATGCGGTTTCGACAGGCTCAGCGCCGGCAGCGCGTCGAGCTGCTCCGCGATCGCCTTGCGGCTGGCGGCAAGAGCTGTCGGCGGCTTCGCCTTCGGGCCGAACAGCGCCTGCCAGGCGCGCGGGTCGCCGAGCGTGTAGTCGACCGTGTCCTGCCACCACTCACGCGACATGATCTTCGGCAGGCGGTGGACGACGACGTTGAGAAAGCTGCCGATGCACAGGCCGAGCACGGCCAGCACGGCAGGCGACAGCAGCGCCTGCTGGAGTGCCGGATCCATCGTTCAGCGAACGCTTCGGGCGCGCGGACCGCAGCGCATCAGACGACCTGGCCGAGCTTGAAGATCGGCAGATACATCGAGACGACGATGCCGCCGATCAGGACGCCGAGGATGACGATGATGAACGGCTCCATCAGGCTCGAAAGGCCCTTCACCGCCTCGTCGACCTCGTCCTCGTAGAACTCGGCCGCCTTGCCCAGCATCTGGTCGAGCGCGCCCGATTCCTCGCCGATCGCGCACATCTGCAGCACCATGGTCGGAAACACGCCGGTCGCCTGCATCGAGGTCGACAGGCCGGAGCCGGTCGTCACGTCGCGCTGGATCTGCTCGGTCGCTTCCTGGAAGACGGCGTTGCCGGAGGCGCCGCCGACCGAGTCGAGCGCCTCGACGAGCGGCACGCCGGCGGCGAACATCGTGGAGAGCGTGCGCGTCCAGCGCGCGACCGACGACTTGTTGACGAGGTCGCCGAACACCGGGATGCGCAGCATCAGCCGGTCCATGATCTTCTGCATCTTCACCGATCGCTTCCACGACTGCATGAAGAAATAGCCGCCGCCGAACAGGAAGCCGAAGATCGCCCACCAGTAGCTGACGAAGAACTTGGACATCGCGATCACGAGCAGCGTCGGCGCCGGCAGGTCGGCGCCGAAGGACTTGAAGACGTCCTCGAACGCCGGGATCACGAAGATCATGATGACCGTCAGCACGATGAAGGCGACGACCAGCACGGCGACCGGATACATCAGCGCCGACTTGATCTTGTTCTTGATCGCCATCGTCTTTTCCTGGTAGGTCGCCAGACGGTCGAGCAGCGCCTCCAGGATGCCGCCCGCCTCGCCGGCCTCGACCAGGTTGCAGTAGAGGGCGTCGAAATACATCGGGTGCTTGCGAAATGCCGACGACAGGCTGGTGCCGGTCTCGACGTCCTCGCGGATGTCGGTCAGCAGCTTGGTCAGCTTCGGGTTCGTGCTGCCGCGGGCGACGATATCGAACGATTGCAAGAGCGGCACGCCGGCACGCATCATCGTCGACAGCTGGCGCGTGAAGATCGCGATGTCCTTCTGCTTGATCGCGCGCCCGCCGCT
>JACSRM010000454.1 GCA_014879745.1 Burkholderiaceae bacterium | reverse complement strand
GTCGAGAAGCGGCCGATCGGGATCGTCGAGAGGAACTTCGCGCGCATCTCGGGCGTGTCCTCGCCCATGAAGGTCGCGAGCATTGGCGTATCGCCGGCGACCGGATTGAGGGCGACGACGCGGATGCGAAACGGTGCCAGTTCGACCGCCATCGCCCGCGTCGCGGTGATGACGAAGCCCTTGCTCGCGTTGTACCAGCACAGGCGCGGGCGCGGGCTCACGCCGGCCGTCGAAGCCATGTTGAGGATGACCCCCGACTTCTGCGCCTTGAAGCGCGGCACGACCTCGCGCGCCGCGAGGTAGATCGCCTTCATGTTGACGGCGACGATGCGATCGAACTCCTCCTCGGCCAGCGTCTCGAGCGGCTGCGGCAGGTGGCCGACACCGGCGTTGTTGACGAGGATGTCGAGTGCGCCGTAGTGCTTCTGCGCGGCGTCGACCATCGAGCGCACGTCGGCCGCGTTCGAGACGTCGACCGCGATGCTGCGCACATGCGCGCCGAGCGCGGCCGCGGCGCGCGCGCCGGCCTCGGCGTCGCGGTCGGCGATCAGCACCTGCGCGCCCTCGGTGACGAACTTGCGCGCGATGCCCTCGCCGAACCCCGATCCGCCGCCGGTGACGATCGCGACCTTGTCACGCAGTCTCATCTCGCTCTCCTTGTTTGGCATGCGCTGCCGGCTTCAGCCGTGGTGGATCGCAACCGTCTTCAGCGTCGAGAAGCCGTACAGCGCCTCGAAGCCCTTCTCGCGGCCGTGGCCCGAGTGCTTGACGCCGCCGAACGGCAGTTCGACGCCGCCGCCGGCGCCGTAGTTGTTGACGAACACCTGCCCGCATTTGAGCGCCCGCGCCATGCGCATCTGGCGCGCGCCGTCGCGCGTCCAGACGCCGGCGACGAGGCCGAACGGCGTGCCGTTGGCGATGCGGATCGCTTCGGCCTCGCCGTCGAACGGTATCAGCGCCTGCACCGGGCCGAAGATCTCCTGCTGCGCGACGGCGTGCGAATCGGCAACGTCGGCCAGCAGCGTCGGGCGCACATAGTGGCCGCCGGCCGGCGCGTCGGCGGCGAGTGCGGCCTGCGCCGCAACGGCCAGGCCGCTGTCGCGCGCGAGCGCGAGGAAGTGCTCGATCACGTCGCGCTGGCGGCGCGAGATGACGGGGCCGACGTCGAGGTCGGCGAGCGCCGGGCCGACGCGCAAGGCCTTGTAGCGTTCGGCCATGCGCTCGCGCACCTCGCCGTAGATGCTGCGTTCGACGAGGATGCGCGACGCCGCCGAGCACGTCTGCCCAGCGTTCTGGATCCCGGCGTTGACGAGGAAGGGCAGCGCGGCGTCGATATCGGCGTCGGCGAACACGATCTGCGGCGACTTGCCGCCGAGCTCGAGCGTCACCGGCACCGCGTTCCTCGCCGCCGCCGCCTGCACCAGCGCGCCGGTCGCGACCGACCCGGTGAACGAGACATGGTTCACGCCCGGATGTGCCGAGAGCGCCGCGCCCGCCTCCTCGCCGAGGCCGGTGACGACGTTCAGCGCGCCGTCCGGTAGCCCGGCCTGCTGCGCGATGCGCGCGAACGCGAGCACCGTCAGGCACGCCTCCTCGGCCGGCTTCAGCACGCAGGCGTTGCCCATCGCGAGCGCCGCGCCGACGCTGCGGCCGACGATCTGCATCGGATAGTTCCACGGCACGATGTGGCCGGTCACGCCGTGCGGCTCGCGCAGCGTCAGCACGGTGTAGCCATTCAGGTACGGCAGCGTCGCGCCGTGGATCTTGTCGCAGGCGCCGGCGTAGAACTCGAGATAGCGCGCGAGCGCGAGCGCGTCGGCGCGGCCCTGCTTCAGCGGCTTGCCGACGTCCAGCGCCTCGAGCCGCGCCAGCTCGTCGGCCTGCGCCGCGACGGCAAGCCCGATGCGTGCGAGCACGCGGCCGCGCTCGGCGGCGGTGAGCCGGCCCCACTCGCCATCGTCGAGCGCGGCACGCGCCGCCGCGACGGCGGCGTCCACGTCGTCGGCGCTGCCGCGCGCGATCGGCGCGAGTGGGCTCGCATCCGACGGGTTCTCGAGCATCAGCGTCGTGCCGCCCGCGGCGCCGCGCCACGCGCCGCCGATCAGCAGTTGCGCGCTGTCGAAGGGGATGTCGTTCGAACTCATGATGCAAGCCGGCCTGGGGAGGGAGCGGACAAGCATAGCGCCGCCGATCGTCCATGCGCGCAAAGTGCGTTCGACAATCGCGCCGTGTCCGCGCCCGCCACTTCCGCTGCGCCGAGCTACTACGAAGCGACCGCCGATCGCGGCCCGCCGCGCGCCCCGCTGGCCGGCGCGCACGACGCCGAGGTCTGCATCGTCGGCGCCGGGTTTGCCGGCCTCGCCACCGCGCTCGGCCTCGTCGAGCGCGGCGTGCAGGGCATCGTGCTGCTCGAAGCCGGGCGCATCGCCTGCGGCGCGTCCGGGCGCAACGGCGGCTTCGTCTTTGGCGGCTACAGCCTCGGCGGTGCCGAACTCGTCGCCCAACTCGGCGCCGAAGAGGCGCGTGCCTGCTACGGCCTGACGCAAACCGCGGTCGATCTGATCCGCCACCGCATCGCGGCGTATGCGATCGAGTGCGAGGCGGTCGACGGCGGCGCACTGCTCGCGAACTGGTTCGACGACGATGCCGTCCTGGACCGCGAGCAGCGCCTGCTGCGCGAGCATTTCGGCGTCGAGTGGCGTCGCATCGGGCGCGACGAACTGGCGCGCCAGGTGGTGACGACGCGCTACTCGGGGGCGCTGTTCGAACCCGATGCGTTTCACTTCCATCCGCTCAAATATGCGCTCGGCATCGCGCGTGCCGCGCAGGCGGGCGGCGTGCTGCTGCACGAGCACAGCGCGGTGCGCGCCGTCGAGCGGCTCGCCGATGGCCGCTTTCGCGTCGCGACCGACGGCGGGACGCTGCGTGCGCGCCACGTCGTGATCGCCGGCGGCGGCACGCTGCGCGGCGTGCTGCCGGCGATCGAACGCGCGATGCTGCCGATCGCGACCTATGTGATGGCGACCGAGCCGCTCGGCGCGCGCCTCGAAGCGCTGATCCCGAGCCGCGCCGCGATCTACGACACCCGCTTCGCGTTCGACTACTACCGGCGTCTGAACGATACGCGGCTGCTCTGGGGCGGGCGCATCTCGGTGCGCGACCGCAGGCCCGAACAGATCGCGCGTTTCCTGCGCGCCGACATGCTGCGCGTCTTCCCGAGCCTGGAGGATGCGCGCATCGACTTCGCGTGGGGCGGCTTGATGAGCTATGCGCGCCACAAGATGCCGCAGATCGGCCGCATGGATGGCGGCGCGCTCGCCGGCGTCTGGCATGCGTGCGGTTTCGGCGGCCACGGTGTCGCACCGACCACCGTCGCCGGCGAGGCGCTCGCCGAGGCGATCAGCGGCCGCCGCCCGCTGCCCGACGCATTCCGGCGCTACGGCCTCGCGCGCACCTGGCGGCCCTTCGGGCTGCTCGCGGCGCAGGCGGCGTACCACCTTGCCGAACTGAAAGACGCCTGGCGCGGCCGCCGCTGAACCCTCCCGCGCACGGTCGGCGCCGCTACTGCCTGGCCCCGACCATCGCAAATGGCGCGCCCTGCGGGTCGAGGCACTGCGCGATCCACATCGGGCCCGGCACTTCCATCGGACCGCTCAGGACCTGCCCGCCGCCCTTCTTCACACGTGCGATCGCGGGCTCGACGGCATCGACGTTGAAGTAGTACAGCCAGTTCGGCAGCGGGACGTCGGGCGCCTTCGTCATCATGCCGCCGATCGCCGGCCCGCCCGCCGCGAACAGTTGATAGACGCCCATTGCGCCCATATCCACCGCCTGATCCCTGGTCCAGCCGAAAAGGCCGCGGTAGAAGTCGAACGCGGACGCGCCGTCGGCGGCGTGCAATTCGTGCCAGCCGACGTGGCCGGGGGTGCCCGCAGCGGCGCCCGGCGGCGCCTCGTCGCTCGAGCCCCGAAACAGCATGAACGCCGCGCCCTGCGGATCGGCAACGACGGCGAAGCGGCCGACACCCGCAATATCCTGCGGTGCATGATGGATCGCGCCGCCGGCGGCCTGCACCTTCGCTGTCACGGCGTCGACGTCGGTGACGCCGATATAGCCCATCCAGGCCGGGTGCGCGCCCATCTTGCGCGCCTCGGCGGGGAGTTCCATGATGCCGCCGACCGGCGCGCCGCCGGCCGAGACGATGGTGTACTGCATATCGGCCATGCCGGCATCGGCGCCGCTCATGCCGAGGACGCCCTCGTAGAACCGGGCCGCCGCCGCGGCGTCGGTCGTCATCAGCTCGTACCAGACGAACATATTGCCTGCCATCACGGTCCGCTCCTTTCCACCCCTTGCGCGGCACACGCCGCACCGCGGCTGCCGGCCAGCATCATGCGTCCGCAGCCAGCGCGGGGCAAGCGCGGCGCCGCAAGCGCCTGCGCCGGGTTATCGTCGCGCCTCATGCGAACCGCGCAGCCTCCGCGTCACCGCCGCCTGCGATGAGCATCTTCCTGCTCAAGCGCCTGGCGACGCTCGTCGCGACGCTCGTCGCGGCATCGATCGTCGTCTTCCTCGTCCTCGA
>JACSRM010000404.1 GCA_014879745.1 Burkholderiaceae bacterium | reverse complement strand
AGCTTGCCGAGGATGTGGCGCACGTGCAGCTTGACGGTGTCGTGGCTGATGTCGAGCGCGCGGGCGATGATCTTGTTGCTTTCGCCGCGCGCGATGTGGTCGAGCACCTCGCGCTCGCGCGCCGTCAGCGTCGCGATCAGTTCGCGCCGGTCGCCGGGCTTGCCGCCGGCGTGCAGCAGTTCGGCGAGCTTGGCCGTCATCGCCGGCGCGACGGTGATCTCGCCGCGCGCCGCGTGGCCGATCGCGACGACGATGTCCTCGGGCTCCATGTCCTTGAGCAGGTAGCCGCGCACGCCGGCCCGCAGCGCGGCGGTGAGGTCGTCCTTCGAGTCGCTCATCGTCAGGATCAGCGCCGGCGTCTCGATGCCCTCGGCGCGGATGCGGCGCAGCAGCGTCAGGCCGTCCATCGCCGGCATCCGCAGGTCGAGCACGACGAGGTCGGGCGCGTGTGCGCGCAGCAGGTCGGGCACCTGCGTCGGGTCGGCGGTCGAGGCCGCCACTTCCATCCCGCCGCGCTGCTGCAGCAGTTCGGTCAGGCCGTTGCGGCACAGTGAATGGTCGTCGGCGAGGACGACCTTGATCCGTGCCTCGGGCGCGTTCATCACCTTGCCCCCGCCGCCGGGAAGGCGAGCCGCACCCGCGTGCCGCCGGTCGGGCGCGCGCCGACGGTCAGCTCGCCGCCGAGGCGCTGCGCGCGCTCGCTCATGATGCCCAGGCCGAAGTGCGAGCCGTCGTCGGTCTGCTCGTCGTTCGTCGCCGGGCCGACGCCGTCGTCCTCGATCCGGATCTCGAAGCCGCCGGGGGCGGTATCGAAGGTGAACCAGCTGCGGCGCGCCGCCGAATGCTTCTCGATATTGGCGAGCGCCTCCTGCGCAATGTGGAAGATATCGGTCTCGACCTCGGCCGGCAGCTTCAGGCCGGCCGCCGCGTTGCGATAGATCAGCTCGATGCCGCTGCGCTGGCGAAAGCGCGCCGCCAGGCCCTGCAGCGCGCTGTCGAGTCCGCGCGGGTCGATCCGGGTGCGAAGCTGGGCGATGATCTCGCGCAGCTTCAGGTGTGCCTCGGCGACCGCCTCGCGCACATCGCCGAGGTAGCGCAGCGACCTGGCATCGTCGTGCGCGTGCAGCGCATCCTGCAGCAGCGGCAGGCGCATCTTGACGAAGGTGAGGGTCTGCGCGATCGAGTCGTGCACTTCGGCGGCCATCGCCTGGCGTTCGTGCATCAGCCTCGCGCGCAGCGTCTCGGCCTCTAGCGCGGCATTGTTCATCGCCAGGCCGATCAGTTCGCCGATCGTCTTGAGCACGCCGCGAATCTCGGGCGTCGGCTCGACGCCGGCCGCGTAGAAGAGGTTGTAGACGCCGAGCACGCGCCCGCGATGCTGGAGCGGCACAGCGAGCATGCGCCGGCACTCGGCGCCGAAGAAGCCGGCGCCGATGCGCCGGTCGCAGTCTTCGATATCGTCCGCCCAGACCAGGGTCCGGCCGTCGGTGGCCGCGCCGCAATAGCCGCAATGGCGGTCGACGGCATGTTCGGCGCCCGACGCCGCGCCCGGCAGGCCGAGACTGCTGACCATCACGAGCCGGTCGCCGGATTCCGAGAGCACCCGCACCGCGCCTGCATTTGCGCCGGCCAGGCGCACGATGGGCTCGAGGAAGCGCTGCAGCAATGCGCCCATGTCGCCGTCGGTCGAGAGCCCGGCCGCGATCTCGGCCAGCAAGCCGGTATCGGACGCGCCCGCGCCGTCGGCAGCCGTCGGCGGCGCCGGGGGCTTCACGATCTTGTCGAGCGGCATACGCAAAAGGGTACTCGATTCGCGCGAAAGTGCGGGCCGCTGCCCGGCAGCGCCGCGACAGCGCCGAGTTTGGACCCGAACCGGGCCCGGCAGGCCGATGGAGGGACGCTTCGTTGCGCCGGGTCAATCCGGGCGCGGCAGGCGATCCGTTTTCGGGCGCAAGCCTATCACCGGCGTGCAAGACCCCATTTGGGCTACGCGGCCATCACCCGTGGCGGTGATAGACGGTGCGACGCGGTCGATGCGAAAGTCCGGCAGACTGGCCGTGCTCTCGCGCGGCCGTGCATCCGCGCACACCGAAAGGCAGACGATGGCTCTGGTCGATCCCCATGGCGGCGGTCCGCTTGCGCCGCTGCTGCTCGAAGGCGAGGCGCGCGCAGCCGAACTCGGGCGCGCCGCGGCGCTGCCGCGCCTGCCGGTCACGTCGCGCGAGAAGGGCGACCTGATGATGCTCGGCATCGGCGGCTTCACGCCGCTCGATGGCTTCATGACGCACGCCGACTGGCAGGGCGTGTGCGACCGCATGACGCTGGCGTCGGGGCTGTTCTGGCCGATCCCGATCACGCTGTCGACGACTGCCGCGAACGCCGCGACTATCGCGGTCGGCGACGAGGCGGCGCTCGTCGATGCCGACGACGGATCGATCCTCGCGACGCTGCGCGTCACCGAGAAGTACGCGATCGACAAGGCGCACGAATGTGCGTCGGTCTTCAAGACAACCGACGTCGCGCATCCGGGCGTCGCCCTCGTCATGGCGCAGGGCGAGGTGAACCTCGCCGGCCCGGTGAAGGTGCTCTCGACCGGCGGCTTTCCCGAGAAGTACGGCGATCTCTACAAGACGCCGATGCAGACGCGCGCGCTGTTCGAATCGCTCGGCTGGTCGCGCATCGCGGCGTTCCAGACGCGCAACCCGATGCACCGCTCGCACGAGCACCTGGCGAAGATCGCGATCGAGGTCAGCGACGGTGTGCTCGTGCACTCGCTGCTCGGCGCGCTCAAGCCGGGCGACATTCCGGCCGAGGTGCGCACCCGGGCGATCGGCGCGCTGACGGCGAACTATTTCGTCGGCAATACGGTCGTGCAGGCCGGCTATCCGCTCGACATGCGCTACGCCGGCCCGCGCGAGGCGCTGCTGCACGCGCTCTTCCGGCAGAACTACGGCTGCTCGCACCAGATCCTCGGCCGCGACCATGCCGGCGTCGGCAGCTACTACGGGCCGTTCGACGCCCATCGCATCTTCGATGCAATCCCGAAGGGCGCGCTGCAGACGCAGCCGCTGCGCATCGGCATCGCCTTCTGGTGCTACCGCTGTGGCGGCATGGCGACCGGCCGCACCTGCCCGCACGACGAGGCCGACCGGCTGCAGGTCTCGGGCACGCAGCTGCGCAAGTGGCTGTCGCAGGGCTCGGAAGTGCCGCCCGAATTCAGCCGGCCCGAGGTGCTCGAGATTCTGCGCGCGTACTACACGACGCTCGAATCCCCGGCCGCGGCGGTGTCGGCCAGGGGATCGACGGGCTGACAATCCGGGCCGGGAGCGTGCGCCGGCCGGCGCATCAGGCCCGGGCGCGCTGCTTTGCGGCCGGCGCGGCGGCGCCGAGGTGCTGCTTTGCGAAGCCGAGAAAGCTGCTCATCAGCTGCGAGTGAATCCGCTCCTTCGGGTAGACGACCGACATGCTGCGGATCAGGCGCGGTGCGAGCGGAATCTGCACCAGCTGGCCGAGCCGGATCTCGTTGGCGACCGTCGCGCGCGACATGATCGCGTAGCCGAAGCCGGTCGCAAGCAGCCCCTTCATCGCCTCCGGGCTGCCGAGTTCCATCGCGCGCTGCAGCGTATCGGGTGCGACGCCGGCCGTCTGCAGATAGTGGTCGATGACCTCGCGCGTGCCCGATCCCGGCTCGCGGCTGATGTGGGGGTGGTGCGTCAGCGCGCCGGGCACGACGCACGCCAGCCGCGCGAGCGGATGCGACGGCGCGCACGTGACCTGAAGCTCGTCGGTGCAGCAGACGTCGGCAGCGAGCAGCGGCAGGTGCGAATCGCCTTCGATGAAGCCGATATCGAGGCTGCGTTCGGCGACCCGGTTCTGCACCGCTTCGGAATTGGCGACGAAGAGCTGCGGCACGACGGCCGGGTGGCGCGCCTTGTACGCACCGAGCACCTGCGGCAGCAGGTAGTCGGCGATCGTCGTGCTCGCGCCGATCAGCAGCGAGCCGGCGATCTGCCCGCCGACCGACTGCAGGCGGTTGTCCATCTCGGCCGACAGCGCGAGGATGCGCTCGGCATAGTCCAGCGCCACCTGGCCCGCCGCGGTGAGCGTGATGCGGCCCTGCCCGCGATCGAAGAGCCGCGTATTCAGATGCTCCTCGAACTGGCGGATCTGCGACGTCACCGCCGGCTGCGTCATGAACAGCGCCTCGGCCGCCTTCGTGAACGAGAGGTGCTTTGCGACCGCGTGAAAGACCTGGAGTCTGCGATCTGCCATCGATGCGTGCGGAAAGTGGACGGACGGCGGATTGAAGCACAGCGCGGCGGGCGCGCAAAGGCACGCCGCCCCGGCGCGACGCGAGGCGCTGCATCCCCATTGACGAGACGGTGCCGGCGAGTATGCTCCCTGCGCGTCATTCACAAGCGAAGGAAACTGCCATGTCCGACCCGCGAATCATCAGCCGCCGCGGCATCCTCGCCGCTCTGGGCGCCGGCGGCGCCCTCGTCGCATTCCCGTTCGCCGCCCGCGGCGCGACGACGTTCACGCCCGGCGCGAGCGACGTGCTGATCGTCGTCGACGTGCAGAACTGCTTCACCAAGGGCGGCAGCCTCGAGGTCAAGA
>JACSRM010000453.1 GCA_014879745.1 Burkholderiaceae bacterium | reverse complement strand
CGTAGAGCGTCTTGGCCATCAGCGCGCAGCCGTCGTCGGCATCGCGCTGCACGAGCCACGCGCTGCGCGCGGCGTCACGCACATCGCGCCCGGCGAGGTGCTCGGTGAGCAAGGCGTAGCAGGTGACCTCGCGGTCGTCGTTCATCCGGAAGCGCGGATAGTCGACCGCGAAATTTGCCCAGTCGCGGCGCCGGCCGAGTTCGAGCAGCCAGTCGTTGCGCAGGCGGTCTTCGACGTAAGTCCCGCTCCAGCGCGTATAGAAGGCGTCGATCTCGTCCTGCTGCGCGCTCGCGAGCCGGTTCGTCAGCTCCCAGTATTCGACCCACGGCAGCAGCGCATGCTGATCGGCCTGCGCCGCCGCGCGCGCGGCGGCCAGGCGGCTGCTGTTCTTCTTGCGAAACGCATCGCGCGCCTCGAGCACCGTCTCGTTGCCGCTTTGTGCCGCAGCCGGCGGCGCGGCCACCCACGCCACGACCGCCGCGATCACCGCGGCGGCGAGGCGCCCATATACTGAACTCGATCGACTCATATCCTGCTTGTTCTCACTATGACCGCCATCCGGGCCGCCGAAGACGCCGAAGAGCGCGGTCATCCACCCGCAAACCGTGCCATCCTGCGCCGGCACCTGCTGGCCGACCGCGAGCGATTCGCCGCTGGCGCCCGCGCCGCCGCTGCCCAGCAGGCCCTGACCGGGCAGCTTGCGCACGCACTGCGCGAACTCGACCCCTCGAGCCTCGGCTTGTACTGGCCGGTCCGGGGGGAATTTAACCCATGCGACGCGCTGCGGGTCGCGGGCTGCACAAGCCTGACCCTCGCCCTGCCCTTTGCGCGGCGCGAACCGCGCGAAATGCACTACCGGCGCTGGAACGGCGACACGCCCGGCGCGGTGGACGAGTGCGGCCTTGCGGCGCCCGCGGATCGCACCGTCGTCGTCCCCGAGGTCGTGCTCGTGCCCTGCGTCGGCTTCACGCGTTCGGGCTTCCGGCTCGGCTACGGCGGCGGCTATTTCGACCGCTGGCTGGCGCTGCATCCGCACGTCACGGCGGTCGGCGTCGCCTGGTCGGCCGCCGAGATCGCGCCGTCCGACTGGCGCGCGCAGCCGCACGACCAGCCGCTCGCGCTGATCGTCACCGAGGCGGGCGTCGTCGCCTGAGGTCTCGGGTCGACGCTTTCCGCCACCACCAACGGCCCACCGAAGAATGCCATGCAGCATACCGACACCGACGACGAGCGCGCCGCGCTGCGACGCAAGCTGATCGCGGCGCGCGAGGCGCTCGCCGGCCGGATCGATCTGATCGCGGCGCTGCAGGACGTGCTGCGCGTCTGGCTCGTCGGCCGCGACGAGACGAGCATCGGCGCCTACTGGCCGATCAAGGGCGAGTTCGATCCGCTGCCGGCGCTCTATCGCTGGACCGAGGGCGCGCCCGACGGCGTCGCGCGCCGCATCGGGCTGCCGCGCGTCGACCGCGAATCGGGGTCGCTGCGCTGGCACATCTGGTTTCCGGGCTGCCCGATGGAGCCCGACGCCTACGACATCCCCAAGCCCAAGGACACCGAAGAGCTTGCGCCGCAATTGCTCGTCGTACCCTGCCTCGGCTACGGCCCGGGCGGGGTGCGCCTCGGTTATGGCGGCGGCTTCTTCGAACGCACGATGCATACAGTGAAGCCGCGGCCGGCGACGGTCGGCGTCAGCTTTGCGCAGGGCTTCCTGCCGCTGCTGCGCCCGGGGCCGCTCGACGTCGAACTCGACGCCGTGCTCACCGAGGACGGCGTGATGTGGCAGCGCGGGTAGCGGTCAACTGCCGTTTCCAGGGTCAGACCTTCGGCGTGAAGCCGAGCCGCTCGCACAGTTCGATGACGAGCGGCGCCTGGTTCATCGTGTAGAAATGCAGGCCCGGCGCGCCGCCCTCGATCAGGCGGCGGCACAGCGCGGTGACGACGTCGAGCCCGAAGGCGCGGATCGACGCCGCGTCGTCGAGGTAGCCCTCCATCTTCAAAGCGACCCAGCGCGGAATCTCGATCCCGTCGCGCGCCGCGAACTGGGCGATGCGCGCGAAATTGTGGAACGGCATGATGCCCGGCACGACCGGGGCCTGCGCGCCGAGTGCGCGCGTCTGGTCGACGAAGTGAAAGTAGGCGTCGGGGTTGAAGAAGAACTGCGTGATCGCCGAATCGGCGCCGGCCGCGATCTTGTCGACGTAGTGGCGCAGGTCGCGCGCCGCATAGCGCTCGCCGGGGTGGTATTCGGGGTAGGCCGCGACCTCGATGTGCCAGTCGGCGCCCTGCGTCTCGCGAATGAAGCGCACCAGCTCGGCCGCGAAGCGGAAGTCGCCGGCGCTCGCCGTGCCACTGGGCATGTCGCCGCGCAGCGCGACGATGCGGCGGATGTTCTGGGCACGATAGGTGGCGAGGATCTCGCGCAGGCCGTCCTTCGTCGAGCCGATGCACGACAGGTGTGGCGCCGCCTCGTGGCCGGCCTGCGCGATCGCGCGCACCGTGTGCAGCGTCTTCTCGCGCGTCGAGCCGCCGGCGCCGTAGGTGACGCTGAAGAATTCGGGGCCGAGCGCGCCGAGCTGGCGCACCACGCCTTGCAGCTTTTCGTCGCCGACCGGCGTATTGGGCGGGAAAAACTCGAAGCTGATCGGCAGCGTCATGAAGTCGCCTCCTGATTCGTCGCGCGGACGAAGAATTCCCGGTTGCCGTCGCCGCCGGCGATCGCGCTCTCGAAGTAGCCCGCCACCTGCAGGCCGAGCGCCGCGCACGCTTCGCGGATGCGCGCCTCGACGGCGGCGTACGAGGCAGCGCTCTTCACGATGCCGCCCTTGCCGATCTGCGCGGGCTGCAATTCGAACTGCGGCTTGACCAGCAGCAGACACTCCCCGCCGGCGGCCACGAAGCGCCGCACCGTGGGCAGCACATGGGTGAGCGAGATGAACGAGACGTCGGCAACGACGAGGTCGAAGCGCTGCACGCCGATCGCGGCCTCGATCGCGGCCACATCGCGCGCGTTCACGCCCTCGAAGCAGCGCACCCGCGCGTCCGCCCGCAGCGTCGGGTGGAGCTGGCCGTGCCCGACCTCGACGCCGACGACGCTTGGCGCGCCGCGCTGCAACAGCACGTCGGTGAAGCCGCCCGTGCCCTGGCCGATGTCGAGGCAGGTTCTGCCGGCGACGTCGATCGTGCAGTGCGCAAGCGCCGCGTCGAGCTTGAGCCCGCCGCGCGAGACGAAGCGCAGCTCGGCATCGTCGGTGACCTCGAGCTCGCAGTCGTCGGGCAAGTCCTCGCCCGTCTTGCGCGGCAGCGCCCAGGCTGCCGACAGCGCGCCGGCTGCGCGCCAGCGCACCGCGCCGCGTTCGATCAGCCGCTGCGCGGCCGAGCGCGTCGGCGCGAGCGCGCGCTGCAGCACGATCTGGTCGGCACGCACGGGGCTCAGTAGCGGTACGTCGCCGGCTTGTACGGCCCCTGCTTCGGCACGCCGATATAGGCCGCCTGTTCGTCGGTCAGTTCGGTCAGCATCGCGCCGACCTTCTTCAGGTGCAGCCGCGCGACCTTCTCGTCGAGGTGCTTCGGCAGCACGTAGACCTTGCCGACGTCGTAGGCGTCGGCGTGCGCGAAGAGTTCGATCTGCGCGATCGTCTGGTTCGCGAAGCTCGACGACATCACGAAGCTCGGATGGCCGGTGCCGCAGCCCAGGTTCACGAGCCGGCCCTTGGCGAGCAGGATGATGCGCTTGGCAGGCTTGCCGCCGGCGGCCGGGAAGATCACGTGGTCGACCTGCGGCTTGATCTCCTCCCACTCGTACTGTGCGAGCGAGGCGACGTCGATCTCGTTGTCGAAGTGGCCGATATTGCAGACGATCGCCTGATCCTTCATCGCCGCCATGTGCTCGTGGCGGATGACGTTCTTGTTGCCGGTGCAGGTGACGAAGATATCGGCCTTGTCGGCGGCGTATTCCATCGTCACGACCTTGTAACCCTCCATCGCCGCCTGCAGCGCGTTGATCGGGTCGATCTCGGTCACCCAGACCTGCGCCGACAGCGCCCGCAGCGCCTGCGCCGAGCCCTTGCCGACATCGCCGTAGCCGGCAACGCAGGCGACCTTGCCAGCGACCATGACGTCGGTCGCGCGCTTGATCGCATCCACCAGCGACTCGCGGCAGCCGTAGAGGTTGTCGAACTTGCTCTTCGTCACCGAGTCATTGACGTTGATGGCGCGAAACAGCAGCGCGCCCTTGGCCGACATCTCGTTGAGGCGGTGCACGCCGGTCGTCGTCTCCTCGGTCACGCCGATGATCTGCGCGCTCTTGCGGCTGTACCAGGTCGGATCGACGGCGAGCTTGGCCTTGATCGCGGCGTAGAGGCAGGTCTCCTCCTCGCTCGTCGGCTTGTCCAGGACCGAGGCATCCTTCTCGGCGCGGCGGCCGAGGTGCATCAAAAGCGTCGCATCGCCGCCGTCGTCGAGGATCATGTTCGGGCCCTCGCCTTCGGCGTTGCGCGCGCCGAACTCGAAGATGCGGTGCGTGTAGTCCCAGTAGTCGGCGAGCGTCTCGCCCTTGTAGGCGAACACCGGCGTGCCCTTCACGGCGAGCGCGGCGGCAGCGTGGTCCTGCGTCGAGAAGATGTTGCACGACGCCCAGCGCACCTGGGCGCCGAGCGCCTGCAGCGTCTCGACGAGTACCGCGGTCTGGATCGTCATGTGAAGCGATCCGGCGATG
>JACSRM010000449.1 GCA_014879745.1 Burkholderiaceae bacterium | reverse complement strand
GCGGCGACGCTGCTCGAGCCGCTCTTGATCGTCGCGATGGGCGGCGTCGTGATGCTGATCGTGCTCGCGGTGCTGCTGCCGATCATTCAGCTCAATACCTGGGTGAAATAGAGCCCCCAAGCTCGCTCGCGCTCGCGCCCCCGAGGGGGCCGAGCCCGGACACGAAAGGCCCGGGGGGCCTTTCGTGCCTGGCGAGGGGCCGGGCCACTGGCCCGGCGCGGCCTGCAAGCCACCGCTGGCGGACCGGCAAAGCCGGTTCCGCGGCGGGGGGCTTGATGGGGCGGCCGCAGGTGCGGCCTTCATCCGAGCTGCGCCTTGTTTGCGGGACCGAAGCCGGCGCCGCCCGCGGCTGACTGAAGACCCCCTCATCCGAGGGGCAGTACGCGACTTGGACACAACAAGCGTGGTTTCTTCGCTTTGTTCGGCGGCCGACTCGGGCTAGGCTCTGCTTGAATGCGTTGACGGCGCGGTGCCGCCAGGAGGTCAGATGGACACTTCCCAGGCCATGGTTCCCTACACGCGCGGCGGGCTGCCGATCGCCCGCATGCGCAGCGTCTACCGCGTCGACGAGGTCGGAGCCAAGCTCGACAAGCTACCCGCCAAGGAGCACGAGAGCCTGCGCGCGACCTACGAGCGCATGCTCGAGAAGGGCCCCGATCGCTTCCAGGTCAAGCCCGCCGGCCTGCCGCAGATGGAGCATCTGTACGACGAGCTGCCGAACTTCCACGACGTGCTCGACGACGTGCGCCGCCAGCTCGCGCTGTGCGAGGACAGCCGCGACGCGCTCGAGATCACGCCGCTGCTGCTGCTCGGCCCGCCCGGCGTCGGCAAGACGCATTTCGCGCGCGAGCTGTCGGTGCTGCTCGGCACCGGCATGGGCTTCGTGTCGATGAGCAGCCTGACCGCCGGTTGGGTGCTCTCGGGCGCGTCGAGCCAGTGGAAGGGCGCGCGGCCGGGCAAGGTGTTCGAGACGCTCGTCGACGGCCAGTACGCGAACCCGGTGATGGTCGTCGACGAGATCGACAAGGCCGGCGGCGAGCACGCCTACGACCCGCTCGGCGCGCTCTACGGCCTGCTCGAGCAGGATACCGCCGGCCACTTCACCGACGAGTTCGCCGAGGTGCCGGTCGATGCGAGCCAGGTGATCTGGGTCGCGACGGCGAACGACACGCGCGCGATTCCGGACCCGATCCTCAACCGGATGAACGTCTACGAGGTCCGCGCGCCGGATCGCGCCGCGGCGCGCGCGATCGCCGCGCGCCTGTACCGCGCGATCCGCGCCGCGCACGACTGGGGCCAGCGCTTCGAGCCGGATGCAAGCGACGCCGTGCTCGACCGCATGAGCGAGATGGCGCCGCGCGAGATGCGCCGCGCCTGGATGACGGCGTTCGGCAACGCCAAGCTCGACCACCGCGACCACGTGCTGCCGCGCGACCTGCCCGAGCCCGGCCACAGGCGATCGGCGATCGGCTTCGTGCAGTAGCGGCGCGCGTCGCGCGCCGGCAGCGCGCTCAGCGCAGGGGCACGGCCAGCCGAAGCTGGACGAAGTTCTCGCCCGGGTTCGGCCGCTTGATGCCCGCGTTCGAGAAGTGCTCGTAGCGTAGCGAGACTTCGTACTCGCGCTGCGGGCCGAAGACGACGCCGATCGCGATCTGGTCGCCGAAGTTGAATCGGGTCGAGAACGCCTTGCCTTCGGTCACGTAGATCTTGTCCGTGTAGGTGGCGCCGATGCCGCCCTCGATGAACCAAGGCGAACTGCCGCCCGCCGGCGTATAGCGCACGATCGGGGTAAGACTGAGTTGCCAGAGATGGGAGTCGCCCATGCCATCGGAGGCCCTGTACTGCCAGCCCGAGATCGCCGCCGCCCAGGAGCCGGAAATCACGCCCGAGCCCAGTGCCCACTGACGGCCCCAGCGCCAGCTCAGCCCGGCGGTGGCGGACTCGGCGTTCTCGCCGACGCCGGCCTGGAAGAAGGCGCCGGTCGGTACCCAGGGTGAGTCGGCATGGGCCGGCTGTGCCATGGCAGCGAAGGCGAGCACGACAACATACGAGGGGAGATTCGAGCGGGGTCTGACGATCACTTCCGGTTCCATTCGCGCTGCCCGCCAAGCGTCAGCCAGTATCCGCCGCGCTACTCGCAGCGCAGCGAAGTCTAGCGGCTCGCCGATCACGTCCCCGGACCTCGATGCAGTGAATTCCTACCGCCCGCCCCCCTCGGGCACGGGGGCTCGTGTTACCCCTTCGCTCGCCCGCATCGAATACCTTTGCCCTGCCCGTTCAACTTGACGACAGCAGGAGCAACCCGATGCGCAACACCTTTTCATTCATCGCCGCCGCCGCGGCACTGGCGATGGCCGGCACGGCACAAGCCGGCACTGTTCTTGCCACCGACCTGCTCGGCGGCCCGCAGGCGATCGACGGCGCGACGACCGTCACGCTCGCCGGCTCGGCGGCGCTCGGCACGAAGACGATCAACGGCATCACCGCCGTCGGCGTGACCGGCGGCATCTCCGGCAACGAGATCGACATCGGCGAGTCGATGACGGCGTCGTTCTCGTCCGGCCTGTACATCGGCAACGTGCAGCTCGCCTACCTCTACGACGGCCCGGAGTACAACGACGTGAACGAGGTGGCGCAGTTGACGGCGACGCTGTTCGGCGGCGGCACGCTCACCTCGACGCTGACCGCGGTCGGCGCGACGAACGCACTCGCGAGCACGGGGTCGGCCGTCATCGTCCCGGGGCAGGACGCCGACAGCATCGGCGCCGCGCTGTGGAGCTGGGACAACCCGTTCGGCAACGCGCTCGTCACGTCGATCACGTTCGAGGCGATCCCCGGCCTGCCGGCGCCCGGTTGCGGCAGCGTCTGCACCAACCAGAGCGACTACAGCCTGTACAGCGTGACGGCGGCGGTGCCCGAACCCGGCAGCGTCGCGCTGATGGCCACCGGCCTCGCGGTGATGGGCTTTGTCGCCCGGCGCCGCCGCCGCGCCTGAGCGGGCGCCTTCCGCCGATCCCGCCGCGCGCCCTGCGGGTGGCGCGGCGCGCGTGTCTATCATCGGCGCCATGCCCGCCTCGCTCGATGGCCAGCTCGTCGTCGCGATCTCGTCGCGCGCGCTGTTCGACTTCGAGGAGGAGAACCGCGTTTTCGAGGCCGACGACGACCGCGCCTACATGGCGCTGCAGCTCGCACGGCTCGACGCGCCGGCCCGCCCCGGCGTCGCCTTCTCGCTCGTCAACAAGCTGCTCGCGTTCAACCGGGGTGGCGCGCAGCGCGTCGAGGTCGTGATCCTGTCGCGCAACGACCCGGTCTCGGGAATGCGGGTGTTTCGATCGACGCAGCATTACGGCCTGGCGTCGATCCAGCGCGGCGTCTTCACGCGCGGCGAATCGCCGTGGCGCTACCTGCGCCCGCTCGCGGCGAACCTGTTCCTGTCGACCAACGAATCCGACGTCCGATCGGCGCTCGCCGCCGGCGTGCCGGCAGCGCGCGTCTACCCGCAATCGGCGCGCGCGACCGACGCCCATCCGTTCGAGGTGCGGATCGCGTTCGACGGCGACGCCGTGCTGTTCTCGGACGAGGCCGAGCGCGTGTTCCAGAACGCGGGCCTCGCCGCGTTCCAGAGCCACGAAGCCGAGCGCTCGGCGACGCCGCTTCCCGCCGGGCCGTTCAAGCCGCTGCTCGAGGCGCTACACACGCTGCAGCGCGAAGGTTCGAGCACGATGCGCATCCGCACCGCGCTCGTCACCGCGCGCAGCGCGCCGGCGCACGAGCGCGCGATCCGCACGCTGATGGATTGGCAGGTCGAGATCGACGAGGCGATGTTCCTCGGCGGCCTCGCGAAGGGCGAATTCCTGCGCGAATTCGAGCCCGATTTCTTCTTCGACGACCAGACCGGCCATATCGACAGCGCCGCGCCGCACGTGCCGTCCGGGCACGTCGCGTCCGGAGTCGCGAATCCCTGATCCGGTGCATCGCGGGCGCCGCTTGCGTCTGCTTGCAACCTGGCGCCGGAGGCGGCGCGCATCCCCCCTAGAACGCCAGTTGCGCGCGCGCCGTTGCATTTCTATTCTTGGTTGAACGCCTCCGGTCCACCAAGGAGTCGACATGGCCACGTCCAAACGCGATACGCGCGGCATCCCGCTCGAAATCCGCGCCTCGATCAGCGAACGCCCCGATGAACTTGCGAGCGTCGTCGCCTACGCCTTCAGCCAGGGCGGTGCGCTGCTCGACATGCAGCCGCTCGACAAGGGCGGCACCACCCGACTCACGCTGCCGGTGGGCAAGGAGGCGCAAGCGGCGCGCGTCGTGCTCGGTCCGCAGATGGACAAGGACGCGCTCGATGTCGGTGAACTGCTGCGCCGCGGCGGGATCGATGCGCACGTCGCGCTGCGCCCCGGCGTCGAGAAGCTTCCGCCGCTCGCATTCGAGGTCGGCCCCGACGTCTGGCGCCAGTGGATCGGCCGGCTGTGCCTCGTCAAGGGCACGCTGCTCAAGCGCGTCGTCAGCGGCGGCGTGACGCTCGAACTGCCGGTCTGCCATGCGGCGATCGATATCTACGAGGTCGACCCGTGGCCGGTGATCATCGTCAAGCTGCCCGATATCGATATCGACCGCCTGCGCGATATCGTCGACGGCCCCTGGCCGCCGATCGGCTTTCCCGTTCCGCCACGCCCGCCCGAGCGCTTTGCGGGTGCCTTCGGCTTCGACCCTGC
>JACSRM010000244.1 GCA_014879745.1 Burkholderiaceae bacterium | reverse complement strand
CCCGACATGATCGCGGGCCGCAGCATGTCGTCGAGCCGCTCGAGGCCTTTCGCCGACAGGCCGGTGTTCACGTCGTGGAAGAAGTCTTAGATATCCTGAACGGCGAGGCGAAAGTCCTCCAGCCGAAGTTCGTACGGCAGTGATGCGGCACTGTTGAACTTCGCTGGATCAAGGTTCTCGCGCTGAATCGGCACTCGTTGTTCGAATCGGGGTGACCGTCGCAAATGTAGCGGACGCTTGCTGGAGGCCGGGCGGCGGACCACGGTGGGCGTTCAGTCCGGCGCGCCGCCCAGCAGGCGCAGGATCGCTTCGCCGTAGGCGTCGAGCTTCTTCGCGCCGACGCCGTTGACCTCGGCGAGCGCTTCGAGCGAGGCCGGCCGGTGCCGCGCCATCTCGGCGAGCGTCGCGTCGTGGAAGACGACGTAGGGCGGCAAGTTGTGCTCGCGCGCGACGCCGGTGCGCCAGGCCTTGAGCGCGGCGAAGCGCTCCAGCGCCTGGGCGTCGAGCGCGATCGGCGCGGCCTTCGCGCCGGATTTGCGATCGCCCGCTTTCGCGCGGTGTTGGCGGCCGGCAGGCGCGGCTGGCTCGCGCAGCAGCAACTGCACCTCGCCGCGCAGCACGGCGCGCGCGCTTTGCGTCGGCTCGAGGGTATTGAATTCGCCTTCGGTGCGCAGGTGGCCGAGCGCGATGAGCTGGCGCAGCACGGCGCGCCACTGCTGCTCGCTGAGGTCGGCGCCGATGCCGTAGGTCGACAGGCGCGCGTGATGGTGCTGGGCGACCTTGTCGGTCTCCCTGCCGCGCAGTACGTCGATCAGGTGTCCGGCGCCGAAGCGCAGGCCGCCGTGCTGGTGAAAGCGCAGCACGCACGACAGCGCCTTGCGCGCCGCCTCGGTCGCGTCCCAGGTTCGCGGCGGCGCGAGGCAGTTGTCGCAGGCGTTCTGGCGCAGCGGGTCGCACGGCGTGCTCGGCTCGCCGAAATAGGCGAGCAGCCGCACACGCCGGCAGTCGCACGCTTCGGCGAGCGCGAGCAGCGCGTCGAGCTTGGCGCGCTGGCCGCGCTTGAATTCCTCGGTGGCCGGGCTGTCCTCGATCATGCGGCGCTGGTTGACGACGTCGGCCAGGCCATAGGCCATCCAGGCGTTCGCGGGCAGGCCGTCGCGGCCGGCGCGGCCGGTCTCCTGGTAATAGGCCTCGATATTCTTCGGCAGGTCGAGGTGGGCGACGAAGCGCACGTCAGGCTTGTCGATGCCCATGCCGAAGGCGATGGTTGCGACCATCACGAGGCCGTCCTCGCGCAGGAAGCGGTCCTGATGCCGCTTGCGAATGCCGGCGTCGAGCCCGGCGTGATAGGCGAGCGCCGGGATGCCCTCGGTGGCCAGCCAGGCCGCCGTCTCCTCGGTCTTGCGGCGCGACTGGCAGTAGAGGATGCCGGCGTCGCCGTCGTGTTCGTCGCGCAGGAAGCGCAGCAACTGCGCCCGCGCGTTGTCCTTCTCGACCACCCGGTAGCGGATATTGGGCCGGTCGAAGCTGCTGACGAAGACGCGCGCGGCCTGCAGCTCCAGACGCAGCGTGATATCGGCCCGCGTCTTCGCATCGGCGGTCGCGGTCAGCGCGATGCGCGGCACGTCCGGAAAGCGCTCGTGCAGCAGGTGCAGCTGCAGGTAGTCCTCGCGGAAATCGTGGCCCCACTGGCTGACGCAGTGCGCCTCGTCGATCGCGACCAGCGAGAGCAGGCCGCGTGCGTGCAGCGATGCGAGCTGCGCCAGGAAGCGCGGCGTCGTCACACGCTCCGGCGCCGCATAGAGCAGCACGAGCCGGCCCGACAGCATCTCGCGCTCGACGCGCGCGGCCTCGCCGGCGTCGAGGCTCGAATTGAGGTAGGCGGCGTGCACGCCGGTCTCCTCGAGCGCGCCGACCTGATCGTGCATCAGCGCGATCAGCGGGCTGACGACGAGCGTCAACCCGCGCCCGGCGCGATGGCGGGCGATCGCCGGCAACTGGTAGCACAGGCTTTTTCCCCCGCCGGTGGGCATCAGCACCAGCGCATCGCGTCCGGCGCAGACGTGTTCGACGATCTCGCGCTGCGCGCCGCGGAAGTCCGGGTAGCCGAAAACCTCCTGCAGCAGGGTGAGGGGTCGAAAGTCGTTCTCGGCAGGGTTCACGAACGGGGCGGCTGAAGGCTCGGCACGATGGTAAGCGAGCGGGTGGGCCGGCTTCGTTGACCCGATCTTAGAGGGTGTTTCCCAAATGAATGCACCCACGTTGCCCCTCGCAAAGCGCGCAGACAAGGCGCGACGCGCAGCCCAGGCTGGCCGCCTGGGCAAGCGGCGCAACGCGGTATGCGCGCATTGCGAGGGGTAACCCGAAGGGCCGGGGCAGCCGAGGGCTCTGGCGGGTGTTGCGCCGCTTGCTCGGGCCACGCGGCCCGAGCCGCGCGACGCGCCTACGCCAGCGCCCTCGGCTGCCCCGGCGCGGGGGCATTGATCTGGGAAACACCCTCTCAAGTCCACCTTGCGGGCGGCCGATACATTGCCGTATACCGCGCGGCCCCGCGTGCGGCCGCGCACGCCCGGGCGCATCATTCTGCCGATGTCGACCACCGACTTCTCGACCCTGTTCGAACTGCTGCCGATCGGCGCCTACCGCTCGAGCCCGGCGGGCCGGCAGTTGCGCGCGAATGCCGCGCTGGTGCGCCTGAACGGCTACGCGAGCGAGGCCGAGCTGCTCGCCGCGGTGAACGACATCGGCCGCGAGTGGTATGTCGATCCGGCGCGGCGCGCCGAGTTCGCGCGCCGCCTCGAGCGCGACGGCCACGTCGCCGACTTCGTCTCCGAGGTCTACCGCCACAAGACGCGCGAGCGGATCTGGATCCGCGAGAACGCGCACCTCGTTCGCGGCGCGGGCGGCGCCGTGCTGTTCTTCGAGGGAACGGTGGAAGACATCACGGCGCAGCGGGCGACGCAGCGCGCCCTCGAGATGAGCGAACGGCGCTTTCGCGCGATGACCGAGAAGGCGCAGGACCTGACCGTCGTCTGCGACGCCGCGGGGCGGATCACCTATGCCAGCCCGGCTGCGCAGCGGACGCTCGGCTTCGCGCCGCAGGCGCTGCACGGCGCGGATGTCTTCGAGCGGCTGCATCCCGAGGATGCCGCGATTGCCCGCGCCGAGTTCGTCAATGTGATCGACAAGCGCAATTCCGGCGTCGAAACGACGGTGCGCTTCGCGCATGCCGACGGCAGCTGGCGCCATCTCGCGATCCTGGCCAACAACTGCCTGGCCGACGACGCCGTCGGTGGCCTGGTGCTCAATCTGCGCGACGTGACCGAGCGCAAGTGCGCCGAAGAGGCGCTGCAGCGGCTGGCCGACCACGACGTACTGACCGACCTGCCCAACCGCCGCGTGATGTTGAGCCGCATCGAACAGGCGCTGACCTACAGCCTGACACGCTCGCGCCGGCTGAATGCGCTCTTCTACCTCGACCTCGACGACTTCAAGGCCATCAACGACCGCCAGGGCCATGCGGCGGGCGACCGCCTGCTGCGCGCCGTCGCCGAGCGGCTGCGCGGCTGTGTGCGGGCGGTCGATACGGTGGCCCGCTTCGGCGGCGACGAGTTCGTGATCCTGCTGGCCGACTTCGAGAGCGGTCGCGAGCCCGCCACGCTGCAGGCGCAGGGCGTCGGCGAGAAGATCCTCGCCGCACTGGCGCGGCCGGCCGAAGCCGTCGGCGGCGCCCGCACCGCCAGCCTGGGGGCGACGCTTTTCGGCGACCGCGACGAAGCGGTCGACGATATCGTGCGCCGCGCCGACAGCGCGCTCTATCGCGCCAAGGGCGCGGGCCGCAATACGATGCGGCTCGGCTGAACCCCCGCGCAGCGCCCGCGCGCGCGATCAGGCGCGCGCCATCCGGGCGGCGATTTCGGCCACGTGACGGCCCTGGAAACGCGCGCCGGCGAGTTCGTTCTCGGACGGCTGGCGCGAGCCGTCGCCGGCCGCGATCGTCGATGCGCCGTACGGGCTGCCGCCGCTGACCTCGCCCTGGATCATCTGCCCTGCAAACGTGTAGGGCAGCCCGACGACGACCATGCCGTGGTGCAGCAGCACGATGTGCGTCGACAGGATCGTGCTCTCCTGGCCGCCGTGCTGCGTCGCGCTCGACGTGAACACCGAGCCGACCTTGCCGACCAGCTTGCCGCCGGCCCACAGCGCGCCGGTCTGGTCGAGAAAATTCTTCATCTGCGCCGTCATGTTGCCAAAGCGCGTCGGCGTGCCGAAGACGATCGCGTCATACGACGGCAGCTCGTCGACGGTCGCGACCGGCGCTGCCTGGTCGAGCTTGAAGTGCGATTGCTCCGCCACCTCGCGCGGCACCAGTTCCGGCACCCGCTTGACTGTGACTTCGGCGCCCGCCGAACGGGCACCCTCGGCGATCGCCGACGCCATGGTCTCGATATGACCGTAGCTGCTGTAGTAGAGGACCAGAACCTTTGCCATGCCGATCTCCCGAGTCGATGCGTGAACCTGTGCGGCGCGGAGCGCGCCGGCTGGATTCGATTCTGGGCCGCCCGCGGCGCGCGCGAGTTGAAAACCTCCGAACGCAGGCTTCAGCGGGTACGAAGTGCGCGCCGCTATCATCGTTCTCCCGTATCGAACGCAAGCCCGGAGACAGCCATGGCCTCGATCAACAAAGTCATCCTCATCGGCAATCTCGGCCGCGACCCCGAGGTGCGCTATACGCCCAGCGGC
>JACSRM010000388.1 GCA_014879745.1 Burkholderiaceae bacterium | reverse complement strand
TACAAGATCAAGTACATGATCGACGAGGGCACCGACTACGAGCGCACGATGATCTTGAAGCCGGGTGCCACGGCGCCGGTCGCGGCGCGCCCCGCCGCCGCGCCGGCGATGTCGGACTTCGGCGGCTTGGGCGGCCCCGAGACGGCGGCCGTCATCAAGGTGCTCAACGGCGCCGCGGCCGGCCGCGAGGTGACGCTCACCAAGGTCGTGACGACGGTCGGCAAGCCCGGCGTGCAGGTCGCCTCGATCACGCGCCGCCCGACCGGCTACGTCTTCGCCCACGTCGAAGGCGCGAACCGCCCGAGCGTGAACGGCAATCCGCTCGTCGGCGAGACCGTGCCGCTGCGCAACGGCGACGTGATCGAACTCGCAGGCACGCAGATGCAGTTCGTGCAGGGCTGATCCAGGGTTCGGCTGTAAACGGCGAGCCCGAAAGATCCGGCAGGCTCGAACCGCGCGACGCTGCCGCGTGCATCTTGACAGCCCCTCGTTGCTATCATGATGTCGTGCGTACCACCGTCACCCTCGATTCCGATGTCCAAGCGCTGCTGAAGCGGGCCATGCGTGAGCAGGATCGCTCGTTCAAGGAGACCTTGAACGACGCGGTGAGGGCCGGCCTGCGCCAGCCCGCCGCCGCCAAGACAGGGCGATTCGTGCAGCGCAGCTTCAAGATGGGCCGGCCGCTGGTGGAACTGACCCACGCCAATGCGCTGGCCGGCGTACTCGAGGACACGGAGCTCCTCGAGCGCACGCAGCGGCGCCGGCACGGCGGCGCATGAAGCTCGTCGACACCAACGTCTTGCTCCATGCCGTGAACGCGGACAGCCGCGAACATACGGTCGCGCGCGCCACCGTGGAAGAAGGTCTTTCGGACGATGCCGGGCTCGGCTTCGCGTGGCTGGCGTTGGTCGGTTTCGTGCGGCTCGCGACGCGCCGCGGCATCCTGGCACGACCCCTGGAAACGGAGGATGCCCTCGGCGTCGTGGACGACTGGCTCGCCGCACCGCATGCCCGGCTGCTCGAAGCCACGCCACGACACTGGCCGATCCTGCGGCGCCTGCTGGTCGGCGCAGGCGTCGCCGGCAACCTGACCCACGATGCCCACCTCGCCGCACTGGCGATCGAGCACGGAGCGACCCTCGTTTCGTTCGACCGCGATTTCGAGCGTTTCGCCGGGCTGCGGCTCGAACTACTGCGGGACTGAGCGTCCGTGATTCCTGCACCCGCGCTCGTGACGCGCCAGGCCGCCCGCTCGGCGTTGCAGATGCTCGCCCGGGCAAGGGTTGCGCATTGCGCCTTGATCGGACGTCCTTGCCCGAAGATGGCGTTTGCGCAAGGCCGACGCCGCAGCGCGTGCGCCGCGTGACGCCTTTCACGCCGCGAGCCGCGGCGTGAGCCCGCGGCGCCGAACGCGCCGCGAACGCCACATCCGCCGCTTGCCCCGCAAGCGCGCCGGCCGCATCATGCCGTCCGGGCCGTGCGTCACGTCCGTGTCGCAGCGCGCCAGCCCGATCCCCTGCCCCGATCCGATGACGCCCGACTCCCACGCGCCGGCACCGACCGCGCCGCCTCCGCTTTCGATCCGCGTCCTCGGCTGCTCGGGGGCGATCGCCGCCGGCAGCCGCACCACCGCGTTCCTGATCGGCGACGACGTGCTGATCGACGCCGGCACCGGCGTCGGCGACCTCACGCTGGCCGAGCTCGCGCGCATCGACCACATCCTGCTCAGCCACTCGCACCTCGACCATGTGCTCGCGATCGCGCTGCTCGCCGACAGCGTGCTCGCGCAGCGCCAGGCCGCCGGACGCCCGCCGATCCAGGTCCACGCCCTCGCGCCGACGCTCGCCGCGCTGCGCGATCACATCTTCAACGGCGTCATCTGGCCCGACTTCACGCGCCTGCCGAGCGCCGAACACCCCGCGCTCGAATTCGTGCCGTTCGAACACGGCGACCGCCTCGTGCTCGGCGGCAAGACGATCGAGGTGCTGTGCGCGCTGCACACCGTGCCCGCCGCCGGGTTCGCGGTGCAGGGCGGCGCGGGCGGCGACGACGCCGGTGGCTGGTGGGTCTTCACCGGCGACACCGGCCCGAACCCGCTGCTGTGGCAGCGCCTGCAAAGCCTGCGCGTCGAACAACTCGTCATCGAGGCCGCCTTCGGCAACGCCGAGCGCGCGCTCGCCGGTATCAGCCGCCACCTCTGCCCGGCGACGCTCGGCGCCGAGCTTGCCGCGCTCGGTGCGCCGCTGAACGCCTGCGTCGACGTCTACATCACCCACGTCAAGCCGGGCGAACTCGACGCCGTGATGGGCGAGATCGCCCGCATCGAGACGCCGCATCGCATCCGGCCGCTGGCGGCGGGGCAGGTGATGCGGCTGGGCTGAAAAAGGCGCACCACCCTGCCACCGCCTCGACGCCAAAATGCGTTGTGCATATAACGTGTTTGCGGAGGTTGCGATGCACAAGCGAATGACCATCACGATCGACGAAGCGGTCTACGAGGGGCTCTACCGGACGATAGGAAAGAGGCGCATGAGCCAGTTCATCGAGGACTTGCTCAGGCCGCACGTTCTCGATACGGCGCTGCACGCCGGTTACCAGGCCATGGCCGCCGATGAGGTGCGCGAGGCGGAAGCACTTCAGTGGTGCAACGCGGTTGCACCCGACATGGCCGATGAAGCGCGGTGACGTCTGGAGGGTGGAGTTCGACCCGGGTATCGGAAGCGAGATTTGCAAAACGCGCCCCGCTGTCGTTGTCAGCAACAACGCCGCCAACCGGCATCTGGCGCGCGTGGTCGTCGTACCGCTGACCGGCAACACCGCGCGCCACTACCCGGGCGAGGCCTTGATCACGATCTCCGGCAAGCCCGGCAAGGCGATGGCCGACCAGATCATGGCGGCGGACAAGGCCCGATTGAAGAGCCAACTCGGTGAACTGTCGAAGGCCGACATGCGCCGGGTGGAAGACGCCATCCTGGTTCATCTGGGCATGCCCAGATAAGGCATGTTGACTTCGCCGCGCGCGAATCCCCCACGTGCTTCGCCAGCTGGTCAACTCGCCGCCAGCGCGTCGCCTATGTTCGCCGCGATTGGCGCGCGACGTACTCGCGAAGCACGCCGTCCATCCGCGACTGCCAGCCTTCGCCCGTCGCCTTGAAGTAGGCCAGGACTTCGGCGCTGTAGCGCACCGAGACGAGTTGCTTCGGATGGGCCGACTTCGGGCGGCCGCGAAGGCTTCGCATCGGAACCATCGCCTTCAACTGCTCCGCGGTCAGCGGCTGAGCGTCGGGATCGGCCTTGGCCGCCGCGTTGATGGCGCGGTCCTCCACCACCGTAGGCGCGACGATGGATGGATGTCTAGAGACTTTGGACATAGTGTTTCACCTCACGTCGGTTGGCTCGGCGCAGGCTGATGATCCTTCGCGCATCGCCACGGTCCGCGAACGCTGCGTAGTACAGGGTCTCGATCTTCGGCGCGAGGGCGATCATTCGCAGTTCGCCATACTCGAAGCGGGTGTCGAACCACACCAATGCAGCTTCCCGATCGAGTTCGGCTGCCAAAGCCAGGGACACACCATGCTTGGCCAGATTGGCTTCATCCTTCGCAGGATCGAACTCGATTCGCACAGATTATTGTAGCTACTGCAATACGGAACTGCCGACGCTCGCTCCGCGGCTACCCACATCTGATCTGCGCACGCCGCAGGGTCGGCTTGTGGCGACGGGTCCGGCGCCTGGCGATGCAGGCACCCGCGCAAGGCAAGTGACGAAATTTGTCGCCCATCCCGCCTGCCACGGCCCTTGCCGGCGGCCGGATGTGACCGGATTCGTCATCTAGCGGCAGGATTTCACGCCGGAACGGGGGGAAAGGGGCTGGCACGGCCCCTGCATTCATGGGGGTCGTGTCTCAACCCCCACTCCACAAGGAGCATCTCACCATGAAGCGAGTTCAACAAGGTTTCACCCTGATCGAGTTGATGATCGTCGTCGCGATCATCGGCATCTTGGCCGCCGTCGCGCTGCCGGCGTACCAGCAGTACACGAAGAAGGCGAAGATGTCGGAAGTGATCCTCGCGGCGTCGGGCTGCCGCACGGCTATCACGGAGGTCTATCAGTCGATGTCGGGTGCTTCCGGCCCGGGCGCTGGCGGCTGGGGCTGCGAAAGCGCGTCCGCGACCTCGAAGTATGTCGCCAGCGTTGCGACGGACGTGAATGGCGTTGTCACCGTGACCGCTCAAGGATTCGATGCGGCTGACCTCGGTAGCCCCGCCACTGTCATCCTCACGCCGTATTCCGACACGGCGTTGAGCACGCCGATGGCCGTTGCGACCGACGCCGGAAAGCAAGTGGCCGGATGGAAGTGCACTCCGGGGAACAGCACGATCTCGAAGATCCTGCCGGGTTCGTGCAAGTAGTCTTACGTCTGGCCTGAACCAAGGGCGCTCTGCGGGGCGCCCTTTTCCGTTTTTGTCTGGGCCTCACCTGTTTCGTTTCATGCTGCTCTTGGGACTTGTCGCCCTGTGCCTCGGGCTGCTGCTGCCCGGCCACTACCCGCCTTGGGTGTCATTCCAGCAGCAGTGGTTGGCGGCGCTGGGTGTGGCGCTGGTAGGGGCGAGCGCGCTGCGCGCCGCGCGCGGCGCCGGCGGGATCACATGGCCTGCGGCGGCGAGGGTCACGCTCGCCGTCTCCGCTGTGCCGTGGCTGCAGTGGGCGGCGGGGCAGATCGTCTTCGCATCCGATGCGCTGCTCGCAAGTC
>JACSRM010000423.1 GCA_014879745.1 Burkholderiaceae bacterium | reverse complement strand
CGCGGCGAAGCTGACGCTCGGGATGCCGAGCTCGCGCCGGTTGCGCATCATCGCGACGAGGTTCAGGTTGACCGACAGCGCGGTCGCGCCGCCGTGGCGGCCGAGGCCGGTCGTGACGAGAGGGTTCATAGCACTTGGAGATCGAGCATCACCTGGCGCGTGCGAAGCAGCGGCGTGCCCAGATGATAGGCAAGCAAGGTACGCAGCGTCGCCTTGAAGCCGGGCAACGCGGCGGCGCAGACCTCGCGCAGCGCAGGCAGCGAACCGACATCGAGCGCGGCCTGGGCGGCGATCAGCACGCCGCCGGGCAGGCCGGGATCGCCGGCGCCGGCTTGCACGACGCCAGCGTCCGGCCGCAGCGCGAACGAGCCGTCTTCGCGCAGCGCGCGCTGCGTCGCGGTGACGAGGCCGAGGTCCGGCAGCAGGCCGATCTCGCGCAGCAGCACGAGTTCGAACGCGCGCAGCGCCGCCTGCACCGCTGCATCGTCGGCGCAAGCGAGTTCGGGCAGCGTCTGTGCATAGGCATCGAACAGCAGCGGATGCGGGTCGCCGCGCGCGAGCAGCTTCATCAGCAGTTCGTTGCAGTGAAATCCGGCGAACAGCGCGGCGCCGGTCAGCATCGCCGCGCCGCCCGCCCATTCGGCGCCGCGCAGCGTCTGCACCTCGGGCGGCGCGTCGTCTTCGGCGCCGCGCCGCGGCCGCGACAGCGCGACCTGCACCTGCTGAAACGGCAACAGCACGGCGCGCAGCTGCGAATACGGCCGCTTCGCGCCTTTGGCAGCGACGGCGAGCCGCCCCTGCTCGCGTGTGAAGAGGTCGAGGATCAGGCTCGACTCGCTCCAGTCGTAGCGGTGCAGCACATAGGATTGCAGTTGCGGCGGCGATCGCACTGCGCGCGGGGCCATGGGGTTCTCGTGCTTGCCGCGCGCGAGGCTATTCGTAGCCGTAGCTGCGCAGATGCGCTTCGTCGTCGGCCCAGCCCGAGCGCACCTTGACCCAGAGTTCGAGAAAGACCTTGCCGCCGAGCAAGGCCTCGAGGTCGCCGCGCGCCTGCGCGCCGATGCGCTTGAGCCGCTCGCCGCCGGCGCCGATGACGATGCCCTTGTGCGCCTCGCGCTCGACGACGATCGTCGCCGCGATCCGGCGCAGCGCGCCCTGCGCCTCCTCCTCGAATTTGTCGATGACGACGGTCGAGGTGTACGGCAACTCGTCGCCGGTCAGGCGAAAGAGCTTCTCGCGGATCAGTTCGCTCGCCAGGAAGCGCTCGCTGCGGTCGGTCAGCGCCTCCTCCTCGTGCAGCCAGGCTTGCGCCGGCAGATAGGGGGCGACGATCGCGAGCAGGCGCTGCGCGTCCTCTGGCTTGCGAGCGCAAAGCGGAACGAATTCGGCGAACGGATAGCGCTCCTGCATGCCGCGCAGCCAGGGTGCGATCTCGGCGCGACGCCGCACCGCATCGAGCTTGTTGGCGACGAGGATCACCGGCCGCGCGCCGTCGCCAGGCGCCGGCATCAGGGCGAGCACCTTCGCATCGTCGAGCGTGAAGCGGCCGGCCTCGACGACGAACAGCACGGCATCGACGTCCGCCAGCACACCCTTGACGGTGCGGTTGAGGGTGCGGTTGAGCGCCGCACCGTGCTGGGTCTGGAAGCCCGGCGTATCGACGAAGACGAACTGGCTCTCGCCCTGCGTGCGGATGCCGGTGATGCGGTGGCGCGTCGTCTGCGCCTTGCGCGAGGTGATGCTGACCTTCTGGCCGACGAGCGCATTGAGCAGCGTCGATTTGCCGACGTTGGGCCGGCCGACGATCGCGACCAGCCCGCAGCGCGGTGCCGGGCGGTCGGCCGGCGGCGCGGGTTCTGTCATCGAGGCGCGATCAATTGCGCAGCGGCCCGCCCGGCGTGTCGCTCGCCTTGAGCAGGTCGAGCATGCGCCGCGCGGCCTCCTGTTCGGCCTGGCGGCGCGAGCGGCCCTCGCCGCGCTGCGACAGGCCGAGCGCGGCGGCCGTGCATTCGACCTCGAAGGTCTGCGCATGGGCCTGGCCGCGGGTCGCGAGAATCCGGTATCCGGGAACCGGCAGGCGCCGTGCCTGCAGCCATTCCTGCAGTTCGGTCTTCGCGTCCTTGGTCCACGAATCGACTTCGGTCGTCGTGATCAGGTCGCCGAACAATCGGCGCACCAGCGCCTGCGCCTGATCGAAGCCGCCCTCGATGTAGATGGCGCCGATCAGCGCCTCGAGCGCATCGGCGAGGATCGACGGCCGCTGCGCGCCGCCGCCGCGCGCTTCGCCCTCGCTGAGGCGCAGGACCTCGGGCAGTCCGAGTTCGAGCGCGACGCGGTGCAGGCTGTCCTCGCGCACGAGGTGCGCGCGAACGCGCGTCAGGTCGCCCTCGTCGGAGCCCGAGAAGCGCTCGAACAGAAGGCCGGAGATCGCGGCGCTCAGGATCGCGTCGCCGAGGAATTCGAGCCGTTCGTTGTGGTCGGCGCCGAAGCTGCGGTGGGTGAGCGCACGCGCCAGCAGACCGGGCTGCGCGAAACGGTAGCCGATGCGTTGCTGCAGCGATTCGAGCCTTGCGTCCGACACCGCTAGCCGCCCGTCACTGCGACGCTCCTTTCGAGCTGCCGGAATATTTGATCAGCAGGTAGACCGGGCTCACGAGCTCGATCTCCTTCTCGTAGGCAAAGCGAATCACGACCTTGTCGTCTTCCTTCGTGATCTTCAGATCCTGTCCGCCGATGGACGTGATCGAATATTCGATCTCCTTCTGGCGTTCGAACGCGGCGCGGATTTCCGGAACGGTCGAAAGACCCTCGTCCGCGACGCGGTTGACCGCGCGCTGGATCGTAAGGTACTCGTTGACGGTCGGCAACACGCGCAGCGCCACGAGCGCCAGCATGCCGATGATGATGGCCCACATCAGGAGCCCGAGCAACGTGATGCCGCGCTGCCGGCGTGGCGATACTGAATCTCGTGCCATGCGTCGATGCCCCTTGTTGTCGATGCGGCCCGCCGGACCGGCGCCGCTCAGTGAAACGGGCCGATGCGCGACAGGTCGCTGAAATTCATCCAGACGAAGAATGCCTTGCCGACGATGTTCTCGTCCGGCACGAATCCCCAGTAGCGCGAGTCCTGTGAGTTGTCACGGTTGTCGCCCATCATGAAGTAGTGTCCGGGCGGGATCTTGCAGGTCAGCCCTTCGACGTTGTAAGTGCAATTCTCGCGAACCAGCGCCGGGCGCTGATCGTCCGCGCCGTAGAACGGCTGCAGTTTCGGATTCACGAGAATCCGGTGATCGGCATTTCCGAGCTGTTCCTTGAATTGCGGCACGTAGCGCATGCTGTCCTCGTCGTAGAACTCGGGCATCGGCGTGGTCGGCACGCGCTCGCCGTTCACGTACAGCTGCTGCGAGCGGTAGCTGATCACGTCCCCCGGCACGCCGATGACGCGCTTGATGTAGTCGACGCTCGGGTCGCGCGGATAGCGAAATACCATCACGTCGCCGCGCTGCGGCGTGTGATTCGGGATGACGAGCTTGTTGATCACCGGCAGACGCACGCCGTAGTGATATTTGTTGACGAGGATGAGGTCGCCGACCATCAAGGTCGGGATCATCGAGCCGGACGGAATCTTGAACGGCTCGAACAGGAACGAGCGCAGCAGGAAGACGGCGAGGATGACGGGAAAGAGCCCCGCCGTCCAATCCAGCCACCAGGGCTGGGCGAGCACCGCGCGCCTGGCGCCATCCAGGTCGCCGTCGACCTTGGCGATGCCGAGTTGCCCGAGCTTGGCGCGCCGCTCGGCATCCTGCACCTCGAGCGCGGCCGCGGCGGCCTTGCGGCGCGGCAGGAAGACCAGGCGCTCGGCGAGCCAGTAACAGAAGGTGACGACGCTCAGCACGAACAGCAGCAGCGCGAAGTTGCCGCTCCAGTAACCGAGGTACCAACCGCCGAGAAACAAGCCCAACAGGGCGTAAAGCACTCCGGTCAATGCGCCCATCGGCAGTTCACTCGTCCACTTGAAGTATGGCCAGGAAGGCTTCCTGCGGCACCTCGACGGTGCCGATCTGCTTCATCCGCTTCTTGCCGGCCTTCTGCTTCTCGAGCAGCTTGCGCTTGCGGGTGATGTCGCCGCCGTAGCATTTGGCGATGACGTTCTTGCGCAGAGCCTTGATTGTCTCACGCGCGATGATGTTGGCCCCGATCGCGGCCTGGATCGCGACGTCGTACTGCTGGCGGGCGATCAGCTCGCGCATCTTGGCGACGACGGCGCGGCTGCGGAACTGGCTCTGGGCGCGGTGGACGATGATCGACAGCGCATCGACCTTGTCGCCGTTCAACAGGATGTCGACCTTGACGACGTCGGCGGCGCGGTACTCCTTGAACTCGTAGTCCATCGACGCGTAGCCGCGGCTGACGCTCTTCAACTTGTCGAAGAAGTCGAGCACGATCTCGGCCAGCGGCATATCGTAGGTCAGCAGCACTTGGCGGCCGTGATACGCCATGTTGAGCTGCACGCCGCGCTTCTGGTTCGCGAGCGTCATCACCGGGCCGACGTAGTCCTGCGGCATGTAGAGCTGCATCGTGACGATCGGCTCGCGGATCTCGCGGATGCGCCCCATGTCGGGCATCTTCGACGGGTTCTCGACTTCGATCAGCTCGCCGTTGTTCAGCTCGACCTGGTAGACGACCGACGGCGCCGTCGTGATCAGGTCCTGGTCGAACTCGCGCTCGAGCCGCTCCTGCACGATCTCCATGTGCAGCAGGCCG
>JACSRM010000345.1 GCA_014879745.1 Burkholderiaceae bacterium | reverse complement strand
GTCGGCGCCATATGAATCAACGACTTGGCGGAGGTGTCGGGCGCCAGTTGAGAAAGACGGGCTAGCGCGAGCCGCAGACCGAGGCCGTGACTACGAGCTCGTCGAACAGCGCCATCGATACCTTGCCCGATACCGCATACGGATCGAGCGTGGCTGTCTCCGAATATTTCAGCAGCAGGGCCGCGTTGAGCTGCGAGGCCTCGACCTGCCCCATCGACCAGCCGGCGAAGCGCCGCTCGTCGATCTCCTCGTAGCTCAGCAGCTCGACGTCGGTGTGCCGGGGGTCCGACACGATGCGGTTGTAGATCCGGTTCACCGCGCCACGCCCGCCCTCGAGCACCTGCATGAAGAGGTTGCCCGAATAGCACAGCAGGCCGGTCACGCCGTGCTCCTTGTTGTTGCGCTTGGACTGCCTGAGGATCTCGTTCAGCGCGTCGGCATCGAAAGCGTCCGCGGCGCGGCTCGCATACAGCAGGCGTACCAGCATGGCTCTCTCCTAGCTCTTCTTGCTCAGCAGCGACAGGAACTCGCGCCGCAGGTTGGCATCCTTCAGGAAGGCGCCGCGCATCACGCTGTTGGTCATCATCGACTCGTCGTCCTTGATGCCTCGCCACTGGGTGCAGAAGTGATCCGCCTCCATCACGATCGCCAGGCCGTCGGGCTTGACGCGGCGCTGCAGTTCGTTGGCGAGCATCGTCACCGCCTCTTCCTGGATCTGCGGCCGGGTCATGATCCATTCGCAGATCCGGTTGTATTTGGACAGCCCGATCAGGTTCGAATGCTCGTTGGGCAGCAAGCCGATCCAGACCTTGCCGAGGATCGGGCACAGGTGGTGCGAGCAGGCACTGCGCACCTTCACCGGGCCGACGATCATCAGCTCGTTCAGGCGCGAGACGTTCGGGAACTCGGTGACCGCCGGGATCGGCACGTAGCGCCCGCGGAAGACCTCGGTGAGGAACATCTTGGCCACGCGCTGCGCCGTCTCGTTCGTATTGTGGTCGCTGTCGGTATCGATCACGAGCGCCTCGAGCACCTCCTGCATGCGCGCCTCGACCTCGGCGCGCAGCTCGTCGAGTTCGCCTTCGCGGATGAAGGCCGAGATATTGTCGTTCGCGTGATAGCGGCAATCGGCGCCGATCAGCCGGTAGCGGATGCGCTCGGACGCCGGCAGGCGCGCGAGTTCCTCGTCGCTGCGCACCGCGCGAGGGGCGGTCGCGCCGGGGGATTGGGCAGGCATGGAGCGCTCCGCAGTGGACACAGTCGCGAGCGTACCGCAGCGCGCCGGCACGCGCGGCCGTGGTCGAGCCCGGCCGTAGACTGTGCAGGGTGAGTGCCGCCCCTGCCGACGCGCCGAACTCGCTGCCGCTGGCGCGCCTGCTTGGCCATGCGGCCGACGCGCTGCAGGCGGTTCGCGCCGGCCGTTCGCTCGATGCCGCACTCGCCGCCTGCCCGGGTGATGCCCGGCCGGGCACGCAGGCGCTCGCGTTTCACGTGCTGCGCTGGCTGGGCAGTGCGCAGGCGGTCCGCAAGCGGCTCGCGCCGCGCACGCCGCCGCCGAAGATCGACGCCCTGCTGACGTGCGCGCTGGCGCTGCTGTGGCCGCCGGGCGCGCCGCCCTATGCCGATCATGTGCTGGTCGACCAGGCGGTGCGTGCCGCGCGCGAGCGCGGGGCGCGTGACGGCGGCGCATTCGTGAACGCCGTCCTGCGCCGCTTCGTGCGCGAGCGCGAAGCGCTCGTCGTCGCGCTGACGGCGCCCGGCGCCGACGCCGAGGCGCGCTGGAATCATCCCGCCTGGTGGGTGAAGCAGCTGCGCGCCGACTGGCCGGCGCACTGGCAGCATATGCTCGAAGCCGACAACCGGCACCCGCCGATGACGCTGCGCGCGAATGCGCGGCGTGGCGATGCGGCTGGCGCCGTCGCCCGCCTCGCGGCGCATGGCATCGCCGCACGGGCGCTGGGCAGCCACACGCTGGTTCTCGACCGGCCGCTTGCGGTGCAGCGCATTGCGGGCTTCGCCGAAGGCGAGCTGTCGGTCCAGGATGCCGCCGCGCAACGCGCCGCGCCGCTGCTGATCGGCGCCGGCTTGCCGCCCGGGGCGCGCGTGCTCGACGCCTGCGCCGCGCCGGGCGGCAAGACGGCGCATCTGCTCGAGCTCGCCGATCTGGACCTGCTCGCCCTCGACCACGATGCGGCGCGCCTCGCGCGCGTGGCCGAGAACCTGGCCCGGCTCGGGCTGCAGGCGCGCCTGCTGGCGGGCGATGCGGGCGACCCCGCGGCGTGGTGGGACGGCCAGGCATTCGACGCCATCCTGCTCGACGCGCCGTGCAGCGCTTCGGGCGTCGTGCGCCGCCATCCCGACGTGCGCTGGCTGCGCCGCGCGGGCGACATCGCGGCCCTCGCGCGCACCCAGGCGCGGCTGCTCGACGCGCTGTGGCCGCTGCTCGCGAGAGGCGGACGGTTGCTGTATTGCACCTGCTCGGTATTCAGGGCCGAGGGCGAGGCGGTGATCGACGCATTTTTGCAACGCCAGGGCCAGACAGGCGGCGCGCGGCGGCTGCCTGCACCGGGCCATCTGCCGGGGCTGGCCGACAATGCGGATGCCGGCGCGGCCGACCTGGCGCAAGCCGCGTCCGACGGCTTCTTCTATGCGCTGATCGAAAAGGCCGACCACTGAACCTTCGCCCTCCCGCCATCGCCGCGCCGCCGCCTGCGCAAGCCGGCTGCGGCACGGCTGGTGCCGCGCGCTGCGCCGCCTGGCTCGCGGCCTGCCTGTGGCTGGCCGTGCTGCTGACGCTGTGGCCGCGCGCGGCGCACGCCGACGCGGTCGAGCTCGCCAGCTTCAGCGTGGTGCGCGAGGACGACGCCGTGCTGCTCAGCTACGTCGCCAATTTCGAGCTGCCGCCGAGCGTCGAGAATGCGCTGCAGCGCGGCGTGCCGCTGCACTTCGAGGCGCAGGCCGCGCTCTTGCAGTCGCGCTGGTACTGGCGCGACAAGCGCGTCGCGAATGCCACGCTCAGCTGGCGGCTGAGCTACCAGCCGCTGACCCGCACCTACCGCGTCGGCACCGGCGGGCTGAACCAGAATTTCGACACCCTCGACGAGGCGCTCGATTCGATGCGCCGGCGCTCGCGCTGGAAGATCGCCGACGCGACGCAACTCGAGGGCGACGCCAGCTACTACGTCGAATTCGCATTCCGCCTCAATACCAGCATGCTGCCGCGCCCGATGCAGATCGGCATCGGCGGCGAGACCGCGTGGTCGCTCTCGGTCGAGCGCACCCAGCGGCTCGAATAGACATGCCGGCGCCCACGCTCCCCGTGGCGGCCCGGTGCGGCAGCGGGTGCCGCGACGCAGACCGATGACGAAGCAGAACCGCTGGGGCTGGATCATCGCGCTGGTCGCGCTCACCGGCGCGGCGATGGTGCTGTTCTTCCTGCTTTCGATCGCGACCGGCAACCGCGCCGCGTACGAACGCCACTTCGAGTGGCTGCTCTGGGTCAACGTGGTGGTCGCGGTGCTGCTGACGCTCGTCATCGTCGTCGCCGTCGTTCGCCTGCTGCTGCGCGTGCGCGGCGGCATGTTCGGCAGCCGCATGCTGCTGCGGCTGGCCGGGACGATCGCCTTCGTCGGCGTCGTCCCCGGGGTGCTGATCTATACCGTGTCCTACCAATTCGTCTCGCGCAGCATCGAGAGCTGGTTCGACGTCAAGGTCGAGGGCGCGCTCGATGCCGGCCTCGCGCTCGGCCGCGCGACGCTCGATGCGCAGGTCAGGGATCTGGGAGCGAAGACGCTCGCCGCCGCCGAACGCCTCGGCGACGCCGGCCCGACGCTGCCGCCGCTCGCGCTGGAGCGCCTGCGCGAGCAGCTGTCGGCGCGCGACGTGGCGATCGTCGACGCCAGCGGCCAGGTGAGGCTCGCCGCAGGCAGCAACGCCGAGTCGCTCGCGCCGGGCCGGCCGGCCCCGGCCCTGTTGCGCGAGGCGCGCAGTTCGCGCGTCGCGAGCCGCCTCGAAGGGCTGGAGAACGATGCCGGCGTCGCGACGCCGAACCTGACGCACGTCCGAGCGCTGGCCACGATCCCGAGCAACGATTTCGCGCTCGACGCGCAGGATCGCTTTCTGATGGTCACGCAGGCCGTGCCGCCCACCCTCGCCGCCAACGCGCTCGCGGTGCAGGCCGCGTACAGCGAATACCAGCAGCGCGCGCTCGCCCGCGACGGCCTGAAGCGCATGTATATCGGCACCTTGACGCTGGCGCTGATCCTGTCCGTCTTCGGCGCGCTGCTGCTCGCCGTCGCGATCGGCAACCAGATCGCGCAGCCGCTGCTGATGCTCGCCGACGGCGTGCGCCAGGTCGCGCAGGGCGACCTTACCCCGAAGCCGGTCTTCGCGTCGCGCGACGAGCTCGGCGGCCTGACGCGATCGTTTGCCGACATGACCGGCCAGCTGCACGACGCGCGCACGCTGGTGCAGCGCAGCGTCGCCCAGCTCGAAAGCGCGCGTGCCAACCTGCAGACCATCCTCGACAACCTGACCGCTGGCGTGATCGTCTTCGACCGCGACGGCCGCATCGATACCGTGAACCCGGGCGCGACGCGCATCCTGCGCCTGCCGCTGTCGGCCTACAAGGGGCGGCGGCTTGCCGACGTGGCCGGCCTCGAGACCTTCGCCGGCGAAGTGACGCGCCGCTTCGAGGCGCAGGGCGCGGGCCGCGAACCCGGCGAGCGCAGCCAGTGGCAGGACGCGTTCGAATTGCAGACCGCGCCCGAGCGCGACAAGCTCACGCTGCTCGTGCGCGGCGCGGCGATGCCACACGAGGCGCGGCTGATGGTCTTCGACGACATCACCGAACTCGTCTCCGCGCAGCGCGCCGAGGCGTGGAGCGAGGTGGCGCGCCGCCTGGCGCACGAGATCAAGAATCCGCTGACGCCGATCCAGCTCTCGGCCGAGCGCATCGCGCACCGGCTCGGGCCGAAGCTCGAAGGCGCCGATCAGGCGATGCTCGCGCGTTCGGTCGAGACGATCGTCAAGCAGGTGCAGTCGATGAAGACGCTCGTCAACGAGTTCCGCGACTATGCCCGATTGCCGGCGGCGCAGATGAACCCGCTCGACCTCAATGCGCTGGTCGGCGAAGTGCTCGCGCTCTACGCGGCGGAGCAGGAGTCGGGCCGGCTGCTCGCCGAGTGCGCGCCCGGGCTGCCCGCCATCGAGGGCGACGCGACGCAGCTGCGCCAGGTCGTCCACAACCTGGTGCAGAACGCACTCGATGCGGTCACCGAACGCGACGACGGCCGCGTGTGCGTGCGCACCGAAGCGAACCGCGACGCGCAGGGCACGTTGCGCACGGTGCGCCTCGTCGTCACCGACAACGGTCCGGGCTTCGCCGACAAGGTACTCAAGCGTGCCTTCGAACCGTATGTCACGACCAAGACCAAGGGCACCGGTCTGGGCCTTGCGGTCGTCAAGAAGATCGCCGACGAACACGGCGCGCGGGTGCGCGTCGGCAACCTCGGCGCGCCGGCCGCCGCCGCGGACGCAGACGAGTCGAGCCCCGGCGCCGCGCGCGGCGCGCAAGTTTCGCTATCATTTTCGAACTTCCCCCCGGCCGAGCGATCGGCAGCCCATGCTTCGGCGATTGCGCCGCGGGTGGTAACGTGATCCCTCGCATGCGAAGAACCGTCCTTCAAGCACCACGCATCGCCGCAGGCCGACCGCCCGGCGCTGCCTGAGACCGCCCATGGCCAACGTACTTGTCGTCGACGACGAACTCGGCATCCGGGCGCTGCTCTCCGAGATCCTGACCGACGAGGGACACACCGTCGAACTCGCCGAGGACGCGGCGCAGGCGCGTGCCTACCGGATGCGCGAGCGGCCCGATGTCGTGCTGCTCGACATCTGGATGCCCGACGTCGACGGCATCACGCTGCTCAAGGAGTGGGGCGCTTCGGGGCAGCTGACGATGCCCGTCATCATGATGTCGGGCCACGGCACGATCGACACCGCGGTCGAGGCGACGAAATTCGGCGCGATGGCCTTCCTCGAGAAGCCGATCACGCTGCAGAAACTGCTGCGCGCCGTCGAGCAGGGGCTCGCCAAGCCCGCGCCGCGTCCGCCCGATGCGCGCAACGCGGTGCAGCTCGAGCCGCTCGGCGCGGGCGAGGCGGGCGGCATCGGCGGCGCGGTCGCCGCCCCGAGCTTCGCGCCGCTTGCGCTCGGGCCGCTGCCCGAGCAGAGCTTCGCGCTCGACCGGCCGCTGCGCGAGGCGCGCGACGCGTTCGAGAAGAGCTACTTCGAGTTCCACCTCGCGCGCGAGAACGGCAGCATGACGCGCGTTGCCGAGAAGACCGGCCTCGAACGCACCCACCTCTACCGCAAGCTCAAGCAGCTCGGCGTCGACCTCACGCGCAACAAGCGCGGCTGAGGCGCGAAGCCGCGCGCGGCGTGGCCGGATGCAAGAGAGCCGCGCAGGCCCGTCGCTATAATCCCCGCCTTCGGCCTGGTAGCTCAGTTGGTAGAGCAGCGGACTGAAAATCCGCGTGTCGGTGGTTCGATTCCGCCCCAGGCCACCAGAACCTCAGTTTCAGGACCTCCCAAGAGGTCTCGGAACAGCCAAAAAGCCCTGAGTTATCAACGACTTAGGGCTTTTTTCTTGTTCCAGGCGGTTGCAACTGGGCCTTCCGGATCCCGCTGGCATGGAGTAACTTTGGCAGTAACCGGCCCTGTCGGAGGGCCGAAAGAGCCGAGTTACTCCATGGCACGCAATCTGATCCCCTCGGAAGCCACTGTCCGCGCGGTCAAGCCGGGCGATCCGCGCAGCCGTCTGAGCGATGGCGACGGGCTCTTCCTGCTACTGTCCGCCAAGGGCGGATCGCATGCCTGGCGGCTGGACTACCGCTATCAGGGCAAGCGCAACACGCTGAGCCTGGGTACCTACCCGGACACGTCGCTCGCTCTCGCCCGGCGCAAAGCGGATGCTGCTCGCAAGCTGCTCGCCGAGGGCTTCGACCCCAGCCGGCAGCGCAAGATCGAGCGCCAGATGGCCGCCAAGGAGCGTGAGGTCGCCGCTCGACAGGAGCAGGGGCTGCCTGCGGTGGGCACCTTCGAGGCGGTAGCCCGCGAGTGGTTTGCCGTACGGCGTGACGGCTGGTCGAAGAGCTACGGCGACCGGGTGATCGGGCGGCTGGAGGCGGATGTCTTCCCGTACATCGGCCGGGTCCCGGCCGGCGACATCACCGGGCCGCAGCTGCTGGAGGTGATGCGGCGGATCGAGGCGCGCGGAGTCATCGAGACGGCGCACCGCGCGCTGCAGGATTCGGGGCAGGTGCTGCGCTACGCCGTGGCCACCGGCCATGCGAGATGGAATCCGGCCGGCGATCTGAAGGACGCGTTGCGGCAGCCGAATCCGCGCCACTTCCCGGCCATCGTCGAGCCCAAGCGCCTGGGTGAACTGCTGCGGGCGATGGACAACTACACGGCCACGCCGGTGGTGCGGGCGGCGCTGAAGCTGGCGCCGATGCTGCTGCTGCGCCCCGGCGAGCTGCGCTTCGCCGAATGGCCCGAGATCGATCTGGACGCGGCCCTGTGGTCGGTGCCGGCCGCGCGCATGAAGCGCGAGCTGCGCCAGAAGGTGAACGGCACGCCGCATCTGGTGCCGCTGCCGAGGCAGGCCATCGCGGTGTTTCGCGATCTGCATGCGCTGACGGGGCAGGGCAAGATGGTGTTCCGGGGTGAGCGTCACCACGACCGCGCAATGAGCGAGAACACGGTCAACGCGGCGCTGCGCGCGATGGGTTTTTCGGCCGACGAGGTGACGGGACACGGCTTCCGGGCGACGGCGCGCACGATGCTGCACGAGCGGCTGGGCTACAGCCCCGACGTGATCGAGGCGCAACTGGCGCACACCGTGCGCGACAGCCTGGGCCGCGCCTACAACCGGACCGAGTTCGTCGAGCAACGACGCGAAATGCTGCAGACCTGGGCCGACTACCTGGACCAGCTGCGCGGTGGCAAGGAAATGCCGCTACGCAAGAGGAAGCGCCAGGCAGCGCACAAGTGCCCAGAGCCGACGGCTACACTGGCTTCTTCCTTGTATGATGACCATGGCATGTATATTCTGTGTACATGATGAACTGGAGGTAGCCACCATGCACGTCAACCTCTCGCCCGAGATGGAAGGCTTCATCAAGAGCAAGGTGAGCAGTGGCTTCTACGGAAACGCCACCGAAGTGATCCGCGACGCCATCCGCCGGATGCAGGCCGAGGAGAGCCGTGCGGCCGCCTGGCACGCCGCCATCAAGCAGGGCGACGACCAGCTCGACCGTGGCGAGGGCATCCCCTACAGCGCCAGGGCCCTGAACGACATTACGGAAGCCGCACTCGGCAGCATGAACAGCGGCACGCCGATGGACCCTGATGTCCTCCCCTGAGCGGCAGCGACGGGTCATCCTTTCGCCGCGCGCGCGGCAGGACTTCATCGACATCCTGCGCTACACGGGCGAGACCTGGGGCAAGGCCCAACTTCACGTCTACCGCGACAAGATCAACGATGCGCTTCAGGCCATCGGGCAGAGGCCGGAGGCCGGTCACCAGCGCGACGACCTGCCGGCAACGCATCTTGCCTACCTGGTCGGCTCGCATGTCATCGTCTACCGGGGCGGCGGCGACAAGATCGGAGTCGTGCGGATCCTGCATCAGCGCATGAGCCTGTCGCGCCATGCTTGAAATCTAGGGCGGGTTCACGCGCCGCGCAGGCCTTGAAGCTTTCGGCGGCTGCTCTGCGCACGAGCCAGACGGCGCTGGGCGCGCGCTACCGCCGGCTGTGCGCAGGTCACATGGACAAGCCCAAGGCGGTGACGGCCGCGGCGCACAAGCTGGCGCGGCGGATCTACGCAATCCTGACCAAGGTCGAGGAATACACTGATCGTGGGCAGGCCTACGACGAGGAGCGCTATCGCCAGCGCGTGGTGGCCAACCTCAATCGCCGCGCCCAGCAACTCGGCCTCCAGGTCGTGCCGATCGCCGCGCCGGCTTGAAAAACCAGCGGCGGATCAACTACTTGGGAGGAGTTTCTTGAGAGGTTTCGCGACGTTGATCGGGCGGAGCGAAGCGAACTATTGGCATAAGAGAAGATAGGTGGACGTTGCACCCCGCCTCGTTACCTCAGAGACCGTATGCGACGTCGTCGGGGCCACTTGCCTTGGCGGCTCAATAGCGTTGATCTCAAGAAGGCTACGAAGCAGCGGGGCGCGCACTGCGAAGTTCACGTTCTCAGCGGCGAATCGATCAGCCAGCTTTGCTACTACGATCCCAACAACTTCTCCTCGTTCGTTCAAAACCGGGCCGCCGCTATTGCCAGGCTGGACTGCTGCAGATATCTGCATGTTCTTCCGCTCGCCTCTGACGCCACTGAGAGAACTGACGATGCCAGAAGTCACGCGGACATCTGTGCCTAGAACGCTGGTCAGAGGGTAACCAAGAACAATCACACTACTGCCGAGTTCGGGCGCACGAGGCGAGATCGACAATGGGATAGTGGTCACCCCCTCAATCTTGACCAGTGCCAGATCGGCTTGTGGGTCGAGGGCAAGAATGGTGACCGGGCGGAGTGTGTTCTCAACTCTGGCGCCAATACCGCTGCAGTCATCTACCACGTGGTAATTTGTAGCAAGAACGCCGTCAGCGGTGACCGCAAATGCCGTCCCACTTGTCCTGGTGCGAGGCCGCGCGGGTTGCGGGACCGACGACGGTGTTGGCAATGTGCTAGGAACCGGACTTGGAACGGCAGGCCCGGAAACAGGCGGAAGTGCGCACACAGTCGTGAGCTCCTGTGCTTGCCGAGTACCTTCGTACACGGCCCGCATGTCAGATGTTGCAGCCGAAGTGGTGTTTGTGAGACCGCCCATTGTGGACGTTGACACGTACTCGATACGGGTCCGGTTGGCACAGTCGACTCCCACTTCGGCCGAGAAGTAAGTTGGCATTCCCGGATACGTTCCTTGTCCCACCAGGCGATAGCGTCGCAGGGGGCCCTGTAGTTGAACCGTAGAACTGTCGACGAAGAAGCGCATCCCGGGAGATGTACCCACATCGACCATGTTAGCTAGCACGCTGGATGGAATGCACAGCACAGCCATGACCAAACGAGCGCAGTTGCGAGTCCGCATTTGACGATGCTTTGGCAGAGAAGGAGATTGGACAATTGTCCGGCCCGCGGCGGGCCACAAGGCGGTCGAATCACACGTTCCAGCGCGCGAACGCTAGGGTGACTGTCAACGCAACTGGAGTTCACCCGCGAGCCGCAGACGGCGAAGCCGGCCGTGGCACGTCGGTTGCAGCGCGTTACGCCTCATCGTCTTACCTCGCGGCAGTCGAAGCCAAGAAATGCAGCGCGGGCAGTATGCGTTGAATATCCACTCCGCGAACGGCGTTGTCGCGCTCATCACCCCGGACCACGATAGACACCAAGCGATGCGCGAAATCACACATGGGCGAACCGCTACTTCCGCGGAAGGCGTGGTGCCCCGGGTGTGCGACCGGCAGCGAAAAGACGTGCTCTTCTTCCTCCGTTCGAGAATACTTCAGGCCAGGGAAAACAGTCATCTCGGACGCAAACGTCTGCGGCCCGTGCATCTCCGTCCGGACGCGACCAGAGAAGCCATAGATCTGGTCTTCCGCAGGAACGGCAAGCGATGAAACGTCGAAGACGTGATGCGGACGCTTGTCGAAAAGCCCGCGCAGAGTGCGGAATTCATACCAAGTTGCCAAGTCCGCTCTGACTTGCGCGACGCAAAGATCGAGCACGCGTAGGGACCGATTGGAACGCCGCCCCTCTCCAACATGCACAAAGGCCTGGGGCTCGTAGTACTCCAAGTTTCCGTCGGGATGCTGCTGCACGACGACGGCCCATCCTTTCGAATCGATCTTTGCAACGTGCCGCGCTGTCACAATGAAGCGCCGACCATTGAAGTCGATCATCGTCCCCGATCCGAACGCCAACACTTCCTTGTTCTCGCCAACACGCACGAGGGGAATGCTGGTCAACAACAACCAGTCTCGCCAATTGCGGCCCTGCTCGGGTGTGACGTGCACTGTGAGTGCCTAGCTGGAAATATGCGACCTGCAATGTAGCTGACGGAGTCAGATAGCGGCATCCACACATCAGGCTTCCCCGAAGTTCCCGAAGACCACCCTCGCATGGGCAATCGCAAGACCCTGCGGATGAAGTCGTGCCGCGCACCGGCTCAGCTTCTTGCGAGAGACAGGCATGAGGCTGCCGGCAGGTCGCATTCGACGAGACTGCCCGCCGCATGCGACGGCTGCGCCTTGCCGTCGAGCGCTGCCGGGCGGCGCATGAGGTCGGTGCGCCTCGCGCAACCATCCTCGGCTGGTTCGGGTATCGCGCACTATCGAGCCGGTGGGCGAGTGGCGCCCAACGCGTGCTCCCAGGCTTGCCGCGCTTGCGCGCCGCCTGTCGCGCCCATGATGACCTTCTGATGCGAGGTCACAGCCATGCGCAGGGTACCCAGGGAAATCAACGTTTCCTGGGTATGGCGACGTATCGCCATCGGCCCCACCCCTCACCCCGCCCCGCGGGGCGGGGCAGCCCTCGCCGCCGGACGGGCTCGGGGGCTGGCCTCAAAATTGAAGCCAGCCCCTTGGCCAGCGTGAGCGCCGGCCAAGCCGCCTCAAGGGTGCGCTGCGCCGGGCGATGCCCGCCCTTGACCCGGCTTGACCCGCGCAGGGATCTGCATCCTGGCGCGCGGCAGTCAATGAAGATCGTCCGGGAGCATGGCCTGACGTGGGAGTTGGTCGGTGCTGACCAGGCGGATCACGTCAACGTGGGTAGGCTGTTCAACGTACCAGAACCAGAGCTTGGTCTTGCCCACGCGCTTCCACAGAAGTTCAGGTACGCCAAGCAACTGGCCGATGCGACGAGAGCCGATGGCCGGCGCATCGGAAATCGACTGCAGGCACTCTTGCATCTCGTCGACCAAGGTCGCCGCGGACGCTTCACCGGCCGCTGCGCGACGGTAGGCCACTTGGCGAATCATGTCTTCGATGGCGGCAGGGCGACGGCGTATCGGCTTCATGTCCGCCCGGTGGCAGACGAGCGAGCCACCGCGCGAAGCACCGCCCAGTCCCCCTCGGACATCGGAACCGATTCGCCGCTGTCGATGCCGGCCTGGTAGAGCGCCCGAAGCTGCCTGGCAGCCTCTTCGTCGCGCCGGATCAGCTCCCGCACGTACTCACTGGCGTTGCCGTACAGGCCGGAGCGCAGGCGCTCATCCACCACCTCCCGCAGGGCATCGGTGAGAGAGACGTTCATGGTGGGAGTCTTGGTGCGCATATCGCAATTGTTGGCAAATGGCAAAGTTTGTCAACCAAGGGCGCGCACCCTGCGTGAAGCCTTGGCCCGGGAGTTTGTCGCAACGCTGCGAGGCCAAGCGGTATTCGGCGACGCGCACAACGGCTTGTTCCTGGCTGCGCCGCGCCGCACCGGCATCTCGGCCTGTCTGCAGGCCGATCGGAAGCCCGCACTGGAAAAATCGGCCGCAACGCGCGGCGGCCGTGCGCTGGTTGCGCCTGCTCCCCGTCGGTTCGCCGCCTCAGCGCGACGACGCCAGCGCCGCAGCACGCGCGATCTGCTCTCGAGTGGCGTGCTGGGGCTCGACGGCGGTGTCGTAGACCTGGTACCGGCGGCGGATGTCGCTGTAAGTCTTCGCCGCCGTCACCTTTCCCCGCGGAACTCTCTTCGCAGCAGACTTGCGCGCGACAGTCTTTGCCGCACCGGCCTTGGTTTTCATGGCAATCAGTCTACCGGTACGGTACCCCGGAACAATCGATCTACCCGGCGCCCTGAGGGTCGGCCAGTCCGTGACACGCCGTCCTCCCCGCCCCCGCGCGGCGGGCCATTCTCGGTCTCGGCGAAGATTGACCAGGAACCCCATGAGCCCGATCGACCTTCGCCGCTTCGGCCAACGCCTGCCCGCGCACCGCCAGGTCTTCGCTGCGTTCTTCCTCTACGCCTTCTCGTTCGGCGGCTTCTTCCCGCGCCTGGTGGAGCTGCAGCGCTCGATGGGCGTCACCGAGGGCGAGCGCGGCCTCGGCCTCATCGGCCTGCGGCACGCTGGTCTCGCTGAGCTTCGCCGGGCGCCCGATCGAACGCATCGGGCACCGCCGCACGCTGCTCGTGCTGATACCGCTACTGCCGGTGTTCTACGCGCTGGCCGCGCATGCGCGCGGGCCGCACGCGCTGTTCCTGTGCCTGCTACCGGCGGGGTTGTGCATCGGGGCCATCGAGCTCGTCGTCAACCTCGAAGCCGACCATGTCGAGCACCAGGGCGGGCGACGCATCAGGAACCGCGCGCACGCATTCTGGAGCTTCGGCTTCTTCGGTGCGGGCCTGCTCGGCGCGGCGGCCGCGCGGCTGGCGGTGCCGCCGCAGTGGCACTTCGCCGCCGTGGTGCCGCTGACCGCGCTGCTTGTGTTGTTGCCGCTGGGCCGCTTCGACGACGCGCCGCAGCGCAGCGGCGGCAGCGAGGCGGCGGCGCACCGCTTCGCGCGGCCGACGATGGCGGTCATGGGGCTGGTGCTGTTCTCGCTGTCCGGGCTGGTGCTCGAAGGCGCGGGTATCGACTGGCCGGCGATCTACATGCGCGACGCCTTCGGCGCTGCACCGTTCTTCGGCGCGCTTGCCGTCACCTGTGTCGCGCTCGCGCAAGGTGGCGCGCGTGACGCGGCCGACCGCTATGTCGAGTGTCGAGCGACACAGCCCGCGCGCGATCGCGCGCACGCTGCTCGTGATACTAGGCCTGGGCACGCTGCTCGTCAGTGTGGCGCCGGCGGCACCGCTGGCACTGGCCGGCTTCGCGATGATCGGCATCGGCACCAGCGTGATGTTTCCGCCGGCGATGTCCGCGGCGGCGCAACGCACCGACCGCCCGGCGGCCACCAACGTGGCCGCGCTGGTGCAGATCTCCTGCGTCAGCTTCCTGCTGGCGCCACCGCTGCTGGGCTTCGTCGCCGAGCATTGGGGCATTCGCTGGACCTTTGCGCTCGGCCTGCCCCTGGTGCTGCTGAGCGCCGCGCTGGTTTCCACGCTGCAAACCGCGTCCAGCGACGGCACACCTTCTGCTTCGTCCCAGTAGGTTCCAGCAAGCATCGCCGCAGCGCCGAGCGCTGAAAAATCGCAAAAAACCGTCGCATGGAACGAGGTCCACAGCGCTTAGATTGGCCGCAGGATCCTCAGGAGATGCCATGAAAGCCTCCCGTCCTGAATCGACTCTCGGCTTGGCCAGCGCCGCGATGCCGCCGGTACTGCCGGTGACCTTCCTCCGGCTGGGCGACATGATGCGCGTCACCGGGCTGGGCCGGTCGACGGTCTATCGGCTGATCGCCAACCAGAACTTTCCGCCCCCGTGCCGTCTCGGCGTACGCGCGGTCGGCTGGCGAAGCTCGGACATCTCGCAATGGAGCGCAGCGCGCCCGGTCGCCCGACGCTAGCCAGGAATGCAGTCATGCGCCTCTGGGATCGAATGAAGGCGCCGCAGCTGGAGCTGCTGGACGCCCCGCCGTCGCCTGATCCAAGTCCAGGGCCGGCGGAAGCCAGCACCGGGCCGGATCTGCCGACGATCGAGTCGCTCGGCACCGAACCGCGTCCGCAAGGCGAAGCGCTGCTGGTGCCTTTGGCGGCACTCTTCGAGGATCCCGCGAACCCGCGCACCGAGTTTCCGGAGACGGAGCTGGACGAGCTCGCCGACGACATTCGCCGGCACGGCATCCTGCAGCCGATCGTCGTGCATCCGGCCGATGCGTCCGGGCGCTTCCGCATCCACTTCGGCGCGAAGCGATTCCGTGCCGCGGCGCGCGCGGGGCTGGCACAGGTGCCGGTGACCATCCGCAGCGCCGCTGCCGATCCCTACGCGCAGGTCGCGGAGAACCAGAAGCGCCACGGCCTGTCGCCACTGGACCTGGCGCGCTTCATCCGGTCGCGCGTCGATCTGGGCGAGACCAACGCGGCGATCGCGGGCCGGCTCGGCATCGACCTGACCACGGTGGCCCACCACCTGGCGTTGCTCGAGTTGCCGCCGCCACTGGAAACCGCGCTGAAGTCGGGACGTTGTGTGTCGCCGCGCACGCTGTACGAGCTGCGCAAGGTGCACCAGAAGCGCCCAGACGCCGTCGCCGAACTGCTGCAGGGCGACAAGCCGATCACGCGTGACGCGGCCGCCGCGCTGCTTCGGCCGGTGCGCCGGCAGCGTTCTGCCGGGCGCGCGGCAGCGCTTGCTCCCAAGGTTGCGAAGAAGGCGGGCTCTCCCGGCATGCTCGCTGTGCGTGCCGAGCTGCTGTGCACCCAGTTGGAGACGGCCTGCTCGCGGCTGCGCAGCGCAGGCTTCGACGAAGTGCCGGCCGACCGACTGGCGATGCTGCGCAACCGCGTGCGCGCGGTGAAGGCACTGCTCGATCCTTGATGGGCGAGCGTGAACCAGGCGATGGCAGCGAACAGTCGGGACCGCATCACGATCGACCTTCGAGGGGCCGGTCGACTGGTGCATCAACGCGCGGCGGAGCAGGGAATGACGGTGGCGGCGTTCGCGCGTCGCGCGCTGCTGGGCACCGTCCCCGACGCGGCTGACCTGCCCGCGCTCTTGGCCCCCGACGGATCGCCGGAGCGCGGCGCCATCAAGGTGACCGTACGGCTGCCGGCCGTCCATGCGTTGCTGCTGGGCAAGCGTGCACGCGCGGCCGACGTGTCGCAGGGCCGCTATCTGGCCGGGCTCATCGAGGGCGCGGCGGTTCTTCGATCGCCAGACCGGTGCGAGGCACTTGCCGCGCTGGTGCGTTCGACCGACGAACTCGCGAGCCTGTCCTCGGACCTGAACGCGTTCATGCGGCTGCTCCGCCTCGGCGCAAGCGAGCAACTCGAACCCTACCGCGCCCGCATCTTCTCGCTCGCTGCCGATGTGCACCGCCACCTCGAAGTGGCAGGTCGCGTCCTGGCAGATGCCGGCGGCCCGGCTGTGGCCCGATCCATTGGCTCTCGCCGCGGCAAGAGGCGGTGATGCCGGCCGGGCCGACGGTCGACGGGGTGCTTGTCCAGTGGGGCGAGCGCCTGTTCTATCCGCCAAGCCGCATCGTCAAGCCCCAGCCGTGGCCCCGCCTGGACACGATCGTGCGCCGCAAGGCGGCGGTGATTCGCGCGCGCATCGCCGCGACGGTCCGGCATGCCCCGCAGGTGATGGTCAAGGTGACGGGCGGCGGCCGAGGCATGGCGGCGATCGCCGCGCATTTCCGCTACATCAGCAAGAACGGCCGTCTGCCGATGGAGGACGACCGCGGCGTGGTGCGCGGCGGCAAGGAGTCGCTGAAGGACCTGGTCGACCAATGGCGGTACGGCGGCGCGCTGATTCCCGAGGAGGGGCACCGACGCGAAGCCTTCAACATCATGCTGTCGATGCCGCACGGCACTGACGCGAGGATCGTGCAATGCGCGGCACGGGAGTTCGCAAGGGCCGAACTGGCCGGCCACCGCTACGTCATGGTCCTGCACGACCACCAGGCCAACCCGCACGTGCACCTGAGCGTTCGGGCGACAGGCCGCGACGGCTCGCGCCTGAATCCTCGCAAGGCGGACCTGCATCGCTGGCGGGAGACGTTCGCGGAAAGGCTGCGCAACTATGGCATCGAGGCCGAGGCATCGCGCCAGGCCACGCGCGGCGAGAACCGACGCTTCGAAGCGCTGTGGCGCGTGAAGGCCAAGGATGAGGGCCGGCTGCTGGCGACCAGGCCGCCGGTGAAGTCTGGCGACGCCTGCTTGACCAGTCGCAACGAGGCTTTCCTGGCCTGGCGCCACATCATGGAGGTGCTGACGCAATCCGATCGGCCCGACGACCAGGCGCTGGCGGGCGACATCCTGCGTTTTGCCGGCGAGTCCCCCTACCTGCGCAACATCATCCGAAAACGCGAACCGACGCGCCCGGTGCGCCCGGCGCCTGAACCTCAGCGCAGTGCGTTGCAACGGACCAGGCCGGATATCGAGATCGAACGCTGACCACGGCGAGGCAGCCTTCGTCAAAGAATGCCTCGAGAGGCATGTATGCATTCCATGTCATTCAAGGCATGTATTGCATAAATGTCTGATTGGGCATACTGTGCGACATGGACTACGCGATTCAGACCCCCTTGCAGCTTTCCAGTCATCTGCGAGCGCTGCGCAAGGCCCGCGGGCTCAGCCAGGCCGAACTGGGCCTGGCGCTGGGCGTCGGGCAGACGCGCGTGGCGCGGATCGAGGGCAGCCCGACGGCGATCAGCGTGGACCAGCTGCTACAGCTCCTCTCCGTGCTCGGCGTTCAACTGGTCCTGCGCGACCCCGAGCTGGCCCAGGCAGAAAGCCCGACGGGCCCGTCGGCCAAGCGGGGAACGCCCAAGCCGCGAACCCCCAAGACCGACTGGTGAGTCGTGCCCGAACTGCACGTGTGGATGAACGGGCTGCATGTCGGCGTGTGGTCGACGCTGCGCACCGGCACGCCGGTGTTCCGCTACGCCGAAGCCTGGCCGCACATTGAAGAGGGACGGGCCCTGTCGCTGTCGTTGCCCATCACCGCGAGCCTGGAACACCGCGGCGACGTGGTGGCGCACTATTTCGACAACCTGCTGCCGGACAGCGCGGCCATCCGGCGCAGGCTGCGCAGCCGGTTCCATGCGCGGTCCGCGGAGGCCTTCGATCTGCTCGCCGCCATCGGGCGCGACTGCGTCGGCGCGGTGCAGTTGCTGGCGCCAGGTGTCGAGCCCACAGGCTGGAATGCCATCGACGCAGAAGCACTGAACGAGGCGGCGGTCGAGCGCACATTGGCAGCGGTGACTTCCGATGCGCCGCTCGGGCAACATGGCGACGAAGACCTCAGGCTGTCGATCGCCGGCGCCCAGGAGAAAACCGCCCTGCTGCGCATGGGCCGCCGCTGGTACCGGCCGCGCGGTGCGACGCCGACGACCCACATCCTGAAGCTGCCGCTCGGGCTGGTCGGCAACATGCAGGCCGACATGAGCACCTCGACCGAGAACGAATGGCTGTGCAGCCGCATCCTGGGCGCGCTGGGCCTGCCGGTGGCCGAGACCGAGATGGCGCAGTTTGGAAGCGCCAAGGTGTTGGTAGTGACCCGGTTCGATCGTCGATGGGTTGGCATCGAGGAGGGTGCCGACGAGAAGGCCAGATTTCGGCCACCGCAAGGTGCGTGGATCGCCCGGCTTCCGCAGGAAGACTTCTGCCAGGCCCTGGGCGTGGGGCGCGACCGCAAGTACCAGAGCGACGGCGGCCCCTCGATGCAGGACTGCCTGGCGGTGCTGAGTAACAGCGAGCACGCGGAAGAAGACCGCATCAACTTCGTGCTGGTGCAGTTCGCGTTCTGGATGCTGGCCGCGACGGATGGCCACGCCAAGAACTTCTCCATCCAGCATCAGCGCGGCGGCCGCTTCCACATGACGCCGCTCTACGACGTGCTGTCCGCATGGCCGATCATCGGCGACGGTGCCAACCAGATTCCCTACCAGCGCGCGAAGCTGGCGATGGGCGTAAAGGCCGGCAACATGCACTACCGGCTCGGCGAGATCCAGCCGCGACACTGGCATCGCCTTGCCGCTGCGGTCGGAGCCGGTGTCTGGCCCCGCGTGGTGGCCATGGCGCAGAGCGTGGATGCGGTTCTGCCGGTCGTCGAGGCCGGCCTGCCCGAAAAATTTCCGCGAAAGGTGTGGCGATCGGTGGCTGCGGGAATGCGTCGCCATGCCAGCGCGTTCCTGAACGGAAGGCCGGCTGCTGCGTGAGCCAATCGGTCTGGCTGATCGCTACAGACTGGACTGAGTCACTCGTGGTCCGCGGCTCCAGCGAGAGCTGCCGCAATCACCGGACATTCGGGCACCACAGCCGCGGTGGACCGCTGCACCCTCGTTTGCGGTCATTCAGCCATCGTTGAAGGACTTTCACCTACGTTCGTTGGCTGAATGGGCCCAGCATGTCCTGCATGTCATCGATGTAGCGCTCATACGAGCGCCATCCGACGAGCGCCGTGACGTTGCTAGCGAAACTGACCAGGAGTGGATTGCTCAAGTCGAAGGCAGGATCGAGAAACGTGTCACCCTTGCCGTAACCATGCGCGGTCGCCAGTCGCTTGAACACCGACCGGCTTGGCTCACGCAGCAATTCGTCGTTGAAATGCGTGTGCTGATTCCGGGCTGCGTACACAATGATTCCGAGGGGCAATGTCCGGATCGTGCGTCCCACGCAGAGCCTAGCGTACCTGGCCGTCACCTCGGGAGGAAGCCCATCAGGTAGCGTTGTGCCTGGTCCGTAGATTTCCAGAGCCTTGGCTGCCACCTGGAGGACGGCGCCGCACAGCGTGTCGAGCGCGAACGTCTCGGCGAGGTACTCGCGCTGCGACTCGCGCGCTGCTTCGAGCTGCTCGCGGTTCGCTTCCTGCCAAGCCAGGAGCTGCGCGTCCTGCTCTGGCCCAAGGGGAAGTCCGCTGACGAAGACAGGCCCGGTCGCCCGACGGAGCACCGCCAGATACTCATCGACGCCATCGAAGAGCCGCCGCACGGCACTCTCTGTTTTGCCCAGGTATCCCTGCGGTGTCTGCATAGTGATTGCTGCCGAAGTGGCAGGTGGCAACCATAACCCGCCCGGGCGGTCTGCGAGCTCCGATACGATGCTCGCATTCGGTCCGTTCGCTCCCCGAGCGGTCATCAGGAGCCGCGCCAATGGAGACAAACCTCAAGGGACTGGTACGCACGCTCGACCTGCGCCACAGCCAGGGCATGATGCCGCTCTTCGAGGCGGTGTCGAACGCCATGGATGCTGTCTCAGACCGCACGGGGAAGCTTACGGATGGCCGCATCGACGTGCACCTGACACGCAGCCACGACCTTGCGGCCGAGGGCTCCGACGAGCTGCAGCCGATCACCGGCGTTCGCGTCACCGATGACGGAATCGGCTTCGACGACCAGCACCTTGCCTCGTTCCGCGAGGCCTACACCGAGCACAAGCTGAAGTCCGGCGGCAAAGGCGTCGGCCGCTTCACTTTCCTCAAGGTCTTCGAGGACGTTGAGATACGTAGCACCTTTCGCGATCCGGCAGGCAGGCTCCGGCAACGGCACTTTCGATTCTCGACCGAGCGCGAAGTATTCGACGAATCAGTTGCCGACTCCGACGCGGAGGCAACTCCCGGCTCGGAGGTGATCTTGTCAGAGCTCCGCCCCACCTACGCCGCGGCATGGCCGCGCGAGGCCGAAGCGGTCGCTCATCGCCTCGTCACCCATTTCCTGATCCGCTTCGCATCGGCGGCGACGCCGACGTTCTATCTTCACGACGAAGGCATCGCGCCGATCAACTTGCGCACGGTGTTCGACGACACAGTGCAGCCGCACATCCAGGAGATGACCTTCACCGTCGGCGCTCATGAGTTTGGACTGCAGGTGTTCAGGCAGCGTTCCGGCAAGGATGTGCACGACCTGAGTTATTGCGCAGTCGGCCGCGAAGTTACCGGCACGCCGCTGCGCAGGCTGATGCCGGACCTTCCTCAATCCTTCCAGGATCGCGATGGCGCGAGCTTCTCGCTGCAGGTGCTGGTGACGGGCGAGTATCTCGACCGTCACGCCAACAGCGCGCGCACCGAGTTCCTCTTCAATCCTGATGATGAAGATCTCGCATCCGACGAGGGACTCGTTGCCCGCAAGGATCTCGACGGCACGGTCGTCGCGACCCTGCGATCCCTTCTGCAGGCAGACCTGCAGGCGGCCAACGAAGGGAAGATGCAGTCCATCACCTCGTTCGTGGAGAACGACGCGCCGGAGTACCGCGTGCTCCTGCGCGAGGAATACCGCCCACTCCTTGAACGGGACGTCCCGGCCGGTGCGTCGGGCACCCGCCTGGACGAGGCGTTGCTGCGCGTTCGCCGAAAGGTCGAGGATCAGGTGCGCCAGGCCGGCCAGGAGATTGCCACGCTTGTCGACCGGCAGTCCTTTGACCAGTACAAAGCGCGCATGCAGGAGTTGATCTCGCGCGTTAACGACATGGGCAAGTCGCAGCTCGCCAGCTACGTTGCCCACCGCCGCGCCATCCTCGACTTGCTCGACCTAAGTCTGAAGCGCAGCCGCACGGACAACAAGTACCCGCTCGAAGAGGTGCTGCACAACATGATCTTCCCGATGCGGCAGACCTCGAAGGACGTATTCCTCGAACAGCAGAACCTCTGGGTCATCGACGAGCGGCTGTGCTTCCACACGGTGCTCGCATCCGACAAGCCGATGAAATCAGTCAAGGGGCTTGAAAACACGTCCGCCAAGGAACCAGACCTCTTCGCGTTCTTCTATGACGCCCCCGTCGCGACGCAGGAAGCGGAGGACTCTACCGGCGCGGTCGTCATCGTCGAGTTCAAACGCCCGATGCGCGACAACTACACCACCGACCCCGCTCAGCAGGTCATCCAGCGTTTCGTCGAAATCAAGCACCGCAAGGTCACCAGCATCGAGGGACGGCCGATCAACCCGAAAGGCCTGCGCTACTTCGGCTACCTCATCGCCGACCTCACCGACTCGCTGCGCCAGCAGATGGAAATGAACTATCAGGCCTCGGTTGACGGCGAGGGCTACTTCAAGACGCTGACCGGCGGTGAAGGCTACGTCGAGATCATCTCCTACGATAAGCTCATGCGTGATGCCAAGCGCCGCAACCGCGTCCTGTTCGAGAAGCTGGGACTCCACAAGCATTGACGCGACCGCAGTGCCTCGTACAGCTGTCATTCGAGGCTAGCGCCGGTCGCGTTGTTCAACGACAGCTTGATGCCGGTCAGCGTGAGTGCGTCGGATGTCTGGCAAGGGCCGCAATCGCTGCCAAGCACGCGCTCCTCCCTAGCGTGCCTGTCAGGGCTGGCCAACGCCTCCGAGCAGCCGGGCTCGAAGGAACCTCCCCCCGCCTCCCTTCAACTCATCCCGATCGAATAGCTTGCCGGTGAACTCGAAGTTCTCGTCGATGCGCACGACCAGCAACTTCTCGAAGTCGCCCTGACTCTTGACAATCGCTTGGTCGCTGGCCTTCTC
>JACSRM010000408.1 GCA_014879745.1 Burkholderiaceae bacterium | reverse complement strand
CCTTCGTACCGGCCGGCACTGCGGGCGTGGAGCCTGTCCATGCTGGTCACAGGAGTCGGGTTCTTCCTGTTCCACATGAGGGAGCATCTGCCGCTGCTTCTGACGTTTGTCGTCGGCAACATGCTGGTGATGCTGACCGCCGTCTTTGGACTCATCGCGCACTGCAGCCTGCTTGGTGCCCGCCTTCACCCCCTTGCCTACGCTGTCGTCACGTACCGCGCCAGTGCGTCCCGCCGTTCATCGCTGGTCATGGCCTCCATCGTCGTTCTGCCTACTGCGGCACATGGAACACGAGCACGGTCAAGAGCAGCTCCCGGTTCTTGTCGCCGTTGGCGTGCAAGATGTACTGGAAGCCGCTTTCGTGCGGCCAGTTCACCGCGCGTTTGAAGTTGGCGTGCGCCTTGGCAACCGTGTCGATGCCGGTCAGGACCGTTGAAGTCTCGGTGCCCCGGTTGAAGACGAGGATCGCGGTCTTGCCATCGCGCCAAGTGGCGTAGCCGAGGAGCTGGTCGATGGCCTCGCCGAAGGCCTTCGGTCCCTTCCAGAACTTGCATTCGGCGATGAAGACGTTGCGGTCGCCCTCGCGCAGCAAGATGTCGGTCTTGCCGCCCATGTTGAAGGTCTCGCCCGTGGCTTTTCCTTCAAACTGGCCGTTGAGCTGCACGATGAAGTGCTGCCGCAGGGCTTCCTCGTTCATGGCCTTGAAGGCATCGGGGCTGCGCTCCATTACAAGCGCCATGTCCTGCACCACCTTCAGGACGTGTTCGTACAGCTCCATGGCGAGCGCCGGTTCCGGCTTGAACTGCACCGTCGTCGCGGGGGGCAAGGTCGGGACCGTCTTGCGCTTGACCGACGGTACGGCGTAGGTCTTCGGCGCGTCGGTACGCCGCCGGATCGGGATACCGAGCGCTTCTGCGCGTTGTGATTGCGCCAGCAGGCGCTCGCGTCGTTGACTGATCGCTTGTTCCGCAGCTTGGGGAAGGTTCTGGTTGTGCACGTCGATCATGCCGCGCTGCCACGCCAGATGCTGCTCGATCTCTTTGAGCGTCTGATCGACCAGTGCGCGGATATCGTGTGGCTGATCGGAAGGGCTGTCGTAACGCAGGACGAGTTCGTTCTTCTCGATCACGGCGCGCGGCGGGTTCAGGGAGTAGGTGTTTGCCTTCGCATAGAACAGCTCGCTTTCACCTTCAAACGGGACGCGCACCTCGAACCGCTCGCCTGCCACCATGGCAGGTCGGCTCCTGTCATAGACCGCGCGCATGCGGTCGTGTCGCACGTCCACCTGGATATCCTCGTGGTCGGCATGCCACTGGTCACGTAGCAGCGTGATCGGCCTGATGCTGTACTTCTCGACCAGAGAGCGCTTCAGGTCCTCCGGCGGCGTGTTGAGAAGCCGGTTCTCGTCGAGCCGTTCGACCTCCTGCTGCATTCTCTGCATGGTCAGTCGTATTGACTGATCGAGTTCGCGGCTGACGAACAGAAGTCCCTTGCTCTTGTCGATAGTGCCAAACATGCGTTCTGCCTGTCTTATCTCAGATCGTCTTCTGGTCTTTGCCGCTCCTTCAGAACGGAATGTCATCGTTGCTGACGGCGGCGGCTTCCGCGTGCTGCCGCTGGCGCTTCAGCTTGTCTTCGAGGGTGCGGATGAACTTCACCGAACTCGCCACGTGGTTGAAGATCAGCAGGCTCTCGTCGTAGTTCAGGATCGGGTTGTCATGCGCGAGGCTTTGGTTGTTCCGCACGTCGTTGAAGGCCTCCAGCACCGAGATCGCTGACTTCAGGATGCGAGCCGTCATCTCGGATTCAAGCTGGTCGTCTTCGCGCAGCCGTTTGACGTATTCGCCAAAGAGGGAGTGCAGCGGCTTCTCGCGCGTGATCGTGATCCCGCGTGCTTCGCATAGCAAGCGCACGAACTTGATGACGAACGTGTGCAGGCGGTCCAGGCCCGCTTCGGGCTGGTTCGTCTCGATGGCTTCGCGCACGTGCGCGGCGAGCGTCTCGAAGTCACGGTCGTCTGCAACAGCGATGAGCGCGTCAATGTCGGCGACAGGACTTGCCAGCTTGAGCCGCGCGACGATCTTCAGGCACTCCTCCGGCAGGGTGCCGTCGTTCGTGAAGGCGTCGATGTCCTTGCCATACTCGATCAGGTCACCGATCAGCTTGCCGACCAGGCTGTTGGGCTCGGCAGCCCAGAAGCCGCGCAGCCGGTTGGCTTTCGATCCGCTGCCATGGTCATAGCGCACGTCATAGATGTCACGCCGGACGCTCTCCTCGACGAACTCCGAAAACGTCCGGTTGGAGAAGGTGAGCACGTAGCCGCTTCCCATGCCGAAGAGGCGTTCGAGTTTTCGCTTTTCGCTGGAGTTCAGGTCAGACATATCTCTTCACGTTCTCGCGCTCTCATGCCTCGGTCAGATCGGTTGCCCGCATGTCAATCGCCCGCTGATACAGGGCCGTGTATGTGCTCTGCTGGATCATCCCCTTGGCGTTCAGCGCTCTGATCACCTGATAGGGGTTGTAGAGCAGGACGTACTGATGCGGACCCGCAGGACCGTCCTTGCAGTCGATGAAGCCCAGATCACGCAGGACGGCCAGGTGCTGTCGCCACGTCGTGACGTTGCGCTCCCCGGCGTACCCGGCCTCAAGCGCCGCGACGGCCTCGTTGTCGATCCTGACGAAGCCTTCGTCGAAGACCCGGCACCACAAGACAAGATAGGTTCTCCCCGCAGGCACAGCCTTGCCGTTGGTGACCTGCTTCGAGACGTCATCGATCAGGTTGATGATCAGCGCCATCGTCCGGGGCATCGTGGTGAACCCCTTGCGCGTCTTGTCGGTGCGAAGCCATAGACGCTTCTCGTCGAGATCGGGCCATAGAAACGCGCGCATCTTCAGGTTGCTCTCGGCAGCGCCGTTTCGGCGCGCGCGGGCCTGCTTCTCGTTCAGCATGCCGATCCCGACCAGCACTTCAGCCTGCGCGGCTGCCGGTGCTGCGCCCGTCTTCAGGACGGGTTTCGGGGTGGCGGCCTTCTTGACCGGTGTCGCCTTCTTCGCCGGGGCGGTCTTCTTCTTGCTGATCATGTCCAACTCTCTTTCTGCTCTTGAAGGTGCCCTGCGACCGGGGCCGGAAAGCCCCGGTCGCGCGACGCACATCTCAGGTTTGGACGCTGGCTGACGAGGGTTTTGGAGGCTCTCGATCAACAGTGCGTTCGGGCCTCGTCAATGTGCCTGAAACCTTATATAAATCATAGGCTTACGTTCTTGCGACCGACTTCTACGTTCGTGAGAGCGCCACAAATCATGTCCTTGATTTGACATCTATCGCACAACTCACAATCTGAGTCAACGCGCTTGCCGACGGCGATGGGGCGGAAAGCGAGCGTTCATGCGGGTTCGTGGGCCGGGCGCGGTGCTCGAAGTGCTCGTACGTACTCCCTGTGCTCCCTTAGTGCTCGCTGTGCTCAGGGGTAGAGGGGCCGCCCAGGCTCCCGCGCCTGACCCGGATCGACATGCGGATGGCCGCCGTGGACGCGTGGGCTAGGGCTGGCGGCACCGGGCCAGCCGAAGACAAGGCCTGTCGCGGCTCACTGATGCAGATTCCCTCTTGTCGGTCACCCGGTTCTCGGCTAACTGAAATCTGTGACCCACAGACTGAGCCAGGAGCCCTCCTTGAAGACAGTATTCGTTTCGTTGGCGGCAACGCTGCTCCTGACCGCATGCGCCACCACCGGCGAGCCGTTCGAGGGAACACCCAGTGTCCTGGTGAAGGCCTCAGCGCAAGCGGTTGCGGATGACTTGAGCGCTCACTGCGCGCAAGGCTGCGGACGGATCGTTGACGGGGGACGAGCATCTCTCGTGTGCGCCAAGCCGTTCGACGGGTCCTTCGGTGCTCTCATGTATCGGGCGCTGCTCACTGAAGGCAGCAGCGCGTCAAACCCGGAAGTGAACGTCCAGCCATCGTGGTCGAAGGAGAAGGGCGGCGTGCGCCTAAGCGCTCTTGCGTGGGTCGAGCATCAGAACGCCTTCGGCAAGGCCACCCGCGACTATCTCGATGCCCCTAATCTCAAGCGGGAGCTTCAGGCCGGGCTGGAACGAGTGCGCGACCGTCTTGCGAAGAAGTAGCGACCGGGCGCATGCGCTGCCGTACAAGTCAGTTGCCCGCCGAGAATGCGACGCCCTTTCGCGCATCCAGGATGTAGCGAACGGTGCCGCTGCCGCCTCTGCAGTCGGCCCTGCGATTTTCGCCAACTCACCGCAAGAGCGCGCGCCCGAGGCCGGAGCCACTGCCAATGAAAGCGCCGCAGCCGCAGCGACGCAGCCGGTGAGCCGATCTGTGTGCCGTTCGCCGCTGGACTGGTAGGGGTAGTTGCCTCTTACGCGTTCGCTGCGCCACATACGGCCGGGGTGGCCGCAGTGTCCGGCGCCATGGCAATTCTGTTCGGTGCCACCATCGTGCTGCTTGTACGCGCTGCATTCGAGCGGCTGAAACTGGTCACCGTGGTTTCTGCGGCAGTGCTTGCATCTTTGTCGGCTGCGCTCGTGCTGCGCGTGTTCGTCAGCGTGTTCGGAAACCCCGCCGACATCGCCCCAAGCTCCACCGCGACCTCTCAAGTCGGCCTGTTCCTGCTCGGTCTTGTCTATGTCCTGACGACTTCGCTCTGGATCTTCGACACCGTTCACGAACGCCAGCGGCGCGACACGCAGGAGGCGGCGCGGCGCGACGGATTGACGGGCTTGTACACGCGCACGGCCTTCTTCGAACTTGCGTCGAACCTGGTGGGCCGGCATGCCGCCAGATCGTGCG
>JACSRM010000296.1 GCA_014879745.1 Burkholderiaceae bacterium | reverse complement strand
GCCGACGCTGACGAAGGCCGAGCTGTCCGAACTGCTGTTCGAGCGCCTCGGCCTCAACAAGCGCGAGTCGAAGGATATGGTCGAGGCCTTCTTCGACATCATCCACGCCGCGCTCGTCGAGGGGCGCGACGTGAAGATGTCGGGCTTCGGCAACTTCAGCATCCGGCGCAAGGCGCCGCGCCCCGGGCGCAATCCGCGCACCGGCGAGGCGATCCCGATCAAGGCCAGGAACGTGGTCACGTTTCACGCCAGCCACAAACTCAAGGGCGTCGTGCAAGGCGATATCCCGCTTGGAGACGAGTTCGAGTAAAGTCTTAGCTTTCTCTGCCGATCTTGTTGATTCATATGGAGAAAGCGCTGCCGGTCATCCCTGCCAAACGCTACTTCACGATCGGTGAGGTGAGCGACCTGTGCGGCGTCAAGCCTTACGTGCTGCGCTACTGGGAGCAGGAGTTCACCCAGCTGCGCCCGGTCAAGCGGCGCGGCAACCGGCGCTACTACCAGCACCACGAGGTGCTGCTGATCCGCCGCATCCGCGAACTGCTCTACGAGCAGGGCTTCACGATCAGCGGCGCGCGCAATCGGCTCTCCGAAGTCACGCCCGGACGCCGGCACGACGATTTCGTGCTGCCGCAGCAGGCTGCTGCCGCAGCAGACGGCGCGACGGCGTCGCCACCCGATGGCGAGCCGGCGCCACGCCGCCGCGCCGGCGAGCCTGCGCTGCAGCACCCGGCAGACGCGGCGCTGTCGCCGGAGGCGATGCGCCTCGAGCTGATCGCGATCCGCGACCTGTTGACCGTTGCGTGAGGTCCTTCGCCAACGCGGCAGACACTTGGCCGGCCACCCTTCGGCGAAGTTGCAGGCACGTTCATCCGAACGACTCCGAAACAGGTGGGCGGGCGGCCCTGCCTGCGATCCGCGTGGTCCGGGGTGAGCCGCCCGCGGGGAAACGCAATCCCGACACGAGGCCTGGTTCAGGCATGCGCCAGCGAATGCGCGGCGGTGTCACTGCGCCGCCTTCCGTGCCACAGGACGCGGGCGACGATCCCCGGTGAGAACAGCGAATGCGGCGGCGCAAGCAAGTGCGTGACGAGCGTAAAGGCGCGCGTCACCTCCGCGTCGTGCGGTGCAGCGCGGAACAGCCGGGCGATGTAGGCGTTGACGAGTCGAAGCGGCAGCGGTCGCGGGCCGCGCACGCCGGGAATCGCGAGGTCCGAGCCGACGGCAAGCTGCCACGGCACGTCGATCGTCTTCGCTGCCGCGGCGAAGTAGCCCCTGGTGAGCGCCGGACGAAGGCCGTGCTTCGCCAATGCGGCGCGAAGGGCCAGCGCTTCGCATGCCGCCACCGTCATCCCCTGGCCGTAGATCGGGTTGAAGCTGGCGAGAGCGTCGCCAAGCACCAGGAAGCGCCCGGGGAAGCGTGCAAGCCGTTCATAGTGGCGTCTCTGGCTCGCCGGAAAGCTGTAGCGCAGCGGCGCGCCGATCGGCTCGGCGTCGTTCACGATTCGCGCCAGGTCGGCACAGCCCATTCTGGCGGCGCGTTCGCGCATGCCGTCGAGCGTGGCCGACGGGTGGTCGCCGCGGTAGCCGCCGAGGGTGACAACCCAGCGCTGCACGCCGTCGGTCAACGGCTCCTGAGCGATGAACACACCCGGCAGCGGCGACTGCGCGGTGGCCGGGCAGATCGTGACCACCGGCCGTTCGGCGTGCTGCGGATCGCGCCGAAAGTACGCCGTGGCGTAACCGATGCCGACTTCGATGCGTTCCTCGGGTGGGGCGTCGAATCCCCAGCTACGCAGCCAGCCTGGCGTGCGTGAACCACGGCCTGTGCAGTCGACGATCAGGTCGGCGCAGAGCGTCTCTTCGACGCCGCTGTCGCGGCGCACGATGCGAATGCCGGTCACGCGCTGCTCGAGCGGATCGAACATCGGCTCGACGATGTCGACCGATGTGCGCGCCCTCACGTTCTCCAGCGCCAGCACGCGCCGGCGCAACTCGGCCTCCAACGCCGAGCGGCTGGCGGCGATGCCGAAGCGGCCGCAGGGGGCACGCGCGAAGAGCTGGCCTCCGGCACAGAATGCCGCGTTGTACTGGATGTCGCCTGCTGCACCGCCTTGTGCGAGCAATGCGGCAGTGAAACCGGGGCACAGCGACTCGATGATTTCGCAGCCGCGCGCAAGCAGTCCGTGTGCATGCGGCGACTGTGGAACGCCCTTGCGCGCGGCAGCGGCGTCGGGCAGTTCATCGCGCTCGAGCAACATGACTTCGCCGAAGCGCTCGGAGAGGATGCGAGCAGCCAGCAGGCCGGCCATGCTGGCGCCGAGAACCAACGCGCGCTGGCCGAGTTCGGGAGTGGTTGAAGCGGTAGACATGGAAGGCTCCTTCGCGGCGGGATGGGTGCACGAAGGATCCGTCGCGAAGGTGTCCGATCGCCAGCCGAAAAGCGGTCGAAGTTGGTGTCGAAGTTCAGGCCTTCTGCAGTGTCCACAGCCTCTCGGTGATCTTGGCAATACCGGTCGCGAGCTGGTAGCGATAGGTGCCGAAGGGAATCGCAAGCCGCTCGGCAGCGAGTTCCTGCGACCCGGCGGGGCGGAAGAATGTCATCTCGAGCGCGCGCCAGAACCGGACGTCGCGCGGCTTGTCCTGCAGCGCGCGTGCGGTCTCGAGCAGCAGCCGCTGCAGCGTGGCGGCGGGGGCTTCGCCTTCACTTGCCGCGCCCAGCACGGCGTGGCACTTGGCAAGCGGGTTGCCGGCCAGCGCAGCGCGATCGTGCCAGCCCTTCAACGCATCGCGCACCGCCAGTTCGAAATCCGGCCGCGACAGCACCGGCGGCGCGGCGGCCCACGTGCTGCGCGGCGTGCGCATCGTCTGGAAGTACCGGGCAACGGGCTCGGCGCGAAAGTCGTGCAGATAGCAGCCATGGGCGACACCATCGATCTCGAGGTCACAGCCGTCGAGGCGGTGGAAGCGGATGCGCTCCATCATCGGTATCCAGTGGTCGGGCTGTTCGAGGCAAAGCACGAACGCGCCGAGCGCCGGCGTCGTCAGCCATTGGTAGACGTGGCACACCTGCAGCGCGTTCATCGCCGGGGAGACGAGATGCTGTCCACCCGAGCTCACCGTCCAGCGCATGAGCAACTGGCTGTCCCCGGGTTGGGGCGGCGCGACACTCTGCAGTGCTTGCCACACCGCGCCGCAGGTCGCGTCGGCCGCGAAATCGCCGGCGCCAAGGCGTGCCAGATCGATCGAAAGGGTCGCGCCGACGACTTGGCCGGGTGCCGGCTTCACGACCCACGTCGCCGCCGCCTTGTGCTTGCGCCAGTGCTCGAACGCCGCCGCCTGCGCCGGCCCAAGCTCGGCCTCGAGCAGCAACCGCAACGGCCCGGCGTCGCCAGCGTCGGCGCGTTCGAACCACGCGCTGCCGACGGCACCGAAATCGATGAACGAGCGCAGCACGGCGCTTCGGCGCATCAGGAAGAACATGTCGAACGCGAGCCGGGCCAGGTCATACTTGTGGCTCGCTATGCGCTGCACCAGACATCTGTTGATCGACGCCCGGACCTCCCATTGCCGCTCGTACTGGCGCCGGCGCATGTCCTCGTCGATCGCGTCGCGCGCAAGGTCGTGCGGGAACAAGCCGCCGGGGCCCGACTCGATGAAGCTCTGCGCCGACAGCCAGTCGAACAGCTCGGTGGCCCGTTCACGATCGACGACATCGGCGAGCAACTCTTCATCGGTGGCCCGCGCCATGGCGCAGACTTCGAGCGCACGACGATGCAATGCGGTCGGCGCATCGTCGGTGAAGCGCTGCACCAGTCGGCTGATCATGTCGCTGCCGAGTTGGTTAGGCACCGCTCCGCGCGCCGCGATGTCGTCGGCGAGCAGCGTCAGCGCCAGCGGATGACCGTAGCTGAGGCGAACGGCCGGCCCATGGTGCTGGCGCGCGATACCGCGCGCTGCGAGCAGTTGTTCGCACTCCGCGGGCGTCAGGTTCTCCAGTGCGATGACGCGAGCGCCTTCGCGCCATAGCGGATCCGTGATCCACGCTGCGTCCGGCTCGGCGCGGCCGGCGAGCACGACAACGGTCCGATCGGGAAGCTCGGGCAGGAAGATCTCGCGCAGCCAGTGCTCGAGGTTGGCGATCCGCTCGAAGGTGTCGATCAGCAGCAGCCGGCGAGGCGTGACCGACCAACGGGAAACCACGGACTGAAGATCGGCATCGGCGGCGGCGAGCCCCAGCGCGCTACCAAGAACTTGCAGCAGGCCGGCGGGTGATGGCTGCAGATCGCGCGCGTCGAGTCGAAGCGTGTCGATGCCGTGCGCTGCCGCCAGCGCGCGCACGCGTTCGAGCAGACTGGTCTTGCCGACCCCACCGGGGCCATGGACGACGAACACGCTGATCGGCGGCGGATCGACCGCGAGCGATTCCCCGATCAGCGCCAACTCGGTGGCGCGGCCGACGAAGTGTGCTGCGGCGTGGGCTCGCAGACGATCAGCGAGGCGAGCCATGGGCAATCATAACCACTGCAGCGCAATCGTTGCGATCGGCGCGCAACGCATCTCGTTCGTGCCGCGCACACTGCGGACCCCCCTCGATGCCGCGCCGGCAAGTCGCTGTCGCAAAGCTCGGCGCACGTCGCAGTGCTGATGAAGACGACCCGCCCAAGTTGGTTCGCGACGCGCGGTCTGCTGGCGGATGCCTCGGACAGGACCGTCGCGGGCCGCCCCTATAATTCAAGCTCAGTCGGGGCGTAGCGCAGCCTGGTAGCGCACTTGCATGGGGTGCAAGGGGTCGCGAGTTCGAATCCC
>JACSRM010000231.1 GCA_014879745.1 Burkholderiaceae bacterium | reverse complement strand
CGCCATAGACGAAAGCGACTGCGATCTCGAAAGGCGTATTTGCCGCCAGCGCCGGTGTCATGACGAGGCCGACCCCGACGCCGTACTTGATGCAGAAGAGGCCGAGGATCAGCCCCATCGGCAGCCAGCTACCGGGTACGTCGAAGCGTGCCGATTCGCGCGCATAGCGTGCGCCGCGCGGCGCGACGGCGTCGATGCCGAACGCGATCGCGAGACCGACGCCCGCGGCCCACGCGGCGAGCGCCAGCGGCTGCGCGCCGAACGCGGTCACGACGCCGGCGAGCGAGAGTGCGAGCATGATGGCCGGCACGATCACGATGCGGCGTGCGCTGACGCGCCGCGGCATCGACTGCGACACGCCCAGGATCACGAGCAGCGCGAGCAGGCCCCAGACCCAGAGCGGCGTACCTTGAAGAATATGGATCAGCATCGACATCGAATCACTCCCGGTTGGCGGCCCCGATCGGTCCGCAAGCGACTGTGCCGGGATCCGCGGTGCGCTTCCAGCGCGGCGCGATGAAGCGGCGGGTGACTTCGCGAAGCGTGGCGCGGCGGGCGCGAAATGCAGGCCGGTGATCGCCGTCTGCAGCCGCCAAGGCGGCCGCGCCGCTACTGCGTCGCGCGCGTGAGGTGCGCCTGGTAGCGCTCCAGCTTGGCGGCGTAGATGTCGTGGTCGTGACGGCTCGCGCTCGTCTGCATCGCGAGTTCGAGCTGCTCGCGCGCCAGCGGCACCTCGCCCAGCCTGGCGTAGGCGACGGCCAGCCAGTAGTGCGTCTGCGCGTTGTAAGGCGCGCGATCGACTTCGCGCAGCAAGAGGTCGCGCGCGGCCTTCGCGTCGCCGTTGCGCAGCGCGACGAGGCCGCGATCCAGATAGCCGAACGGCGCCTGCGGCTGCAGCTGCGCGAGCCGCGTCCGCAGGCCCGCCGCCTCGCCGTCCCGGCCCAGGTCGGCCAGAACCTGGGCGAGGTTGAAGACGATCTGCGGATTCTCGGGCTGCTTGGCGTAGGCGGCGCGCAGCGCATGTTCCGCCAGGCCCGGATCGCCGTGGCGCCGGTAGATGACGCCCAGCGTATTGAGCGCGCGCACGAAGCCCGGGTCCTGGACGATCGCCTCGCGCGCGAACCAATAGGCATCGTCGATCCGGCCCTGCGCGAGCGTCTCGGCGGCGCGGTTGTTCATGTACATCGCCAGCACCGTCGCCTCGGACAGCACGTGCTGCTTCTGGCCGCGCAGATCGGCCGGCGGCAGGAAGTCGATCGTCACCGCCTCGGTGAACGGTCCGGCCCAGTGCGCGCCGCCGATGCGCTGGCCGAGCGTGATATTGATGTGGTCGATGACGAAGTCGATGCCGCCGTTGCGGCCCCACAGCTCGTCGGTGACGACGCTCTGAAAGCGCACCGGGATGCCGAGCTCCTTCGCGAACGCGGCGGTCATGATGACGAGCGACAGGCAGTTGCCCGACCGCGCCGCGAACGCCTGCGCCGCATTGCGCGTCAGCACCGAGTCGTAGTCGAGCTTGAGCTCGCTCTTCTTGTACAGGGCATCGACCAGCAGCTCGGTGCGGCCGCGAACGAGCATCCGCCCTTCGATGCCGCCCGCGAGGTAGGCCTTCATCTCGGGGCTGAGGGCGAAGACATCGGCGGCGCGGACCGGCGCCGAAGGCGGCGCGAAGCGGGCGTCGGCAAACAGCGACGCGTCCGGCGCCGGGGCCGGTGGCGTCGCGCAACCGCCCAGCAGTGCGCAGCAGGTCAGGATCGCGGCAAGAGTCTTCATCCCGCCTCCGGCAGAAGCATCGCCACCAGCGGCGTGCGCCGCCTATGAGTATGGTAGTCGCAATCCGGCGTGATGTCAGACTGCGCGTGGCCCGGCGGACCCGGCGGGCACGGCGGCCGATCCGGTTCGAGCAGACGCCTGGAGCGGAAGGGTGCGGCTGCGAAGATCGCGCCGCCGCAGTCGCGGCTGCCGGCGAACGGCCGGCTGCGGAAGCCAGGCCGCACGAGGGTCATGCTTGGGTCGCGGCCCGCGGCATCCATCCCGGCGCCGTGAAGAGGCGCGTTCAGTCGATGGCCGCGAAGCGCAGCGCGAACTGCATCTCGATCAGCGGCACCGGATAGCTCATCCGGCAGCGCCAGCCGCGAAACGCTGCGGCGTCGAGGCCGGCCTGCGCCAACGCCGCCGCGAGGGCGGGGCGCTGGTCGGGAACGCCGTCGAGGTCGAGCGCGCGCGCGCCGGGCGGCAGTTGCTCGATGCGCGCCGTCAGGTTGACGCGCCGCAGGTGCGGCTGGCCGGGCTCGATCTGCACCGGCGGTGTGCCGCTCGGCCCCGGCAGATAGAAGCCCACGTCGGGCCGCGCGTCGGGCCACACGCCGTGCGCGATGTGGAGGTCGCGCACGAGCGTGCGGCACGGCGTGTGCAGCATATAGGTGCGCAGGGCGAGCCACGGCGCGTCCTGCGCGATCGGTTCGGCGCGCAGGACGCGAAACGCCGTCGTCACGCGCGCCGGGATCGGCGAGTCGTGCCCGGGGCGCAGCACGAAGATCGTCGTCGCCCCCTCGGCCTGCACCTGCAGGTCGGGTTGCGGCTGGCTGCAGCCGGCGGCGACAAGATAGTCCGCGGGTTGCACGCTCGGCTCGGCGCGGCCGAGTGGCAGCACCTGCGGCGCGTCGGCGCGGCCGGGCTTGGCGGTGTGCACGCTCAGCAGCGGCAGCGCGACGCTCGCCGCCGCGCGTTGCAGCCCGATGCGGCGCTGCACCTCGATCACGTCGACCATCCCCGGCGCCGCCGACGGCAAGACGAAGAGCGACGTCGTGAGCGTCTCGCAGAAGTGGCCGAAGAGGAACGACTGCGCCTTGAACGACGCCTGGCGCGCGATCTGCTCGCGCCGCTCGCGGATCGCCGCCGACCCTTCGCCCATCTGCGCATCCAGCGTCTGCCGCCCGCCGGGCAGCGCGTCGATGAGCGACTCGAAGCGCTTGACCGCCGCCTCCATGTCGCGTAGCAGGCTGGTGTCGGCGAGGCCCGCGGCCTGCTGGATCAGGATGCGCAGACCGGTCGGCGACGGGATGGTGTGCAGGAACTCGTGGTCGTCGTGCGTGCGCACCGCCTGCACGATCCGGCTCGCGAGGCTTTTGTCGAGGCCGGGGCCCTGCGTCAGGCGCATCGGCCGCGGCGGGTCGCCGGCGAGTGCGTGCACGATCGGCGTCAGGCAGGCGCGCAGCACGGAGGCAACCTGCGCGATCCGAGGCGACGGGTCGTGCGTGTCAGCGCCAGCCGATGGCTCGGGATCGTGGTGGGGGGCCGGGTCGTGCATGGCTGCGTGCGCCCGCGCACGGGGCGCGCGCGATGCTATGGCTGGCGGCGGATGATCAGGCTGCGCGTCGCGAAGGGCTGGAAGCGCTGCTGCTGCGTCACCGCGATGACCTGGCCGTCCGGGGTGACCGCACCCGAGGAGTATGTCGTCCAGCCGGGAGCCGTCTGCACACCGTTGGCGGCGAGCCAGTCGCTCGTCTTCATCATGCCGGTCGCCGGCGTCCAGATGAAGGCTTCGGAAGTCGGCTTGCCGGCGTCGGGATTGTTCTGGCCGACGACGACGCTGCCATCGTCGCTCACGCCGATCGGCATCGACGAGGCCATCACGCCCGGCCGCTTGGGCATCGTGCCGAGGTAGCTCTTGACCCACGATGTGCCGTTCCACTTCCACATCGTCGCCGTCAACTGATTGCCGTTGGCCGGGTCCGGCGTCTGGCCGACGACGATCCTGCCGTCGGCGCTGACGGCGGTCGCTTCGGTGAACCAGTCGCTGTCCTCGAGCGTGGTGCGCACGCCGTCGACCCAGACCGTGGCGCGCCAGTTGCGGTACTCGGGATGCTCGTCCCAGCCGACGAGCACGCTGCCGTCTCGGTTGGCGGCGTTGATGCGGCTGCTGTAGCCGCTGCTGCCGAGGTCGACCATGCCGCTGGCGGCGGTCCAGCGCATCGCGTGGGCGAGCCAGGTGTCGTTGCCGACCCAGTACAGGCCGGCCGCGACCTTGCCGTCGCCCGACAGCGCCCAGGCCGAGCTGTTCTCGCCATCGACGAAGCCCATGTCGGCCGGGCCGCGAACGGAGATCATCTTCCAGCCGCCGGATTCGGTCCAGCGGCCGGCCGTCGAGTAGGTGCCGTCGTCCGACAGGATAGTCGCGGCAATGATCTTGCCGTCGTCCGAGATGCCCGGAATCCCCGAGCGGTGGCCGAGCGTATCCATCGTGCTGCGCCCGAGCGGCACGACACCGGTGGCGAGGCTCCAGCGAAACGTCTCCCAGTTGCCGGGCAGCTGGCCGGTGGCGACCCGTCCGTTGGCGGACAGGCCCATGACGATGGCGTTGTCGATGCGCCGCACTTCGAGGGTTTCGGCCTGCGCGGTCAACGCGGGGAGGACCGCCAGCGCGGCAATGGCGCCGGCGCGGCGCAGGTTGATGGTTGGCATCTCTTGGCTCCTTGAGGTTGGGTGTCGAGGGGTGCGGTGCAGCGGCCGCGCGGGCCCCGCGGTTGCGCTGCTGCATTTCTCGGCTGGCTCCCGCAGAGAACGCCAGCGGATCAGACTGCTACGAGAATGGGATGGCAGGTTGCGTTGCAGGCGCCCGTCGCGGCACTCCCGCAGGCGCGCCGGCGTCTGACATCCCGTTCGCGTATTCCGCTATCATAGTAGCTCTTGGAGTTCTCTCAGAGAGTAATTACCCTGCCGTGAGAGGGTGTTTCCCGAATGAATGCACCCGCGTTGCCCCTCGCAATGCGCGCAGACAAGGCGCGGCGCGCAGCCCAGGCTCACTGCCTGGGCAAGCGGC
>JACSRM010000096.1 GCA_014879745.1 Burkholderiaceae bacterium | reverse complement strand
GCAGTTCATCTCGAACTGGCCGCGCCGCTCGGCCATGTGGATCGCCTCGGGCTGCATCTGATCGATGAATGGCGGGCCCGACGCGCAACCCGCGAGGGCCGCTGCCGCGGCCAGTACCAAGGCGATGCGTTGCATCTCTTTCATTTCGTCCTTCTGCGGCGGATTCGCCGTGTGGTGTGTCTGCATGCCGAAGGGCATTCCTTCGGCGCCCATGGCCGCGATCGGCGACCCTGTCGATGCCGCCGAACGACGCCTGCAACCGGCGGAGCTCGATCGACCTTCTGCACCTTCGGCGGCGTCCAGCTGCGGTCGAGGACGGAAGGCGCCTTCTCCTTCGGCCAGTACATGCGCCGTATCGGGATGAAGTCGCGTGCCGGCGCGGGCAGCCGGTTGGCTTCCTTGTCCTTGCCCGGAGCGTCCTTCTGGATCATCCGCGCATCGCCCAGCCCAGCATCAGCACGCCGCTCGCGGCGATCCAGCTGCCGGCGACCCGCACCGCGATCCTGCCCCAGTGCGCGCGCACCTGCACGACGAGCGCCGCGGCGAGCACGACCAGCACGAATACCGCGCCCATGATGGCGAGCGCGGCGAGAATCGCCGGCCCCGACCAGCCCATGCCGGTGCCGTTGAAGTAGCCCTGCAGCAGGCCGACGAGCGCGCACAGCGCGACCAGCGCGCGCTGCGACACCTTCGCGTCGGCCACGACGAGTCCTCCGAGCGCCAGGAACAGCAGCCCGGCGCCGACGTTGCCGACACTGCTCGCGGATGCACCCAGTCCAAGGAGGCTGCCGACGAACCAGGCAGCCGGCAGCGTGAACACGGCACGCCGGCTGTACGCCGCGCCGCGCAGTCCCGAGAGCAGCGCAAGCGCGAGGGCGACGAGGAGATCCTCCGGGCTCGTGACAAAGTGCGTGATCCCGTCGTACACGGGCCCCATGCCCGTCGCTTGGAGGTGCGCGTGCGCCGGTGAGAAGGCCAGTGCAAGTCCGAGCACCGCGAAGCGCTTCATGCGAGCGCCTTCCACATGAAGAACGCGCCGCCTGCGGCGACCATCGATCCCGCCGCGCGCAGTACGGCGCCGCCCCACACCCGTCCCTTGAGTGCGCCAATGCCGATGCCCACCGCGTGCAGGGCGCCGGTCGCGATCACGAAACCCATGCTGAACAGCAGCGCGCTCTGGCCCGGCGGCAGCTCCGAGCCGTGGGCGTAGCCGTGGAAGATCGCGAACACACCCACGAGCAGCGCGGCGAACGCAACCGGCGGGCGGACCTCGAAGGCGACCGCAGCGCCGAGCAGGATCGCGGAAGCGGCGATGCCGTACTCGACACCCGGAAGCGGAACACCCAGGAAGCCGAGCAGGGCGCCCATCGCCATCACCAGCGGAAAGGCGATCGGCAGCACCCAAATGGCAGGCGTGCCGAGGATCGCGCCCCACAGGCCGACCGCCACCATGGCGAGAACGTGGTCGAGCCCGGAGATGGGGTGCAGGAATCCGGAGAGGAGGCCGGTGGCCTGACCGGCTTCGACGTGCGCCAGCGCCGGCGCCGACACGGTCGCGACGACGGCAGCGGCAAGCAAGCGAGGGATCGTCATCGCAACCCTCCCACGAGCAGCGCCACGCGCTGGATCGTCCAGAACGCGCCCAGGCCGCCCAGCACATAGCCCGGAAGCACCCGCGCCCACTGCGACCACCGCATCTCGAGCACCCGGAACGACCCCATCAGCGCGAGCACCAGCGCGACAAAGGCGAGCTGCCCGATTTCGACGCCGACGTTGAACGACAGGAGCGCCAGCGCAAGCTCCGAGCGCGGCAGACCGGTGCTGTCGATTGCGCTGGCGAATCCGAAACCGTGGAGCAGTCCGAACAGGAACGCCACCACCCAGGGGTGGCGAATGGTGAAACTCGTCTCGCCACGCCACACGCGCACGACCTCGGGTGCGAGAAAGAGGATGGACAGCGCGACCGCGGCGTTGAGCGGCAGAAGCGGCGGCAGCGGGACAAAGCCGAGCGTGGCGATGGCAAGCGTGATGCTGTGCGCGACGGTGAAGGCGGTCACCGTCTTCACGAGCATCCCCACGTTGCCGACGATAAGCAGCAGCCCGAACACGAACAGCAGATGATCCGCGCCGAGCAGGATGTGCTCGATGCCTTGCTTCACGAATGCGCCGGCGATGCCGGCCTTGCCGGCCGGCGCGGCAATATCGACCCACGGCTGCGACGGATGCACCAGCGTGACCGTGCGCCTGCCGTCGAGCAACTCCACGCGCACCAGCACATCGGTGATCGTGGCCTGCAGGCCGGGGAACTCGATGCGCTTGCCGGCGAGGCCGCCGGCGCCGGCATCGACGATGCGCCGCTCGACCCGCGAACCTGGCAGTTCGGCAACGACCGGTGCGCCGACTTCGCGCACGTCGTCGGGCAGTTTGAGCGCGATCGGCAGCCGCATGCCCGAGAACAGCGGCGTGCGCCACAGCACGCTGTATTGCCCGGCCGCGCGCTCCTGGATCTGCAGGTAGGCGGGACGCACTTCGTGCGCCTGCGCCGCCGGGGCCAGTGCCAGCAGCAACAGCAGCAGCGCAGCAGCGGCGATGCGCGTCACGGCTTGGCGCGCGCGACCGTGCTGTCGGCTTCGGCCGACGCGTTCTCGGGCGCGGGCAGCATGACCACGTATTTCGCCCGCATCTCGTCGTAGGCCTTCTTCGCAGCCTCGGCACGCTGCTCTTCCTTCCAGGCGGCCTTGACCTGCGGCTCGACCTCTTCGTAGGCCGGCACGCGCCCGGGGCTCGAAGCGTCGACGAAGACGACGTGCCAGCCGTAGCCCGATTCGATCGGCCCCTGCCAGGAGCCTGGCGGCAGCGCGAACAGCGCCTGCGCGAAGCCGGGTCCGAAGTGCTTGGCGACCTGGTCGGCCGACTGATCCGCGAACGCGCGCTGGAACATGAACGTGTCGCCGCGCTGCGCCGCCGCCGGCGCATCCTCGGGGCTGCCGGCCAGCTGCTTCTGCGCCGCCGCCGCGTCGTCGCGGGTGTGCGCACCGCGCCGGTCGGGCGAGAAGTACAGGTGCCTAAAGCTCACGCGCGGCGACACGGCAAAGCGCTGGGCATTCTGCGCGAACCAGGCTTGCAGCTCGTCGCGAGTGGGCTCGCTCGCCGCCGAAACGTCCTCGGCGACGAACTCCATCTTCTGCGCCAGGCGCCGCTTGACGATGGTGTCGCCCTTGTCGAGGCCGAGCGCCAGCGCCTCGCGGTACAGGACCTCCTCGCGGATGCGCGCCTGCACCAGCGCGACCATCTCGTCGGGGCTCGGCGTGCGCCGCCAGCTCGCCGCGAAGGCGATCTCGAGCTGGTGCAGGTCGCCCGCGCTCAGCTCGATGCGGCGGGCGTCCGGCTCGGGCGCTGCATCGGGCTGCAGCGCGGCGTACGCCGCGAAGAGCAGCGCACCGAGCAGCAGGAAGTGGACGAGCGGCTCGCGGATCCAGCGCATGCCCTACTTCCCGGGGCTGTACTGCACCTCGGTGCCGAGCTGCGCGGGAACCGGGACGAGCTCGTAGTTCGCGTAGCCGAACTCGTTGCTGCGCGCGACGAAGTACTTGTCGCCGAGCTTGTAGACGACGCTCTCGTACGGCGCCGAGCCGACGTACGAGACGATCTTGCCGCCCTCGATCCGGTACGCGTTCGACAGCCCGAGATAGCCCTGGCGGTCGATGTCGCCGACCAGGCTCGGCTGCGCGGCTTTCGGGTTGACGTACTTGATCTGACTCTGGCCGTCCTTGTTCCAGGCGATCATGAACTTGTCGTTCGTGACGTTGTTCTGCAGCCAGGTCGTCTTGCCGACGATCAGCTCCTTGATCTGCGCGTCGCTCAGCACCGTCGCGCCCTTGCTCTTCAGGTCGGCCGCGGTCATCTGCAGCTTGGCCGCCTTGCGCGCGTCGGCCGTCGGCGCGTACCAGATCGGCGACGACCAGGCGCGCTCCTGCACCGTCGCCGGAACGACCTCGGGTGGGGCGATGCCGGCTTCCTTGGCCTGGATCGTCGTCCAGCGCGGGGTCTGGATCTCGATCGCGCGTGCGTAGTAGAAGGCATCCAGCGCCGGGTCGAAGTCCGGATCGGTCCACGTCGTCTTCAGCTCGACCGCGCCGACCGTGTTCGTGTAGTTCGCATTCGCGATGTCCACCGTGCTGGCGATCGCGGGCACCTTGCCGGTGATCGCATCGCGCTTGCGATCGCCGGCCCAGACGACGTCGTAGACCTTCTCGAAGCTCTGCCCGCTCTTGCTCCAGCCCTTGACGATCTGGATGCGGTCGAGGTTGCCGGAAGTAGGATCCTTCACCGCCCAGACGACGAAGGTCGGCGCCTTGCCCTTCACCGCCGGCAGGTCGGCGCCCATCGGCACGCCCTTCGCATAGCCGGTCTTCACCCAGTCCGGCTGCTTCAGCATGTCGGCGTCGTAGTCCCAGCCGCCGAAGAAGCGCACCTGGATGCGCGGCCCGCTGGTGGCGAAGGTCTCCTTGCGCCACATGGCGTCGAACAGCGAGGCGCGCGTGTTCTCTTCGGCCCACAAGCCGGTCAGCCCGGCGGGGTTCTCGAAGCGCACATCCAGGCCCGCGAACACATGCCCCGACATGCGCTCCTTCAGGGTGCCGTCGTTGCGGCCATGCGCGCCGAAGAAGTTCTGCTGGCGGTACGGCGTGGCGGTGTTGTGCGAGTCCGAACCGCCGACGATGCCGGTCTTGTACGGGTTGTAGCCGCGCGTCTCCTGCATCGCGATGCCGTCCTTCAGCGCCTGGCGCACGAAGCTGCCCGGCAGCGTCGGCCAGCGGCCCTGCGG
>JACSRM010000199.1 GCA_014879745.1 Burkholderiaceae bacterium | reverse complement strand
TGTCGCGCGGCGATCCTGGCAAACTCGAATGGCCGCTTTGCCTTTGGCTGAACTCACACTGCCGGCCAAAACCGGCCCTTGGTGATTCGCTCAGATTTTCCCCCGCTGGCCCGCCTTGGATGACGGGTTTACGGTGGCCATCTTGAACTCCGCTTTGGCCCGTCCGGGCCAGCAACGGCTGCTCGACGGCGCGCCCGGCCGACCGCTCACTTCGGAGTACGAGAAGTCATTCGACTCCACTGAGTGAACGATGGCAGCCGAACCTGAAGCGACCGCCAGCACCATCGTCCAAACTGTTCACGGTTTACTGATAGCCCAGCCCCACAAGCCCGCACCTCTACTCGCTCTTCAGCCGCCGCGATCCTTCGATCAAGGGGTGCCAGCCGAACACCAGCGTGAGCATGAAGTTGTCCATCCGAAGCGCCGTCGGATCGCTGCTGTTGTTCAGCGTCGACTTGTAGCCGACGGTGAGGTTCAGGTTGTCGTTGACCTGGTAGCCGAGCGTGAGGCCGACGCCCCAGTTGTTGAGCTTGCTGCCTTCAACGCCGTTGATGGTCGCCTTGCCGCCGTTGTACCAAGAGGCATCGAGCGCGCCCCAGAAGCGCTCGGTGAAGTCGCGCGTCAGGTGCGCGTCGAGCTGGAACAGCGGGTCGGTCTTCAGGGTCTGGCCGACGTAGTCGTTGTTGTTCCCGAACAGCCACACGGCGGGCAGAAACTCCAGCGTCGTGCGCTGGCCCGGCACCCAGGCGCCGAGCTGCCAGACGACGGGCGCGCCGAGGCGGCCGTACCAGCGGTTCTGGCCGATGTTCAGCGGTTGGCTGCTGTCGTAGTTGCCGATCGGCAGCGCCAGGTCGGCCAGCAGGTCGAGAGAGAAGCCCGGCTCGTAGCGCAGCACGTCCGGAATGTTCTGCTGCGCCTTCGGCCCGATGAGGTTGTAGTTGAACTCGAGCATCGGGTCGCCGAAGCCGTTGGCCGACTCGTTGAACGCCCGGCCGGCCACCGTGACCTCGCCCGAGACCCGACCCATCGGCACGATGATCGCGGCCATCGCCGAACGCTCGCCCAGCGTGAAGGTGCGCGCGTAGCCCGTCATGGCCAGGGTCGCGTCGACGTTGCCGCCCGGCGCCACCAGGTGGGCGGGGTCGAACGGGTTGGTGTTGCCGCTCAAGGACTGGAGGATGAACGGCACCGCATTGGCGTCCGACAGCGTCTTCCAGTAGAAGCGCCCCGGCACCTGGGCTAGGGCCTGTGGCGGGCAGAGCACGCCGAGCGCAAGCATCGCTGCGCCGGCCCAGCGGATGAAGGCAACAGGCTTCATCGAACTTGCGTCGCTTCTAATCGCGTCTGTCATGGCATAACTCATGGCGTCACCTTCGTTGTTGACCCACCTGCCGGGTTGGCAGGGTTCACGGCCTGGGCTCGGCCGTCATGTCCTTGGGCGGTACGAACTGGCGCTTGGTCGTCAGCGGCGGGTAGCCCGGGTCGTCCGGCACGCGCGGCGGCAACTGGTCGGCCAGCGTCTCGAACACCGAGCGGCTCGGCAGGACGACGTTGTTCGTGCGCGCGTAGTCGTCCCACAGCGCGACCATGGCCTTCAACTTGTCGGGCTGCGCCGCCGCAAGGTCCTTGCGCTCGCCGGAATCGGCGGCCAGGTTGAACAGCTGCCACTCGCCGTTGCCGAAGGGCTTGTACTCGCGGCGCAGCTTCCATTCGCCTTGGCGCACCGCCTGGTTGCCGAACAGCTCCCAGGCCAGGTAGTCCTGCGCCGTGCGCGGCGACTCGGCCTCGCCCGCCAGCACCGGGCCCCAGGACTTGCCCATCAGCGGTGGCAGCTCGCGGCCGGCCAGCGTCTTCGGATAAGAAGTGCCCGCCACTTCGAGCAGCGTCGGCATCAGGTCGGCAACGTGCATCAGGCCGGAGTTGAGGCTGCCCTTAGCACGCTTCAAGTTGGGGCCGCTGACGATCAGTGCATTGCGGATGCCGCCTTCGCCGAGCCAGCCCTTGTACTGGCTGAAGGGCGTCATCGACACCTGGGCCCACATCGGGCCGTAGGCGACGTACGAGCCGGGGTCGCCCCAGGCGTTGGGATGGGTCTGTGACCAGTTGATCGCCGCGAACAGGTAGTCGCGCGTGCCCGGCGTGCCGGCGATCATCTGGAATAGGTCGGTGCCCTCGGCACCGTTGTCGCCGAAGACGATGAAGATCGTGTTCTCGTACTCGCCGATCTGCTTCAGGTGGTCGATCAGCCGGCCGACGTGGAAGTCGAGGTTCTCCACCATGCCGGCATACAGCTCCATCTTCTTGCCCAGCACGGCGCGCGTTGCCGGCGCCAGCAGCGTGGGGTCCGGCACGAACCACATGCGCTCGGCGAGCTGCGTGTCCGCGGGCACGATGCCGAGCTCGACCTGGCGCTTCAGCCGCTCCTGGCGCACCGCGTCCCAACCCTTGTCGTACTCGCCAACGTGGCGGTTGCGCCAATCCTTGGGCAGGTGGTACGGGTCGTGCGGCGCCTGGTGCGACACGTAGGCAAAGAAGGGCTTGCCGTCGCCTCGCTGGGCGTCGATGAAGCCGATCAGCTTGTCGGTGTAGGTCTTGGTGGCGTAGTAGTCGTCGGGCAGCTTCGTCAGGTAGCGGCCGTCCTCGGTGAAGACGGACTTCGGCGACGCGGCGGTGAAGTTCGTCATGTCCCAGTAGCTGCCGGCGCCGTCGAGCAGCGAGAAGTCGCGCTCGAAGCCGCGCGCGCGGGGAATCTGCTCGGGCGCCTTGCCCAGGTGCCACTTGCCGACCATGTAGGTGTGGTAGCCCGCGCCCTTGAGCAACTGCGGCAGCGTTGCGACGCGGTCGTTGAGGTAGCCCTCGTAGCCGAGCAGGCCGCGCTGGTTGGGCGCCGTCCACTCGTCCATGTTGCCCAGGCCGTTCAGGTGCGTGTCGACGCCGCTGAGCAGCATCGAGCGCGTCGGCGAGCAGCTGGCGTGGGTGTAGAAGTTGGTGAAGCGCACGCCGTTGTGGGCCAAGGAGTCCAGGTTGGGTGTGCGGATCTCGCCGCCGAACGCGCCCATGTCGGCAAAGCCCAGGTCGTCGCCGAGGATGACGACGATGTTGGGGCGCCGCGGTGCATCGGCCGCCAAGGCGATTTCGGGCATGACCAGCGTCCCCACCATGGCGACGAGGCAGGGTGTGACCAGCCCGCGCCTCAGTTTCGTGCTCACTGCGCGAATCGAGCGCGCCTGTGCGGTACCCATGTCCAGTCTCTCCTGTTTCCACAACGACACACCGCAGACAGCAACCGCGCCACAGTGATCGACGCAGCGCGCCACGAGTTTCTGGTGACCGGTCAGACAGGTCTATCGGATTTCCGCAAGGTCCGAGGCCCGGTGCCGCGCGGGGTTGACGTGGATCAAGGCAAGCCGTCGGAACGTCGATGGGTCAGGCCGGCGAGTGGCCAGGAGCTAGGCCCACCGCATCCAGGATCCAGAGCGCGCGACATTGGCCCCATGACTGTTCACGAACGATGCACCGCGCTTGCGCAGTCTCCTTTGCAGCGCCAAGAACGCCTATCGGAAATCCGCACAATGCAAGGATGGTGGAGCCCAGCGTCAGCCTCGTCCGACCTGCCGTGACGGTCGAAGAATTCAGCGACCCCACGGCCGCCGGTGCGGGCGTCGAGTTGCTGGACCAGGATGCGGTGCAGCTTCAGTCGAAGGCGTTGCGGGTGCGGCGGGTGACCGTCCGTCTTGAGGCCGCGACGGTCATGTTCCACTCGGTCAACCTTCGCGTGCGAAGCCATACGCGCGTTCACGAGGGCCAACTCGCCTACGTGGCGTTCGGGCCGCGTGCAAGAGGGACCGTGAACGGGGTGCCGATCTGCCCCGGGACGCTACTGGCCGCGGAGGCGAACGTGGAGGCCCGGTTCGTTGTCGACGCCGGTTGGGAGAGCATGACCTTCCTGCTCCCGCCGCAGGACATCCGTGCGCATCTGGACGCGCGGCAACGCGGGAGCGAGTTTCGACAGCCGCACGGCGTGGAGGCACTGCACATGAACCCGGAACGGGCTCTCGCGCTGTTCGACTGGGGCAAGCGCCTGGTGGACGCCGCCGCGCGCGAGCCGGCGCTGTTCAACGACCGGGAACGGGAGCGGGCCGCCGCTCAGGTCGAGTTGATCGAAGCGCTGCTGGCAACCCTCGGCGGGGCCGGCGATGTCCAGTCAACACGAAGCGACCGAACGCGGAAGGCAAGGAGCCTCCTGGTGAAGAACGCGGAGGACTACGCCTTGTCGCACGCCGGCGAGCCGCTCTATGTGACGGACCTGTGCAGAGCGGCCGCGGTGAGCGAGCGCACATTGGAGTACGCGTTCAAGGAGGTCCTGGCACTGACACCAGTGGCCTACCTGTTGCGACTGCGATTGCACCGGGTGCGTCAGGCACTCCTCGCGGCGACTCCAGGTTCAACGACGGTTTCGGCCGAGGCGCTCGACTGGGGCTTCTGGCACTTCGGCGAGTTCTCGCGCGCCTACAAGGAATGCTTCGGCGAGTTGCCTTCCGAATCGCTGCGCAGCGGTCGCGTCGAGCCACCGCAATTTGGTTACCTGCCTTTAGGCTAATAATTGGGTCTTGCCTCAGGAAGGCGTCAGGCGAAGGATCGCTCGTCGTCAACTTGCTGACGCTTGGCGTGCCCGACTCGAATTTACCCAACGGGTCGAAATGACTCATCGGCGACTGGCGGCTTACGGGCAACGAACATTCAACGCCGGCTTTCCGGCGATGAATCCGATTGGTCGGCTGTCGCAGCCCGACCCTGAGCTGACCTTCGCTCCGGCACTCCGGGCCTCGGCAATACAGCGGGTGCGGTCATTCGCCGT
>JACSRM010000105.1 GCA_014879745.1 Burkholderiaceae bacterium | reverse complement strand
CTCGGCGCGCGCGGCATCCGCTTCTGGCGGCATCCGGGCGTGCATCTGTCGAAGAAGCCGGGCAAGTGGATCGTTGCCGGTGAGTTGGTGGAAACGACGCGGCTTTACGCGCGCGGCATCGCGGCGATCGAGCCGCAGTGGCTGCCCGGCATCGCCGGCCATCTGCTGAAGACGCAGCTGCTCGAACCGCACTGGGAGAAGAAGGCCGCCGAGGTGATCGCGCTCGAGCGTGCGACGCTCTATGGCATCGTCGTCTACGCCAACCGGCGGGTGAACTACGGCCGCGTCGACCCGGCCGCGGCGCGTGAGATCTTCATTCGCGAGGCGCTCGTCGGCGGGGACTGGGAGACGAAGCTGCCGTTCTTCGCCGCGAACCGCAGATTGATCCGCGAGGTGCAGGAGCTGGAGCACAAATCGCGCCGCCAGGACGTTCTCGTCGACGACGAACTGATCTTCGCTTTTTATGACCAGCAGGTGCCGGCCGACGTCTGCAGCGGCGCCGGCCTCGAGCGTTGGTATCGCGTCGAGGTGAAGCGCCAGCCGCACCTCTTGCTGCTCGCCCGCGACGAACTGATGCGCCACGAGGCGGCCGGCATCACGACGGCGGCATTTCCGAAGCTGCTGCGTCTGGGCGGCATCGACTGCGCCGTCGCCTATCTGCACGAGCCGGGCGACGCGAAGGACGGCGTGACGGTGACGGTGCCGATCTATGCCTTGAACCAGATCGACGACGAGCGCTGCGCCTGGCTCGTCCCCGGGCTGCTCGAGGCCAAGGTGCTCGCGATCGTGAAGACGCTGCACCAGCGCCCGCGATCGCGCCTCGTGCCGCTGCCCGAGTTCGCCGCCGGTTTCGCGCGCGATACGGCGTTCGCGCAGGGCGACCTGATCGACGCGCTGCGTAGCGCGGTCCGTGCGCGAACCGGCATCGACGTCTCGCGCAACGATTTCAAGCAGGAGCAGCTTGCGCCGCATCTGTTCATGAACTTTCGCGTCGTCGACGAGCACGGCCGCCAGCTCGGCATGGGGCGCAACCTCGCCGCGCTGAAGGCCGAGCTGGGCGCGAAGGCGCGCTCGGCGTTCCAGGCGCTCGCCGGTCTGGACTTCGGCGGCGTGCAACGTGAACAGCGCGATCGAGGATCGAACGCTCGAGCCGGGAAGGGCGCTTCCGATGCGCCGCGCACCGCAGATCGATCGACCGCCGCCGCCGAACCGAAGGCGGTCGAAGGCACACAGCGCTACACCGCATGGACCTTCGGCGAGCTGCCCGAGCTGATGGAGATCTCGCGCGCGAACCGGACGCTGATCGGCTATCCGGCGCTGATCGACTGCGGCACGCACGTCGAGATCGAGGTCTTCGACGAGCCGCAGGCCGCCGCGGCGAAGCACCGCGCCGGGCTGCGCCGCCTCGTCGCGCTGCAGATCCGCGATGCGCTGCGCTATCTCGAGAAGAATATTCCCGACCTGCAGGCGATGGCGGCGGCGTACATGAGCCTCGGCACGATCGAGGAGCTGCGCAGCCAGATCGTCGAGGTCGCGCTCGACCGCGCCTTTCTGGCCGATCCGTTGCCGTCCGATGCGCAGGGCTTTCAGCGCCGCATCGACGATGGCCGCGCGCGGCTGACCCTGATCGCAAACGAGGTCGCGCGCGCGGCCGGCGCGGTGCTCGCCGAATACGCCGCCGCGCTGCGCAAGCTGCGCGATGCGCGCCCGACGAAGGAAGTGGCCGACGATGTGCAGGCGCAACTCGCGAGGCTTTGCCACAAGCGTTTCGTCGTCGCGACGCCGTGGCCGCAGGTCGCGCATTTGCCGCGCTACCTGAAGGCGGTGGCGATGCGGCTCGACAAGCTGCGCACCGACCCTTCGCGCGACGCTCAGCGCCTGGCCGAATTGCGGCCGATCGAGCAGCGCTACTGGCGCGTCGTCGCCGAGCGCAAGGGCGCGCCCGATGCAAAGCTCGACGAGTTCCGCTGGCTGCTCGAGGAACTGCGCGTGAGCCTCTTCGCGCAGGAGCTGCGAACGCCGCAGCCGGTCAGCGTCAAGCGGCTCGAGAAGGCGTGGACGCAGCTCATGCGCTGAGGCACGCGATGGGGGGCTGCCCGCTACAATCGCCGTCCTGCGGGGTGTAGCGCAGCCTGGTAGCGCAACTGGTTTGGGACCAGTAGGTCGCGAGTTCGAATCCCGCCACCCCGACCACCGTCATCCTGCCGGCACATCGGCGCTCCGCTCGTTTCGACCGCCGGCTTGCCAATCCCCTCGTCGCGTCCGATGCGCGTCTCGCCCTTGCCACCCGCTCCGATGCGCCTGCCGGCCGCCACAGACGCGCCCGAGCTGTCGGTCATCGTGCCCGTCTACAACGAGGCAGCGGTGATCGGTGATTTCCATCGGCGCCTGATCGCCGCGCTCGACGCGCTGCCGGTCGCCTCCGAAGTCGTCTACGTCAACGACGGCAGCCGCGACGCTTCGATCGACCTGTTGCGTGGCTTCGCGCGGTCCGACGCGCGCGTCGTCGTGCTCGACTTCAGCCGCAATTTCGGCAAGGAGATCGCGATGACGGCCGGGCTCGACCACGCCGCGGGCGATGCGGTGATCGTGATCGACTCGGACCTGCAGGACCCGCCCGAACTGATCGCCGACATGCTGCGCGAATGGAAGGCCGGCGCCGATGTCGTCATGATGCGGCGCGCGAGCCGCGAGGGCGAAAGCTGGCTGAAGAAGGCGACCGCGCGCTGGTTCTATCGCCTCATCGGCTCGATCGGCGAGCAGCCGATCCCGGCCGACGTGGGCGACTTCCGGCTGCTCAGCCGCCGCGCGGTCGAGGCGCTGCAGGCCTGCCCCGAGCGCACGCGTTTCATGAAGGGGTTGTTCGCCTGGGTCGGCTTTCGCCAGACGACGATCGACTACGAACGCGACGCGCGCTTTGCCGGCGAGACGAAGTGGAACTACTGGCGGCTGTGGAACCTCGCGATCGAAGGCATCACGTCGTTCTCGAGCATCCCGCTCAAGCTCGCGAGCTACGTCGGGCTGGCGGCGGCGCTGTTCGCGTTCGCGTATGCGCTGGTCATCATGGCGAAGGCGCTGCTCTACGGCAATCCGGTCGCCGGCTATCCGTCGCTGATGGTGACGGTGCTCTTTCTCGGCGGCGTCCAGCTGATCGCGCTCGGCATCATCGGCGAGTATCTCGCGCGCATGTTCGTCGAGGTCAAGGGCCGGCCGCTGTATCTGCTCGCCGGCGTCTACCGTCAGCGCGCCGGCGGGCCGGCCCCGAGCGGCGCGCCGCCTGCGGACGCGCGAGCGGCCCAGGCACGCACGGATCGGGCTGGCGAAGCGCCGGACGCATGAAGCCGGGCCGCTTGCTGCCGGGCGTGCTCGTCGTCGTCGTGCTTGCGCGGCTCGCGAGCCTGGCGCTTTATCCGCTGACCGATACGACCGAGGCGCGCTACGCCGAGATCGCCCGCAAGATGCTCGAGACGGGCAACTGGATCACGCCGCAGTGGGACTACGGCGTGCCGTTCTGGGGCAAGCCACCGCTGTCGTTCTGGGCCGCTGCGGCGACGATGGCGATCTTCGGCGTCAACGAGTTCGGTGCCCGCATCGCGACGCTGATCGCGGCGCTCGCGACCGCGGCGCTCTTCTTGCGCTGGCCGCATGCGCCGGCGCCGCGCGCTGTGGCGTCGATGGCGGTGGCGCTCGTGCTGCTCTCGTCGGTGCTCGGCTTTCTGATGATGGGCGCGGTCGCGACCGATGTGTTCATGACGTTCGGCATGACGCTATCGATGATCGCATTCTGGAACGCCGTCTCGCGCGACACGCCGGGCGGCAGCGACCGCTGGTGGTTTTTCGTCGGCCTTGCGATCGGCCTGCTTTCGAAGGGGCCGGTCGCGGTCGTGATGACCGGTATCGCGCTCTTTCTGTGGCTGCTGTGGACGCGCGACTGGCGGCGGCTGTGGCAGGCGCTGCCGTGGCTGCGCGGCATCGGCCTCACGCTGCTGCTGGCCGCGCCGTGGTATATCGCGGCAGAACGCGCGACGCCCGGCTTTCTGCACTACTTCATCATCGGCGAGCACTGGCAGCGCTTCACGCAGCCGGGCTGGACGGGCGACCTCTACGGCGACGGCCACGAGCGGCCGCGCGGCGTGATCTGGCTCTACGCATTCGGCTCGGCGCTGCCGTGGTCCATCGTCGCCCTCGTGCTGCTGCGGCGCAAGCCGGTTTCGGCGCAGGCGCGCCGGCCGTCGCCCGATCCGCAGATCGCCTACCCGCTGTGCTGGGTGCTCGCACCGCTCGTTCTTTTCACGCTCGCGCGCAACACCCTCGAGTCGTACGCGCTGCCGGCGCTGCCCGCGTTCGCGCTGATCACGGCGCGGCTCGTCATGGAGCGCGAACCCGGCGGCGCTTCGAGCCGGGTCTGGCTGCTCGGACTCGTCATGCCGATCGTCGTCGCGGGGCTGATCGCGACCGGCAGCGAGCGCTTCGGCGACAAGGGCTCGCAGCGCGTGCTGCTCGCACCGCTGCGCGATTCGAAGGTGCCTATCGTCTATCTGTACGAGCGGCCGTTCTCGGGGCAGTTCTATTCCGGCGGGCGCGCCCAGCTGGCGACAAATCCGGCGGCGGTCGAAACCTGGCTCGCGACCGGCGAGCCGGCGATCCTGCTGCTGCCGCAAGGCCGCTTCGAAGCGCTCGGCCTCGCGGCGGATCCCCGCTGGGCGGAGGCCGGCCGCCACGAAGGCTTCGTCATGCTCGAGCGCCGCGAGCCGCATCGATGACGTATCGACAATGCATCATGCCGCGTAAACTCGCGGCGCGAAGCGGCTGCCCGTAGCTCAACTGGATAGAGCACCAGCCTTCTAAGCTGGGGGTCGGGGGTTCGAGTCCCTCCGGGCAGGCCAT
>JACSRM010000447.1 GCA_014879745.1 Burkholderiaceae bacterium | reverse complement strand
CGGCATCGGCGCCCTCCTCATCGGGGCGGTCGTGCTGCTGATCTGGCTGGGCAGCGGATTCTTCATCGTGCAGGAAGGGCAGCAGGCGGTAATCACCTCGTTCGGCCGCTATACCGGGACGGTCGGCGCGGGCTTCAACTGGCGCTTCCCGGCGCCGTTCCAGGCCCACGAGACGGTGCCCTTCACGCAACTGCGCACGGTCGAGGTCGGCAGCAACCGGGTCGTACCCGCCACCGGGCTGCGTGAATCGTCGATGCTGACGCAGGACGAGAATATCGTCGATATCCGCTTCACCGTTCAGTACCGGCTGACGGATGCGCGCGACTATCTGTTCGAAAACCGTAATCCGGACGAGGCCGTCGTCCTCGCCGCCGAGTCGGCGGTGCGATCGATCGTCGGCAACAGCACGATGGACTCGGTGCTCTACGCCGGCCGCGACGTGCTCGCCGCGGACATGCAGAAGTCGATCCAGCAGCAGCTCGACCAGTTGAACGCCGGGATCCTGGTCGTCAACACCAACATCCAGAGCGTGCAGGCGCCCGAGCAGGTGCAGGCCGCGTTCGACGATGCGTTCAAGGCCGGTGCCGACCGCGAGCGCCTGAAGAACGAAGGCCAGGCCTACGCGAACGACGTCATCCCGCGTGCCCGCGGCGACGCCGCGCGGCTGATGGAGGAGGCGCAGGGCTACAAGTCGCGCGTCATCGCGCAGGCGCAGGGCGACACGCAGCGTTTCTCGAGCGTGCTCGCCGAGTACAAGCGGGCGCCCGCCGTGACGCGCGACCGGATGTATATCGATGCGATGCAGCAGGTGCTGTCCAACGTGAGCAAGGTGATGGTCGACGTGCGCAACAACTCGAATCTGCTCTATCTGCCGCTGGACAAGCTGTTGCAGCAGTCGGCCGCGGGTCCGGCGCCCGGCACGGCGCCGGCCCAGGCCGTGCCGGTCATTCCGCCGCCGGCCGCGGGCGGCAGCACGAGCGACAGCCGTTCGCGCGACGGGCTGCGCAGCCGCGATCGCGACGGCCGCTGACCGTCGCGCAGGAAACGCACGTCATGAATCGCATAGGAATCATCGTTGCCGGCGTGTTGCTCGCGCTGATGGCCGCGTTTTCGACGATGTTCATCGTCGATCAGCGGCAGTACGCCGCGGTCTACGCGCTCGGCGAGATCAGGAGCGTCATCACCGAGCCCGGCCTGTATTTCAAGCTGCCGCCGCCGTTCCAGAATGTCGTCTTCCTCGACCGGCGCATCCAGTCGCTCGACAGCCCGGAGAGCAAGCCGATCTTCACCGCCGAGAAGAAGAGCCTCGTCATCGACTGGATGGTCAAGTGGCGCGTCACCGAGCCGCGCCAGTTCATCCGCAACAACGGCGTCGACATCCGCAACGTCGAAGCGCGGCTGAGCCCGATCGTGCAGGCCGCGTTCAACGAGGAGGTGACGCAGCGCACGGTGCAGGCGGTGCTGTCGAGCGAGCGCGACGCGATCGTCAAGGGCGTTCGCAAGCGCCTCGAGAGCGAGGCGAAGTCGTTCGGCATCGAGATCGTCGACGTGCGCATCAAGCGGGTCGACTTCTCGGCCAATATCACCGACGCCGTCTACCGCCGCATGGAGTCCGAACGCAAGCGCGTCGCCAACGAACTGCGGTCGACCGGCGCCGCCGAAGGCGAGAAGATCCGCGCCGATGCCGACCGCCAGCGCGAGGTGATCATCGCCGAAGCCTATCGCGATGCGCAGAAGGTCAAGGGCGAGGGCGACGCTGCGGCGGCAGCGCTGTTCGCCGACGCTTTCGGCCGCGATCCGCAGTTCGCGCAGTTCTATCGCAGCCTGGACGCCTATCGGGCGAGCTTCCACAACAAGTCCGACGTGATGGTGCTGGACGCGAACAGCGAATTCTTCAAGGCGATGCGCGGTGCCGGTTCGTCGCCGGCAGAATCGGCGCGCAAATAGCCGGAGCGCACGTCCTTGTGGGACAACCTGCTCGCGGCGCTGGCGCTGATGCTCGTCATCGAGGGGCTGCTCCCGTTTCTCAGCCCGGACGCATGGCGGCGCGTCTTCGAGCGCGCGATCCGCTTCAGCGACGGACAGATCCGCTTTCTCGGCCTGACGAGCATGATCGCCGGGATCGCGATGCTGCTGCTGTTCTGGCCATGAGCGTGCGCCGCTGAGGCCGGGCCGCCGAATGCGCCCCGTACAATCATTCATTTGACTGCGGCGCTTTCCTGCAATGTCGTCTGCGTGGCTCCTGCCCGAGCATGTCTGCGATGTCCTGCCCGCCGAGGCCAGGCGCATCGAGGAGATCCGCCGCACCCTGCTCGACGTTGCACGCGGCTACGGTTGCGAGCTGGTGATGCCGCCGCTGCTCGAGCATCTCGAATCGCTCTTGACGGGCACCGGGCGCGAACTCGGCCTCAAGACCTTCAAGCTCGTCGATCAGTTGAGCGGCCGCACGCTCGGCGTGCGCGCCGATACGACGCCGCAGGTCGCGCGCATCGACGCCCACCTGCTCAATCGCGACGGCGTGACGCGGCTGTGCTATTGCGGGCCGGTGCTGCACACCCGGCCGTCGGGTCTGCGCGCAACGCGCGAGCCGCTGCAGTTCGGCGCCGAGGTCTATGGCCACGCCGGGCTCGAGGCCGACCTCGAAGTGCTCGAACTCGCGCTCGATGCCTTGCAGCGGGTCGGCGTCGAAGGGCTGGTCGTCGATCTCGGCGACGCCCGCGTGCTGCGCGGCGTGCTGGCCGGGTCCGGTGCCGACGACGAGTGCGCCGCTGCGCTGCATTCGGCCCTCGCGGCGAAGGATGCGCCGACGCTCGCCGAGCATGCACGCGCCTTGCCGCAGGGCACGCGCGACGCGCTGCATGCGATGCTGCGCCTGTACGGCGGCGACGAGGTCATCGCCGCAGCGCGCCGCGAACTGCCGCAGCGCCCGCAGGTGACCGCCGCGCTCGACGATCTGGCCTGGCTGGCCAAGCATCTGCGCCTCGCATTCCCGCAGTTGCAGGTCGGTTTCGACCTCGCCGACCTCGGCGGCTACGCCTACTACAGCGGCGCGCGCTTCGCGATCTATGCCGGCGCGACGAGCGATGCGCTGGCGCGCGGCGGGCGCTACGACGAGGTCGGCGCCATCTTCGGCCGCACCCGTCCGGCGGTCGGCTTCTCGATGGACCTGAAGGAAGTCGCCGCGCTCGCATCCCAGCACGCGATGCCGGCCGCGGTGCGGGCGCCGTGGGCCGACGATATGGCGCTGCGCGCCGCGGTGCGGCGCCTGCGAGAGCAGGGCGAGGTGGTCGTGTGCGTGCTGCCGGGGCACGAGCACGAGGGGCAGGAGTTCGCCTGCGACCGTGAACTCGTCGCACAGGCCGGAGAATGGGTACTGCGCGCGCTGTGAGGCGCGCCACACCGAACCAAGGGAAGTTGCACAGGACCATGCACAACGCAGGCAAGGCAGAAAGCGATCGCGGCGGCCGCAATGTCGTCGTCGTCGGCACCCAATGGGGCGACGAGGGCAAGGGCAAGGTCGTCGACTGGCTGACCGACCACGCCCAGGGCGTCGTGCGCTTCCAGGGCGGGCACAACGCCGGCCACACGCTCGTCATCAAGGGCGTGAAGACGGCGCTGCAGCTGATTCCGTCGGGCATCATGCGCGAGGGCGTGCCGTGCTACATCGGCAACGGCGTGGTCGTCGATCCGGCGCACCTGCTGGCCGAGATCGAACGCCTCGAGGCGATCGGCGTCGAGGTCCGCTCGCGCCTTTTCCTGAGCGAATCGTGTCCGCTGATCCTGCCGATCCACGTCGCGCTCGACAAGGCGCGCGAGGCGCTGCTCGAATCCAGCGGCGCCGGCAAGATCGGCACCACCGGCAAGGGCATCGGCCCGGCCTACGAGGACAAGGTCGCGCGCCGCGCGCTGCGCGTGCAGGACTTGAAGCACCCCGACCGCTTCGCGAAGAAGCTGCGCGAGCTGCTCGACCTGCACAACGCGACGCTCACCGGCATCCTGAAGGCGCAGCCGCTCGCGTTCGAGCCGATCTTCGAACTCGCGATGCGCGCCGCCGAGCAGTTGAAGCCGATGCTGGGCGACGTCGGCTACATGATCCACAGCGCGCAGCGCGGCGGCGCGAACATCCTGTTCGAGGGCGCGCAGGGCACGCTGCTCGACATCGACCACGGCACCTATCCGTACGTCACGTCGAGCAACTGCGTCGCCGGCAACGCGGCGGCCGGCGCCGGCGTCGGCCCCGAGATGCTGCACTACATCCTCGGCATCACGAAGGCGTATACGACGCGCGTCGGCTCCGGGCCGTTCCCGACCGAACTCGCGATCGACGAGCCGGGCAGCGTCGGCCACCACCTCTCGACCGTCGGCCAGGAGCGCGGCACCGTCACCGGCCGTGCGCGGCGCTGTGGCTGGCTCGACGCCGCGCTGCTCAAGCGCTCGACGATCATCAACGGCCTGTCGGGGCTTTGCATCACGAAGCTCGATGTGCTCGACGGGCTGCCGGAGCTCGAGGTCTGCGTCGGCTACGAGGTGGACGGCCGCGCGCTCGATATCCTGCCGCTCGACGCCGACGAGATCTTCGCCTGCAAGCCGGTCTACGAGCGCTTCGCGGGCTGGACCGAATCGACGTTCGGCGCGACGCGCTGGGACGCGCTGCCGCTCAATGCAAGGCGCTACCTCGAGCGCGTGCAGCAACTCATCGGCACCCCGATCGACATGGTCTCGACCGGGCCCGACCGCGAGCACACGATCGTGCTGCGCCATCCCTACACCGGCTGAACCCCGCACGGAGCACGCCATGCTGACCGACGACGGCAAACACCTCTACGTATCCTGGGACGAATACCACATGCTGATCGAGCGCCTCGCGCTCAAGGTCAGTTCGTCGGGCTGGGCGTTCGACCAGATCCTG
>JACSRM010000156.1 GCA_014879745.1 Burkholderiaceae bacterium | reverse complement strand
CTACCAGAACCAGGGCGGCATCGTCGGCATCTACGTCGCGCGCGACGTGGACTTCTCGTCGGTGTACGAACTACAGCCGGTGGCGAGGTAGCACGGCGATGGACGACCTCTTCCACGACGACGCAGAAGGCGACGCACGTTGGTGCGGCGACGCCACGTCGGTCGTCGAATTCCTGCGTCCGCTGCGCGAACAACTCGACGCGCCGGGCGTGCTGGAGGTCTGCGTCAACCGGCCGGGCGAACTCCTCGTCGAAACCGTGCGCGGCTGGCACCACGTGCAGGCGCCCGAGATGTCGCACGAGCGCTGCCTGTCGCTGGCCACGGCCGTCGCCACCTGGTGCGACCAGCAGATCAACCAGGAGCGCCCGCTGCTGGCTGCCACGCTGCCGAGCGGCGAACGCATCCAGTTCGTCATCCCGCCGGCGGTGACGCGCGGCACGGTGTCGATCACGGTGCGCAAACCGTCGCACCTGATCAGGCGACTGGACGATTTCGAGCGCGAAGGCCTGTTCGAGCGGATCGACGAAGGAAGGGCCACCGTGACACGTACCGCGAATGCCGAGCTGCTGCCCTTCGAGCGCGAACTCGTTGCGCTGAAGGAAGCGGGCCGCTACGCGGACTTCCTGCGCCTGGCGGTGCGCCGCCACCAGACCATCGTCGTCAGCGGCAAGACCGGATCGGGCAAGACGACCTTCATGAAGGGCCTGGTCGAGGAAGTGCCGAAGCACGAGCGCCTCATCACGATCCAGGACACGGCCGAGTTGACGCTGCCGAACCACCCGAACGTCGTCCACCTGTTCTACAGCAAGGACGCGCAGGGGACGGCCAAGGTCACGGCCAAGTCACTGCTCGAAGCCTGCCTGCGCATGAAGCCGGACCGCATCTTCCTGGCCGAGGTGCGAGGCGACGAGTGCTTCTACTTCGTACGCCTTGCGGCGTCCGGCCACCCGGGCAGCATCACCAGCGTGCACGCCGGCAGTTGCGCGCTGGCCTTCGAGCAGATGTCGCTGATGATCCGCGAGAGCGGCGGAGGCGCCGGGATGCGCATGAACGAGATCAAGTGGCTGCTGAGCGTCGTCGTCGACGTCATCGTGCAGTTCGATCGCGACGAGCGAGGACGATTCGTCTCCGAGATCCTCTACGAGCCCCGGCGCCAGCGGCTGGGCCGGTGGGAACAGCAGGCGGCGGCAGCCCAGCCACTCTCGGACGGGCAGCGCGAGACGCGGGGTGCAGCATGAGCAGCGTCGCAGCCTTGCCGTTCTCGACCTGGCCCACGGGGCGCAAGGTTGCAGCGGGTGTCTTCGCCGTCATCGGCTACGCCGCGCTCGCCTGTGCAGCAACGTACATGGCCGGCGTGCTGTTCCTCGTGCTGAACAAGGCGAACCCGAGGCAGGCGAGCCTCACGAGCATCGCCCACTACTGGGCGCTGTATGCCGACGATGCGCGGCTTCGCAAGAGGCTGCAGCTTGCGATCGGCGTCTCGGGCATCGGCCTGTTGATCGTGCTGCCCGCGGGTCTGGTCGCCGCGGCAGGACCGCGTCGCGCGCTGCATGGCGACGCTCGCTTCGCCAGTGCCGCCGACGTCGCGCGCGCAGGGCTCACGGGCAATGGCGACGGACCACGGATCCTGATCGGCCGCCATCGTGGCCGCTTCCTGTCGCTGCCCGGGCAACTGTCGGTGATGTTGTCGGCACCGACACGCAGCGGCAAGGGCGTCGGCGTCGTCATCCCGAACCTGCTCAATTGGCCCGACTCGGTCGTGGTGCTCGACATCAAAGGCGAGAACTACGACGTCACCGCCGGCTGGCGCGCCGCGCATGGTCAGGCGGTCTACGCCTTCTCGCCCTTCGACGAGGACGCACGCAGCCATCGCTGGAACCCGCTGACCGCCGTGCGCATCAGCCCGCTGCACCGCATCGGCGACCTGCTGACCATCGGCCAGGTCTTCTTCCCCAACGATGGCAGCGGCACCTCGTCCGAAGCCTTCTTCAACGACCAGGCCCGCAACCTGTTCCTCGGCCTCGGCCTGGTCCTGCTGGAGTCGCCGCAGTTGCCGCGAACGATCGGTGAGATGCTGCGCCAGTCCTCCGGCAAGGGCCGGTCGCTGAAGGACCATCTGGCCGGCTTAATCACGCAGCGCCGTGACGGGGGCAAGCCACTCACCGACGAGTGCGTCGACGCCTTGCAGCGCCTGCTGTCGAACTCGGAGAACACGCTCTCCAGCATCGTCGCCACCTTCAACGCGCCGCTGACGATCTTCGCCGATGCAGTGGTCGATGCCGCGACCAGCGCCGACGACCTCCAACTGCAGGACGTGCGCCGGCGGCGCATGTCGATCTACGTGCGCATCCCGCCGAACCGGCTGGCCAGCGCGCGGCCGCTGCTGAACCTGTTCTTCTCGCAGCTGGTCAGCCTGAACACACAGTCCTTGCCCGCGCACGCGACCAGCGCGCGCGTTCACGATCACCAGGACCCGACGCTCGAGTTGCAGTGCCTGCTGGTCAACGACGAGTTCACCGCGATGGGTCGCGTCGGCGTGATCAGCAGCGCCGCCGCCTTCCTCGCCGGCTACAACCTGCGCTTGTTGACCGTCGTGCAGGCGATGTCGCAGCTCGACGCCGTCTACGGCGACAAGGAAGCGCGCACCTTCGCCACCAACCACGGCCTGCAGATCCTCTACGCGCCGCGCGAGCAGCGCGACGCCGACGAGTACAGCGCGATGCTCGGCACGTTTACCGAACGAGCCACTTCGCGCGGGCGCAGCCGATCGTTCAGCGGCCACAGTCACAGCAGCGTCAGCCGCAACGAGAGCGAGCAGCGCCGCGCGCTGCTGCTGCCGCAGGAGTTCAAGGAGCTGGGCAGCGAGCGGCTGGTCGTGATCTTCGAGAACTGCAAGCCCATCCTCGGCGAGAAGATCCGCTACCACCGCGACAAGGCCTTCACGCCGCGGCTGCGCCCGCCGCCAGCCGTGCCGCGCATGGACATGGATCTGCACGTGGCGCGCACTCAGGAGCGCTGGCGCTACGCCGACGACGAGTTGGCGCCCGGGGAGACCCTGCGCGTGGAAGCGCTGGCCCACGACTTCACGCCGCTGCCCGACAAGTTCGAGGGGCCGCCGGAACAGATCGCCGACGTTCTGCTCGGCTTCTTCGGCGCCGGACCGACGGGCACCGCGGCCACCGGTGGGGCAATCGAGCAAGCGAGCGACGCCGATGCCGCACTGATGCCCGACGGCGAGGTGCTACCGCTTGAGACGCCGTGCCAGCCTGAAGTCAACGCCCTGCCCTGACCGCACTGACCAGAGGGAGAACTGCGATGCGCTTTGCCATCTCCATGATCCATGTCCCCTGGCTCTTGCTGCTGACCGCGTGCAGCTCGCCGCCAAAGCCGCCCACCGTCGACGAATCCCAGCGCCGGCCCGTCAACTCGCAGGTTGCCGTCGAGTTGCAGGTTTGCAGGAACGACCTGCACAACACCCGGCTGCTGGCGACGGAGTCCGGCCGGCTGGCGGAATCGACTGCGACGACGCTCGCGAACCTCGCTGCCCGCCAGCAGATCCTGGCCGCAATGCAGGTACCGGCGAACTCGCAGGCACAAGCGAACAGCGTGTTCACGGTGCGCTTCGACTTCGGCAGCACGCAGGTGGCGATTGCGCCAGACGCCGCCGCGATCCTGCTCGCCGACGCCAAGGCGGCACCGCTGATCGTGCTGCGCGGCCGCACCGATGGCATCACCGAAGCGCCCGCTGAAAGTCGCATTGCGCGGGATCGCGCGGCTGCGGTGCGCGACTACCTGGTGGCGGCGGGCGTCGACCCGGCACGTATCCGCGCCACCTGGCAGCCGGTCGGCGACCACGTGGCAGACAACGGCAGCAACACGGGACGCAGCCTGAACCGGCGCGTCGAGATCGAGTTGTACCGCTCGCTGCCGGTCGCGCTCGGCGCGACCCCAATGGCCAGCGCTGCGTCGGCCCAGCCTTGAGCCGCCACTCCCGTCAACCACCGCGAGGTTGCCATGGATGCAGACCACTCCGCCGCCCGCCAGGCCGCAGCCGCGCAAGGCGGCAGCGTCGAGCCCGCCAATCGCGCCACCGTGGCCAAGGAACGCTTCCAGACGCCTGTCGAGCCGAGCGGCGAGCGCTACGAGATGTACGACCCGTTTGCCGAGGTCACCTACCGGGTCAACAGCTACCCCGCGATGGTCGCCAAGGCCGAGCAACTCGGCAGCAGTCGCTTCATCGCCGTGGCCGAGAACGGCAAGCGCGCGATGGTGCAGAAGGTCGGCGACGAATGGCGGCGCGGGCCGCAGCGCCCGGCGCCACCCGAACGGCCACTCGACCCCACGCCGATACGCGATGAGGTACCGGAGGCCACGCGCGCCGCCCCGACCGTCGGCAAGACGTTGGCATCGCCGCAGCCGGAGCACGCCGACGCCAAGACTCTCGCCAGGATCGACGCCCAGGCCGAACGCGCCGCGCTCGTCACCCGTCTGGAGACCGCGCTGCTGGAACGCTACATCATCAAGCGCGCGCCGGTGACGGTCGGCGACGTCACGATCGGCCGCACCGAGTACCGCTACCGCGGCGACACCTCGCGCGTGGCCTTCACCGAATCGACCTTCCGGCTCGCGACCGACACCAACAGCCCGTCGGTCGCGCGTTCGATGGTCGATGTCGCCGAGGCGCGCAACTGGAAGGCGCTGCGCGTGTCGGGCAACGAGGACTTCAAGCGCATGGTCTGGCTCGAGGCCTCGGTGCGCGGCGTGAGGACCCTGGGCTACGAACCGAACCCCGGCGACCTGGAAGTGCTCAAGCGCGAGCGCGCGGCGCGCCAGGTGAACCGCCTCGAACTGGCCCGCGATGCGAGTGGCGGTGCAGCGGCAGCGCCGGCCGAGAAGGCATCCGCCCGCGGCGGC
>JACSRM010000457.1 GCA_014879745.1 Burkholderiaceae bacterium | reverse complement strand
GCGCGACGACGGCGCGCCGCTGTGGCTGCCGATCGACGCCAAGTTTCCGCGCGAGGACTACGAGCGCCTCGTCGAGGCGCAGGAGCGCGCCGACCCGGCCGCGGTCGAAGCGTCGGCGAAGGCGATCGAGTCGCGCCTGCGGATGGAGGCGAAAACGCTGCGTGAGAAATACGTCGCCCCGCCGCATACGACCGATTTCGGCATCATGTTCGTGCCGACCGAGGGGCTGTACGCCGAGGCGCTGCGCCGCCCCGGCCTCGTCGAGGGCCTGCAGCGCGAGCACAAGGTGATGCTGGCCGGGCCGACGACGCTGCTGGCGACGCTCTCGAGCCTGCAGATGGGGTTTCGCAGCCTCGCGCTCGAGAAGCGCTCGGCCGAGGTCTGGGAGGTGCTCGGCGCGGTGAAGACCGAGTTCGCCAAGTTCGGCGAGGTGCTCGACAAGACGCAGCAGAAGCTGAAGGAGGCGTCCGATACGATCGACCGCGCGAAGACGCGCACGAACGTGATGACGCGCAAGTTGAAGAGCGTCGAGGCCCTGCCGCTCGCGCAGGCCAATGCGCTGCTGCCGGGTGCGGATTCGCCTGTTGCCGACGGCGATGCCGCCTGAGCTCGATCCGGCGCCGCCGGTCGCCGCTGCCGCGCTGCACGCGCCGCCGCGGCCGTTGACGGCGAATCCGCGGCCGCTGGTCGCGATCATTCTCGGCCAGATCTGCCTGCACGCCGGGATGGCGGGGGTGCGCGTTGCGGCCCCGTTGCAGGCGCTTTCGGCGGGCTACAGCGCATGGGCGGTCGGCGTGCTGCTTGCCTTGTTCGCCGCCGCGCCCGTGGTCTTCGCGATGAAGGCCGGGCGGCTCAGCGACAAGTACGGCTATCACCGGCCGCTGCGCCTTGCCGTCGGGCTCTGTGCGGCGGGCGGCCTGCTCGCCTGTTTCTCGCAGGCCTATGCCGTGCTGTGCGTGGCGGCCGTGCTCTGCGGCACCGGCGCGAATACCGGGATGATCACGATCCAGCGCAGCGCGGGGCGCCTGGCCGGCACGGCGACCGAGCGCATCAAGGTCTTCAGCTGGCTCGGGCTTGCACCGGCGATCGCCAACATGACCGGCGCGATCCTGGCCGGCGTGCTGATCGACGGCCTCGGCTACCGTGCCGCGTTCGGCGTGCTCGGCGTGCTGCCGCTGGCGGCGCTCGCGATCGCGCGCCAGGTGCCGAAGGATGGGGCGGCGGCGCCGGCTGCACCGGCCGCGCCGCGCGCCCCGCGCCGCGCGGCGTGGGATCTGCTGCACTCGGCGCCGCTGCGCCGGCTGATGCTCGTCAACTGGCTGCTCTCGGCGAGCTGGGACGTGCACAGCTTCGTCCTTCCCGTCCTCGGCCATGCGCGCGGCATGAGCGCCTCGGCAATCGGCACCATCCTCGGCCTGTTCGCACTCGCGGTGGCCGCGGTGCGCCTCGCGCTGCCGATGATCGCGCACCGTCTGCAGGAACGCCAGGTGCTGGTCGGCGCGATGCTCGCGACCGCCGCGCTCTTCGCGGTCTATCCGCTGATGCCCAACGACTGGCTGATGGCGGTGTGCGCCGTGCTGCTGGGCATGTCGCTCGGCTCGGTGCAGCCGATGATCATGTCCACGCTGCACCACATCACGCCGCCCGAACGCCACGGCGAGGCGATCGCGCTGCGTTCGATGGCGATCAATGCGTCGAGCGCCGCGATGCCGCTCCTGTTCGGAGTCCTTGGCGCGGCGCTCGGCGCGGGCGCGCTGTTCTGGGCCATGGGCCTGGCTGTCGCCGCAGGAAGTTTCGCCGCGCGACGCGTCTGACGCGGTATGCGGCGCCGGCGCGCCGCGTCAGAACCGGATGCCGGCCGCGTTGCGCAAGGGCTCGGCGGCCGGCAAGGGTTCGAGCGCATTCGGCGTGGCCGGCTGGGTGGCCTCGCGCCTGGGCTGCAGTGGCGTCGGCGCGGCGAACTGATAGCCCTGCGGCAGCATGGATTGCTGCGGATAGCCGGCCGCGTTGAGGTAGCCGTTCCAGGCCTGCGGATCGAGCCCGGGCACCGACTGCGTGCCGATCATCATCGTCGGCACGTCGCGCGTGCCGGTCAGGCGCTGCAGCGCATCGGCATCGTCGCCGGACTGGACGATCTTCTCGGCGTGCGGAATGCCGCGTTGACGCAGCAGGGCGCGCGCGTTGTCGCAGGGCGTGCAGTCGACGGTGACGAAGAGGGTGACCGGGTAGCGCGCGACGACCTTCTGCAGCTCGGGCGGCAGCGTCGCGGGGTCGGCTGCAGCATTGCCGGCGGCGTTCAGCGACGTCACCTTGCCGCCCGCGGTATCGGGCATGCGATCGGTGTAGGTCACCTTGCCGTCGGGCCCGACGACCTTGTAGAGCGCATGCGCGGGCAGTGCGGTGAGCAGGCCGGCGATCAGGGCGCCGCCGGATGCGGCAAGCGCACGGCGCAGCGGCGGCGCCAGCCGGCGCCGGCCGGCTCCGAGGATCGGTAAATTGTGGCGGCTCATGCTCGCTCCTGAACGCGTCTGGCCACGTCTGCGGCGTGATCCGAGTTTATCGGCGCGTGCGCGGCGAACTCAAGCCATGCCTTGCTGGCGCAGCAGGGCGTCGATCGTCGGTTCGCGGCCGCGGAAGGCCTTGAAGCTCTCCAGCGCCGGGCGGCTGCCGCCGGCCTCGAGGATCGCCTCGCGAAAGCCGCGCCCGGTGGCGGCGTCGAAGACGCCGTTTTCCTCGAACGCGCTCCAGGCGTCGGCGCTCAGCACTTCGGCCCACTTGTAGCTGTAGTAGCCGGCCGCATAGCCGCCGGCAAAGATGTGCGAGAAGGCGTGCTGGAAGCGGTTGAACGGCGGCGCCTGAATGATATTGACCTCGTGGCGGACCTCGTCGATCAGCGCCTGGATGCGCGCCTCGCTGCCCGGCTCGGCGTGCAGCCGCATATCCAGCAGGGCGTATTCGACCTGACGCACCGTCTGCAGGCCGCTTTGGAAATTGCGCGCGGCGAGCATGCGCTCGTAGAGCGCGCGCGGCAGCGGCGCGCCGGACTCGACGTGCGCCGTCAGGCGCTGCAGGACTTCCCATTCCCAGGCGAAGTTCTCCATGAACTGGCTCGGCAGTTCGACCGCGTCCCACTCGACGCCGGAGATCCCGGCGACGCCGATATCGTTCACCTGCGTCAGCATGTGGTGCAGGCCGTGGCCGAACTCGTGGAAGAGCGTCGTCACGTCGTCGTGCGTCAGCAGCGCCGGGCGGGTAACGCCGTCGACCGACAGCGGCGGCGTGAAGTTGCACACCAGGTTCGCAACCGGTGTCTGCAGCGTGCCGTCGGGGCGCGCCCAGCGGCCGCGCACCTCGTCCATCCAGGCCCCCGATCGCTTGCCGGGCCGGGCGTGCAGGTCGAGGTAGAACTGGCCGACGAGTTCATGGCCTGACCCGGCGGCGCCGGTACGCCGGCGCTCGATGCGGAAGAAACGCACACTCGGATGCCAGACCTCGGCGCGGTCTTCGCGGATCTCGACTTCGAACAGCGTCTCGACGATGCGAAACAGCCCGTCGAGCACCTTCGGCTCGGTGAAATACTGCTTCACCTCCTGGTTGTTGAAGGCATAGCGCTGCTGCTTCAGATGCTCGGACGCGAAGGCGAGGTCCCAGGCCTCCAGTTCGGGCAGGCCGAGTTCGGAGCGTGCGAAGTCGCGCAGCTCGGCAAGGTCGCGCTCGGCGTAGGGTCGGGCGCGCGCCGCGAGATCGCGCAGGAAGCTCATGACCTGGGCCGGCGACTCGGCCATCTTCGGCACGACCGACAACTCGGCGAAATTCGCGTAGCCGAGCAGCCGCGCCTCCTCCTGGCGCAGCGTGAGCAGATCGCGCATGACCTGCGTGTTGTCCAGCGCCGGCGGGCCGATTTCACTCGCGCGCGTGACATTGGCGGTATAGAGCCGCTCGCGCAGGGCGCGGTTCTCGCCGTACTGGATGACGGGCAGGTAGCTCGGGTAGTGCAGCGTCAGCTTGTAGCCTTCGCGCCCGTCGGCGATTGCTGCCGCGCGCGCCGCCTGTCTGGCGTCGGCAGGCACGCCGGCGAGGTCTTGATCCGAGACATAGCACGCGTAGCCGTCGGTCGCGTCGAGCACGTGCTCGGAGTACTGCTGCGAGAGCGCAGCAAGCTGCTCCTGGATCGCCGCGAAGCGTGCCTTCGCCTCGCCCTGCAGTTCGGCGCCCGAGAGCACGAAGTCGCGCATCGCGTGGGCCAGCACCTGGCGGCGCGGCGCCGAGAGCGCCGCCGCCTGCGGACTCGCGAGCACGGCCTTGTATTTCGCATAGAGCCGCTCGTCGGCGCCGAGGCGGGTGTGAAATGCGGTGACACGTGGAAGATTCTCGGTGTAGGCGGCGCGCAGTTCGGGGGTGTCGGCGACCGCGTTCAGGTGACTCACCGCCGACCAGGCGCGACCGAGACGTTCGGTTGCAACGTCGAGGATGGCGGAGAGGGCGTCGTAGTCGGCCGGGACGGCATCGCTCGTCACACGCTCGAGGGCGGCTTCGGCGTCGCGCAGCAGGACGCCAATCGCGGGCGTGACGTCGGCCGGCGCGATATGCGCAAACGCCGGCAGATCGTGCGTCTGCAGTAGAGGATTGGTCATCGTGCTCGAGCCGTGTGGGCGTTGCGCGCCGCACGTTCGGCGGCTTCCAGAGTATTGACGAGCAGCATCGCGCGCGTCATCGGTCCGACGCCGCCCGGTACCGGCGTCAGAAAGCCAGCGACCGGGGCGACGCTTGCGAAATCGACGTCGCCGCACAGCTTGCCGTCGGCGTCGCGATTCATGCCGACGTCGATGACGACGGCGCCGGGCTTGACCATCGCGCCGTCGAGCATGCCGATCCTGCCGACCGCGGCGACGACGATATCTGCATCGCGCGTATGGTGCGCAAGGTCGGGCGTCGCGCTGTGACAAATGGTGACCGTCGCGTTCGCCTGCAACAGCAGCATCGCCATCGGCTTGCCGACGATATTGCTGCGCCCGATCACGACCGCATGCTTGCCGCGCGGGTCGCAGGCTATCGATTCGAGCATCTTCATGCAGCCGTAGGGCGTGCAGGCGCGAAAGCCGGGGCGGCCGATCATCAACGCGCCGGCGCTGGCGATGCTGAAGCCGTCGACATCCTTGTCCGGCGCGATCGCCTCGATCACCTTGCCGGCGTCGATATGCGGCGGCAGCGGCAGCTGCACGAGGATGCCGTCGATCGCCGGATCGGCGTTCAGCGCCGCGATGCGGGCCAGCAGCGCGGCTTCGGCAATCGACGCGTCGTGCCGCTCGAGCACCGAATACAGGCCGCTTTCCTCGCAGTCCTTCACCTTGTGGCGCACATAGACCTGCGACGCCGGGTTCTCGCCGACGAGGATCACCGCAAGTCCCGGCTTGCGGCCGTGGGCGGCGAATGCTGCCGCGCGGCGCGCGACATCGGCGCGGATCGATGCCGCGAGCGCGTTGCCATCGATGAGGCGGGCGGTCATGGTGGGTGGGCTCCTCGATGCCTGAATGAAAAAAGGCCGCTCGTCGAAGCGGCCCTTCGGGGTCGGCGAGCGTCAGGCCTTGGCCTGGGTCTGTGCGCCGAGCGCGATCTTGAGCAGGTCGGCGACGGTATTGGCGTTGAGCTTCTCCATGATGTTGGCGCGATGCGCCTCGACCGTCTTGATGCTGATGCCCAGGTCGTCGGCGATCTGCTTGTTCAGGCGTCCGGCGACGATGCGCTCGAGGACCTGGCTCTCGCGCGTCGTCAGGCGCGACAGCAGCGCATCGCGGCTCGCCGCCTCCTGGTGCTGCGAGAACGCGCTGCGCGCGCGCTCGAGCATGCGTTCGACGAGGGCGACGAGCGCATCCTCCTTGAACGGCTTCTCGATGAAATCCTCGGCGCCCTTCTTCATCGTCGTCACCGCCATCGGGACGTCGCCGTGGCCGGTGATGAAGACGATCGGCACCGGCGAGCGGCGCTCGACGAGGCGGTCCTGCAACTCGAGCCCGCTCATGCCGTCCATGCGGATATCGGCGATCAGGCAGGCGACCTCGCGCGGGTCGAAGCGGGTCAGAAAGGCCTCGGCGGAATCGAAGCACTTGACCCGGTAGTCCTTGCCTTCGAGCAGCCACTGCAGCGAATCCCGCACCGCCTCGTCATCGTCGACCACATAGACGGTACCGCGCTTCGGGATCAGGCTCATGGAGGCAGGCTCAGGGCAGGCGCGAGGCCTTCGGTTTGCGACAGATCGACAGGCAACGTGAACGAGAACCGGCAGCCTTCGACGAGATTTCCATTGTATAAGTTCTGCGCCTTGATCCGTCCCTGGTGCGATTCGACGATCGAGCGGCACAGCGACAGGCCGATACCCAGGCCATCGGTCTTGGTCGAGAAGAAGGCCTCGTAGAGGCGGCCGATCGCTTCGTCCTTGATGCCCGGGCCGGTATCGGTCACGCTGAATTCGATGACGCCGCCTTCCTCGGCGCTATGCCTGGGCACGACGCGCAGTTCGATGCTGCGCCGCGCGGGCGGCAGGCGTGCCGAATCGATTGCCTCGGCGGCATTCTTCAGCAGGTTCAGGACAACCTGCTCGATCAGGATCGGGTCCACGTGCAGCGGCGGCAGGCGCTGTGCCACATGGGTCTGGATCGCGACATTGCGCCGCCGCAGTTCGATCCCCGCGAGTTCGACCGCATCGTCGATGATCGTGCGCGCCTGCGTCCACTGGCGTTGCGGTTCGCTGCGTTTCACGAACGAGCGGATGCGGTGGATGATCTGACCCGCGCGCTGCGCCTGGCGCGAGGTCTTCGCCAGCGCGGCGATCAGATCCTCGGTCTTGATCGTGCCGCTCTCGACGCGCGTCATCATACCGTTGCAGTAGTTGCTGATCGCGGTCAGCGGCTGGTTGAGTTCGTGCGCGACCGACGATGCCATCTCGCCCATCGTCATGAGGCGGCTCGTGACCTGCGCCTTTTCAGCCTGGTTCGCGGCGAGCGCCTCGGCGCTGCGCCGCGCGGTGATATCGGTCGCGATCAGCATCTGCGCCAGACGGCCGTCGGTCCATTGCAGATAGCGCGCGCGCACGTCGAACCACTTCTCGAGGCCCTCGACGAAGATTTCGCGCGGGTCCGAGCCGGCGCCGGTCAGTTCGTGGGTCGGCAGGCCGCCGAGGTTGTCGACCGAATCGTCCTCGTCGGCGGGCGACTTCGCCGGTCTGGATTCGCTGCCCGCGAGGAGCGCATGGCCGCTGCCGTCGGCGCCGAACCACAGCCGGTAGGAGCGGTTCGCGAACAGCAGTTCGCCCTGCTGGACCGACAGCACCGAGACCGCCGCTTCCAGACCCTCGAGCACGGTCGTGAAGCGTTCGTGCGAAGCCGACAACTGGTCGCGAACCCGCTTGCCCTCGGTGATATTCGTCATCGACGTCACCCAGCCCGTCTGGTGGCCTTTCGGATCGATCAGCGGCGAGACGTACATGCGGGCGTCGAAGACCGTGCCGTTCTTGCGCATCACCTTGACTTCGATGCCGCCGGCCGGGCTGCGGCCCTGGAGCTCCTGCAGCAGCAGGCGGTTGTTCTCCTCGCGGCGGTCCGACGGCCAGTACGGGAACGGGGGCTGGTGGCCGACGAGTTCGCCTTCGGCAAAGCCGGTCATCGCGCAGAAGGCCGGATTGACGTAGGTGATGCGCGCTTCCATATCCATCGCACGCATCCCGGTCAGCATCGAGTTTTCCATCGCGCGGCGGAAATTGGTCTCGGTGACGAGGGCGGCCTGCATCTGCATCCGGCGCGACATATGGCGCCACGTCCCGAGCAGCGTCCACAGCGTCAGGACGGAAAGCGCGACGACCATCCAGAACAGCGTATTGCTGACGAGGCCGATCGAGGTGCGAAATCCCTGGCTGCGCAGCACGATGCCGTTGCCGGCCGGCGCGAGCGGCAGATCATAGACGATCGCCGCCGGCCGCACCTCGCGGCCCGGCATCGGAATCACGCTGCTGGCGAGCGAGCGGCCGTGCTCGTCGTACAAGGCGATCGAGTGCCGGTTCGTGATCTCCACCGGAACGAAGTAGCGCAGCAGGCGTTCGATCGAAACTTCGGCGATCAGCGCGCCGGTGAATGCATTGCGATCGATCAGCGGCACGATGACCTGGAAGACGTCGGTGCCACCGGCGCGGGTCAGCGGCCCCGAGTACACCGGCTGGCGCTGCACGCGTGCGGCGTCGAAGGTATCGGTGTCGGGCTTCAAGGCGGGTTCCGGGCTGGCGTCCGGGTCGCCGCCGGCGATCGGATCGAAGTCGAATACCGGGATGCCGCGCGCCGTGTAGTTGGCCCGCGGCTTGCGGTCGGCGCCGACCCAGGTCAGCGCATTGATCTCGGGCCGCTCCTGGGTGAAGGTCGCCGCCTGGGCGACGAACTGCTCCCGATCGATGGTGCGCGTCCCGACCTCGCGCGCGATGCGCACGAGCTGCTCCTTGTTCTCGATGAGACGCAGGCGAATCTGCTGCTGCGCGATCTCGGCATCGCGCTTGACGGCTTCCTGCTCGCGCTCGAACTCCTCGTTGCGCAGATACCAGAAGGCCGAGATGATGGCGGCGAGGAACAGCAGAACCGACACCAGAGGCCCGAGGGTCGCGAAGCGGTCCTGACGGGCCGGCGTCTGCTTGCCCCACCAGCGGCCGAGCAATCGTTCGAGGCGCGTGCGCGGTGCGATTCGGCCGATCCTGACTCCAGGGGGATTGCGCATCGTGCGATTATCGAGGGGTGTGACGCGAGGGTGGACGGTCAGTCGCTCTCCATACCTCGTGGATTTCGTTATGTGATATTCAATCGCACAATCCGGAACTGTTTTTGATCTGTGCGACACTCGACAGCCATTGCCAACAGGAGGTTTGCATGTCCGCTCTTCCCGAATCCTTTCTCGGCGCGCCGGCCAACGATGACGATGCACAGGAAACGCGTGAATGGCTGGAGGCGTTGTCGGCCGTCATCGCCTCCGAAGGTGGTGAGCGAGCGCACTTCCTGCTCGAGCAGCTGATCGATCAGGCGCGCCAGGCCGGCATCGACCTGCCGTTCTCGGCGAATACCGCCTACATCAATACGATCCCGGCGGATCAGGAAGAACGCACGCCGGGCAATATCGAGATCGAGGAGCGGCTGCGCGCCTACATGCGCTGGAATGCGATGGCGATGGTCGTGAAGGCGAATCGCCTGCATCCGGCCGACGGCGGCGACCTCGGCGGCCACATCGCGAGCTTCGCGTCGCTTGCGACGATGCTGGGCACCGGCTTCAACCACTTCTGGCACGCCGAAAGCGAAGGCCACGGCGGCGACCTGATCTATCACCAGGGCCACTCCTGCCCCGGCATCTACGCCCGCGCCTTCATGGAAGGTCGCATCACCGAGGATCAGCTGCTGCACTTCCGCCAGGAGGTCGACGGCAAGGGCATCTCGAGCTATCCGCACCCGAAGCTGATGCCCGAGTTCTGGCAGTTCTCGACCGTCTCGATGGGGCTCGGGCCGCTGATGTCGATCTATCAGGCGCGCTTCCTGAAGTACTTGCACGCGCGCGGCATCGCCGATACGTCCAATCGCAAGGTCTGGGTCTTCTGCGGCGACGGCGAGATGGACGAACCCGAGGCGCTCGGCGCGGTCGGCCTCGCGTCGCGCGAGCACCTCGACAACCTGATCTTCGTCATCAACTGCAATCTGCAGCGCCTCGATGGCCCGGTGCGCGGCAACGGCAAGATCATCCAGGAGCTCGAGAGCGAGTTCCGCGGCTCGGGCTGGAACGTCATCAAGCTGCTGTGGGGCAGCTACTGGGATCCGCTGCTCGCGCGCGACAAGGAAGGCATCCTGCGCAAGGTGATGATGGACACGGTCGATGGCGACTACCAGGCCTTCCGCGCGAACGACGGCGCGTTCGTGCGCAAGAACTTCTTCGGCCGCCATCCGAAGCTGCTCGAAATGGTCGCCAACATGAGCGACGAGGACGTCTGGCGCCTGAACCGCGGCGGACACGACCCGCAGAAGGTCTACGCAGCGTTCCACCGCGCGGCCAATCACAAGGGCCAGCCGACGGTGATCCTCGTCAAGACCGTCAAGGGCTACGGCATGGGCAGGAGCGGCGAGGGCAAGAACACCGCGCACCAGACGAAGAAGCTGATCGACGAGGACGTGAGGGCGTTTCGCGATCGCTTCAACATTCCGATTCCGGACGACCAGCTCGGTGATATCCCGTTCATCAATCCGCCGGCCGACACGCCCGAGACGCAGTACCTGCACGCGCACCGCAAGGCGCTCGGCGGCTACCTGCCGCACCGCAGGGCGAAGGCCGACGAGACGCTCGCCGTGCCGCCGCTCGAGACTTTCAAGGCGGTGCTCGAGCCGACCGCCGAGGGCCGCGAGATCTCGACGACGCAGGCCTTCGTGCGCTTCCTGACGCAGCTGCTGCGCGACAAGGAGTTGGGGCCGCGCGCGGTGCCGATCGTCGTCGACGAGGCGCGCACCTTCGGCATGGAGGGCCTGTTTCGCCAGATCGGCATCTACAACCCGGCGGGCCAGAACTACACGCCGGTCGACAAGGACCAGGTGATGTACTACCGCGAGGACAAGGCCGGCCAGGTGCTGCAGGAGGGCATCAACGAGCCGGGCGGCATGGGCAGCTGGATCGCGGCGGCGACCTCGTACTCGACGAGCAACCGCATCATGATCCCGTTCTACGTCTACTACTCGATGTTCGGCTTCCAGCGCTTCGGCGATCTGGCGTGGGCGGCCGGCGACATGCTCGCGCGCGGCTTCCTGCTCGGCGGCACCTCGGGGCGCACGACGTTGAACGGCGAGGGCCTGCAGCACGAGGACGGCCACAGCCACATCCACGCCAGCACGATCCCGAACTGCATCAGCTATGACCCGACCTTCGCGCACGAGGTCGGCGTCATCCTGCACCACGGCCTGAAGCGCATGGTCGAGCAGCAGGACAACGTCTATTTCTACATCACGCTCTTGAACGAGAACTATGCCCAGCCCGGCCTGCGCGAAGGCACCGAAGACGAGATCATCCAGGGCATGTACCTGCTGCGCGAGGGCCCGAAGAAGACGCCGCGCGTAAACCTGCTCGGCTCGGGAACGATCCTGCGCGAGAGCATCCAGGCGCAGGAACTGCTGGAGACCGATTGGGGCGTCGCCGCCAACGTCTGGAGCTGCCCGAGCTTCAACCAGCTCGCGCGCGACGGCCAGGATGTCGAACGCTGGAACCTGCTGCATCCGACCCAGACGCCGCGCGTGGCATTCGTCACCCGCCAGCTCGACAAGCACGCCGGGCCGGTCGTGGCCTCGACCGACTACATCAAGAACTATGCCGAGCAGATCCGCGCCTACATGCCCAAGGGCCGCCACTACAAGGTGCTCGGCACCGACGGCTTCGGCCGCAGCGACTTCCGCTCCAAGCTGCGCGAGCACTTCGAGATCAACCGCCACTTCATCGTCGTCGCCGCCTTGAAGGCGCTCGCCGACGAAGGCACGCTGCCGGCGTCCAAGGTCGCCGAGGCGATCGCGAAATACGGCATCGATACCGAGAGAATCAACCCCCTGTACGCCTGAGCGCACGCCGGTGCCGCAACTGCACGACAAGCATGGAGACGACAAGATGGCAGTGATCGAAGTGAAGGTACCGGATATCGGCGATTTCGAGGAGGTCGATGTCATCGAGATCCTCGTCAAGCCGGGCGATACGGTGAAGGCCGAGCAAAGCCTGATCACCGTCGAATCGGACAAGGCGTCGATGGAGATCCCGTCGTCGCAGGCCGGCGTCGTGAAGGAGATCAAGGTTCAGCTTGGCGACAAGGTCAGCGAAGGCTCGACGGTGCTGATGCTCGAAGCCGAAGCCGCGCAGGTACCGGCGGCACCGGCGCCCGCCGCGCCGGCCGCCGCAAGCGTGCAGGCTGCAGCGGCGTCAGCCGCGCCCGCGGCACCGCCCGCCGCCGCGCCTGCCCCGGCCGGCGCGACGATCGAGGTGCGCGTGCCCGATATCGGCGACTTCGATCAGGTGGCGGTGATCGAAGTGATGATCCAGCCGGGCGACAGCATCAAGGCCGAGCAATCGCTGATCACCGTCGAATCGGACAAGGCGTCGATGGAGATTCCGTCCTCGCATGCCGGCGTGGTGCGCGAGGTGCGCGTCAAGCTCGGCGACAAGGTCGGCGAGGGCAGCGTCGTCGCGCTGCTCGAGACGAGCGCCGCCGCGACCCCGGCCGCGAGCCCGCCTGCGGCATCAGCGCCGGCGGCCGCGTCGCCCGCTCCTGCACCCGCGCCTGCGCCGGCCACGTTCTCCACCCCGGTCGAGCGGCAGTCGCCGACATCTGCCTTGCCGACCGACGATTCTGCGGGACCTGCCGCACCGCTGCCGCATGCATCGCCCAGCATCCGCAAGCTGGCGCGCGAACTCGGCGTGCCGCTGGCCGAGGTGCGCGGCAGCGGGCCGAAGGGGCGGATCACGCAGGGCGACGTGCAGGATTTCGTGAAGGGCGTGATGGCGGGCAGCGTGCAGACCGCGGCGCAGAAGGCGAGGGCACCGGCCGCCGCAGCGGCAGGCGGTGGCCCGCCGGGGCTGCTTGCCTGGCCGCAGGTCGACTTCGCGAAATTCGGGGCCATCGAGCGCAAGGATCTGGCGCGCATCAAGAAAATCAGCGGCGCCAACCTGCACCGCAACTGGGTCATGATTCCGCACGTCACGAATCACGATGACGCCGATATCACCGAGCTCGAAGCGTTCCGGGTGCAGACGAACAAGGAGAACGAGAAGTCGGGCGTCAAGGTGACGATGCTCGCGTTCCTGATCAAGGCCTGCGTCGCGGCGCTGAAGAAGTTCCCCGAGTTCAACGCGTCGCTCGACGGCGAGCAGCTCGTGCTGAAGAAATACTTCCACATCGGCTTCGCGGCCGATACGCCCAACGGGCTGATGGTGCCCGTCATCAAGGACGCCGACCAGAAAGGCGTGATGCAGTTGTCGCAGGAGATGGCGGAGCTTGCGAAGAAGGCGCGCGACGGCAAGCTGAGCCCGGCCGAGATGAGCGGCGCGTGCTTCACGATCTCGTCGCTCGGCGGCATCGGCGGGCGCTATTTCACGCCGATCATCAATGCGCCGGAGGTCGCGATCCTCGGCGTCTGCCGCAGCAGCATCGAGCCGCGCTGGAACGGCGAGAAATTCAAGCCGCGCCTGATGCTGCCGCTCAGCCTGAGCTGGGACCATCGCGTGATCGACGGCGCCGCCGCGGCGCGCTTCAACGTCTATCTGGCGCAGATCCTGGCGGACTTCCGCCGGATCGTGCTGTAAGGAGCGCGCGATGGCGACGATCGACATCAAGGTGCCCGATATCGGCGACTTCAAGGACGTCGCGGTCATCGAACTGCTCGTCAAGCCCGGCGACACGATCAAGACCGAACAGTCGCTGATCACCGTCGAAAGCGACAAGGCGTCGATGGAGATTCCGTCGTCGGCGGCCGGCGTCGTCAAGGAGCTGAAGGTCAAGCTCGGCGATACGGTCAACGAGGGCGATCTGATCCTGACGCTGGAAGGCGATGCAGCCCCGAGCGTGGCTGCGCCTGCGCCGGCTGCTGCGCCGGCGCCTGCGGCTGTGCCGGCCGCTGCGGCTGCTGCGGCAAGCCCCGCCTCGCCACCTGCGCCCGTGGCTGCCGCCGCGGCGCCGAGCGTTGCGGCCTTCGGTGGCAGCGTCGATCTGGAGTGCGACCTGCTCGTGCTCGGTGCCGGGCCGGGCGGCTACTCGGCGGCGTTTCGCGGCGCCGATCTCGGCCTGAAGGTGGTGCTCGTCGAGCGCCATGCGACGCTCGGCGGCGTGTGCCTGAACGTCGGCTGCATTCCGTCGAAGGCGCTGCTGCACGTCGCAGCGGTGATCGACGAGGTCAGACATTTCGACACTCTCGGTGTGAGCTTTGGCGCGCCGAGCGTCGATCTGGCCAGGCTCAAGGCGCACAAGGACAAGGTGGTTGGCCGGCTCACCGGCGGCCTCGCCGCGATGGCGAAGATGCGCAAGGTGACAGTGGTGCAGGGCAGTGCCGAGTTCGCAGGTCCGTTTCAGCTGTCGGTCGCGCTCGCGAAGGGAGGCAAGCAGGTGATCGGCTTCAAGCGCGCGATCATCGCCGCCGGCTCGGAGGCGGTGAAGCTGCCCTTCCTGCCGAACGACGATCCGCGCATCGTCACGAGCACCGGCGCGCTCGAGCTGCGCCAGAGCCCGAAGCGCATGCTCGTCATCGGCGGCGGCATCATCGGCCTCGAGATGGGCACGGTCTATTCGACGCTCGGCGCGCGCCTCGATGTCGTCGAGATGCTCGACGGCTTGATGCAGGGCGCCGATCGCGACCTCGTCAAGGTCTGGCAGAAGATGAATGCGCCGCGCTTCGACAACATCATGCTGAAGACGAAGACGGTCGGCGCCGAGGCGCGGCCGGACGGCATCCTCGTCAAGTTCGAGGGCGAGGGCAAGCTCTCCGAGCAGACCTACGACCTCGTGCTGCAGGCCGTCGGGCGCGTCCCGAACGGCAAGCGCATCGGCGCCGAGCGTGCCGGCGTCACGGTCGGCGAGCGCGGTTTCATCGCCGTCGATCGCCAGATGCGCACCAACGTCGCGCATATCTTCGCGATCGGCGATATCGTCGGCCAGCCGATGCTCGCGCACAAGGCGGTGCATGAGGCGCACGTCGCGGCCGAGGTTGCGGCCGGCGAACAACTCGGCGACGAAAAGCTCGCCCGCGCGGCGTTCGATGCGCGCGTGATCCCGAGCGTTGCCTATACCGACCCCGAGGTCGCGTGGGTCGGCGTCACCGAGGACGAGGCGAAGGCGCAGGGCTTGAAGGTAAGGAAGGGACTTTTCCCGTGGAACGCATCGGGGCGGGCGATTGCCAATGGCCGCGACGAGGGCTTCACGAAGCTGCTGTTCGACGAGGCGACGCACCGCATCGTCGGCGGCGGCATCGTCGGCACCCATGCCGGCGACATGATCGGCGAGGTTGCGCTCGCGATCGAGATGGGCGCCGACGCCGTCGATATCGGCAAGACGATCCACCCGCACCCGACGCTCGGCGAGAGCATCGGCATGGCGGCCGAGGCTTTCGAGGGCGCCTGCACCGATCTGCCGCCGGCGAAGCGCTGAGCGGCCTTTCGATCCGTCGTATCGCGCCTCGCCGGATACGCCGGATCGGTGCCAAGTGCTCAAGTCCGGGCGCCGGCGGACGACATTGAACCTGATGGGTTCGATCTCGCGGCCGCCTGCGCGGCCTTTTCTTGGTTCGGGGCGCGCGGCATGCTGAACTTTGCGGCCGGCTTCTGCGCTGCGCTGGCGCTTGCGGCCGCGCTCGGCTTCGTTGTCACGCGTCGGTTCCGGCGCGAACTCGCCCGCGCATCGGCGCAGGCCCAGGGTGTGCTCGACGGCCGCTATGCGGAGCTCGATGCGCCGCAGGGCAGGCGGCTGGGCGTCGTCGTCGCCGCGCTCAACATGGTGCTGCGGCGCTGGCGCGAAGCGCTCGGCGAGCGCGCGACGGAGCTCGACGAACTGCGGCGCCAGGCGAATCTCGATTCGCTCACCGGCCTCTTCAAGCGCGGCCACTTCCTGGCCCGCCTCGAAGCCGCCGTCGAGCGGGAGGATGGCGTCGAGCACTGCGGGCTCGTCCTGCTGCGTGTGCGCGACCTCGACGCGATGAACCGCGAGCTCGGCCGCGACGCGACCGATCAGGTCTTGCGCGCCATCGCGCAGGCGCTGAGCGCCTACGGTGAGCGCGTGGCGGGCTGCTTTCCGGGGCGGCTCAACGGCGCAGATTTCGCGCTGTGCCTGCCGGTCGGCGGCGTCGCGCACGAAACGGCGCAGGCGCTCGCCGGCGCGCTGCGCGCGGTCCTGCCCGGGATGGGTCCGCAGGTCGCGATCGCCCTTGGCGCTGTCGAACTGCAGCACGCGACGACACTTGCGCAGGCGCTCGCGGTGGCCGACCAGGCGCTGGCGCGCGCCGAGTCGCGCGGACCGTATGCGGTGGCGCTCGGCAGGTTCGAGCCGGCGCCGCACCGCTACAGCGGCGAAGATACCTGGCGGCGCGCGATCGGCGATGCGCTGGCCGGCGGGCGTGCCAAGCTGGCGCAGTTTCCGCTCGTCGATGCGATGAATGCGCTCGTCCACCTCGAGTGCCCGCTGCGCCTGCAGTTGCAGGCGGGCGGCGGCTACGAAATCGCAGCGCACTGGCTGCCGCTCGCGCTGCGCGCGCGGCTGACGACCGATGTCGACGTGCGCGCGGTCGCGCTCGCGCTCGAGGCGATCGCCAGGGACGGCGTCGCGCGCTGCGTCAACCTGTCGCCGGCGTCGCTTTCCGACGCCAGCCTCGCGCCCCGGCTGCGCGCCTTGCTGTTTGCCGCGCCGCGCGCCGCGCGCCAGCTGGCGATCGAAGTCGCCGAGGCGGCGGCGCTCGAGCGTTTTGCGCCGCTGCAGCAGCTCGGCCGCCAGCTGCGGCCGTGCGGCGTGCAGCTCGGCCTCGAGCATGCGGGCAACGGCCTGGGGCGGATCGATCGCCTGTTCGAGATCGGGCTCGACTTCGTGAAGCTCGATACGTCGGCCACACGCGGCATCGCGGCCGAGCCGCAGCGCGCCGACTTCGTGCGCGCGAGCGTCGAGCTGCTGCACCGGATGTCGCTGCCGGTCTACGCCGAAGGGGTGGCCGATGCCGACGACGCGCAGATGCTGTGGCGCTGCGGGATCGACGGCATCACCGGGCCGTGGGCGAGCGCGCAGCGCCCGCAGTCGGTGAGCTGAACGCCCGCGCGGCGTTCGCGGCTCAGCCGATCGCGCCGCAGTGCAACTCGAAGACGCCGCGGCGGCGGTCGGCAAAGAAATATTTCAAGGTCTCGCGCACGGTGCGAAATGCGATCTCGTCCCAGGGGATCGCATCCTCGGTGAAGAGCCGCGCCTCGATCGACTCCGGGCCGGGTGCGAACTGGGTGTCCTGCAGCTGTGCGCGATAGAAGAGATGAACCTGACCGGCGGGCACGACGTCGATCACGGTATACAGCTCCTGCAACTCGATGCGCGCGCCGGCTTCCTCGACGGTCTCGCGCGCCGCGCCCTCGGTGACCGTCTCGCCGAGCTCGAGAAAGCCCGCCGGCAGCGTCCACAGCCCGTAGCGCGGCTCGATATTGCGCTTGCACAGCAGCACCTCGTCGCCCCAGATCGGGACGGTGCCGACAACGACGAGCGGGTTCTCGTAGTGCACCAGGCCGCACACCGTGCAGATCGCGCGGTCGCGGTTGTCGCCGGGAGGAACCTGATAGGCAACGGCACCGCCGCATGCCTTGCAATGCTTGAAACTGCGCGCCTGGAACATGCAACGAGTGTAGCGGCGGCCATCGACGCCGAGTGAGGCGGCTGCTGCGCGCAGGCCCGATCGCGTGGCATGATGCAGCCGCATCGCCCGGAGCCCGCCGCATGTCCTATGTCTTTATGCCCCCCGCCGTGCCGAGCGTCGCGGTGCACGGCCGCGCGGACGCGAGGTTCGCCGTTCGCCGCATCTACTGCGTCGGCCGCAACTATGTCCAGCATGCGCAGGAGATGGGCTTCAGCGGCCGCGAGCCGCCGTTCTTCTTCCTGAAGCCGGCCGATGCGCTGCTGCCGGTCGGCGAGGGCGAGGTCGGCACGATGCACTACCCGAGCCTGACGCACGACCTGCAGCACGAGGTCGAACTGGTCGTTGCGATCGGCGCAGGCGGGCGCGAGATCGCGGCGCGCGACGCGCTCTCGCACGTCTTCGGCTACGGCGTCGGCCTGGACATGACGCGCCGCGACCTGCAGGGCGAAGCGAAGAAGCAGGGCCGGCCGTGGTGCATCGGCAAGGGCTTCGAGGAATCGGCGCCGATCGGCGAATTGCGGCCGGCGGCCGATTGCCGGATCGATGCCGATACCGAGATCCGGCTCGACGTCAACGGCCGGACGCGTCAGCGCGGCACGCTCGGCGAGCTGATCTGGAGCGTGCCCGAAGTCATCGAGCATCTTTCCAGGGCGTGGACGCTCGCGCCGGGAGATCTGATCTATACCGGCACGCCGGCCGGTGTTGCCGCCGTCGTGCCGGGCGATCTGCTGGCGGCGAGTGTCGCGGGCGTCGGCAGGCTCGAGCTCAGGCTGGTCTGAATTGAAGAAGCCCGACCGCCCGAGCAATCCCGTGGCGGCGGCGTAGCCGGCGTCGCGACGATCGGAGCTCCCCATGTCGAAACCCTTTCCCGCCGACGAGCCCTTCCTGCAGGGCTACTACGCGCCGCTCAGTGCCGAGTGCGACGCGGCGCACCTGCCGGTCAGCGGCGAGTTGCCGCGCGAACTCTTCGGCACCCTGTACCGCAACGGGCCGAATCCGCAGTTCGCGCCGCGCGGGCCCTATCACTGGTTTGCCGGCGACGGCATGCTGCATGCGTTCCATCTCGAAGACGGTCGCGCCTCGTACCGCAACCGTTGGGTGCGAACGCCGAAGTGGGAGCTCGAGCATGCCGAGGGCGAAGGGCTGTCGGCGGCATTCGGCAGCCCTCGCGGCAGCGATCCGCGCATCGTCGCGCTGGATTCGACCACCGCGAATACCAACGTCATCTGGCACGGCGGGCGGCTGCTGGCGCTGGAGGAGGCGCACGCGCCGTTCGAAGTCGATCCGGCGACGCTTGCGCCCTTGGGCTACCAGACCTTCGAAGGCCGGCTCGCCGGGCCGATGACGGCGCACCCGAAGATCGACCCGGTGACCGGCGAGATGATCTTCTTCGGCTATTCCACGCGTGAACCGCTCGGCGCCGACATGATGCTGCACGTCGCCGACAAGGACGGCCGGCTGCTGCGGTCCGAGCACTTCATGGCGCCGTTCGCGAGCATGGTGCACGATTTCGTCGTCACACGCAGCCATGTCATCTTCCCGATCTTCCCGCTCACCGGCTCGATGGAGCGCGCGATGAAGGGCCTGCCGCCCTACGCCTGGGAGCCTGACAAGGGCACCCATATCGGCATCCTGCCGCGCGGCGGCAGCGTGGCCGATCTGCGCTGGTTCCAGGGTGATCCGTGCTACGTCTTCCATCCGATGAATGCCTTCGACGATGCCGATGGCGGCGTCGTCTGCGATATGGCGAAGTACGCCGTCGCGCCGCTTTTTCCGCGGCCGGACGGCTCGCCGACCGGCGATCGCTCGCCGGCCGCGCGGCTGGTGCGGTGGCGCTTCGATATGCGCGATGGCACGCAGGCGGGGTATCGAGAGCAGGTGCTGGACGACAGCGCGTGCGAATTCCCGCGCCTGGACGAGCGATTCGCGATGCTGCCCTACCGTCACGGCTATCTGAATACGATGCCGGCGGGTGATGCGCAGCGGGCAACGGACGACCGCTGGGGCCTGTCGCATATCGATCTGCAAAGCGGACAGAAGCGGTCGTGGAATCCGCCGCCGGGCGACGCTTGCGGCGAACCGGTCTTCGTGCCGCGTGGCGCCAATGCGCCCGAGGGCGACGGCTGGCTGCTCAGCGTGATCTGGCGCCAGAACGAGAATCGCAGCGACCTCGCGGTATTCGATGCGACCGACCTCGGCGCCGGCCCGGTCGCGCTGGTTCACCTTTCTCATCGCGTGCCGGCCGGCTTTCACGGCAACTGGCGGCCCGGCGGCACGCTCGACGTGTGCTGAAACGATGGAGCTCTACAACTACTTCCGCTCGTCGGCCTCGTACCGGGTGCGCATCGCGCTCGCGCTGAAGGGCCTGGCCTACGACTACAAGCCGGTCCATCTGGTGCATGCCGAGCAGCTCGCGCCAGCCTACGCCGCACTGTCGCCGACGCGCCTCGTGCCGACGCTCGTCGACGACGGCGGACACGCGCTCGGCCAGTCGCTCGCAATCATCGAGTACCTCGACGAGACGCATCCGCAGCCGCCGCTGCTGCCCGCCGATGCACTCGGCCGCGCCCGGGTGCGGGCGCTGGCGCAGGGCGTCGCGTGCGAGATCCATCCGCTCAACAACCTGCGCGTGCTGCGCTATCTGGTGCACGAGATGGGCGCGAGCGAGGAGGCGAAGAACGCCTGGTACCGGCACTGGGTCGCGCTCGGACTGGAGAGCATCGAGCGCCAGCTCGCCGGCGACGCGGCGACCGGGCGCTTCTGCCACGGCGATGCGCCGACGCTCGCCGATTGCGTGCTCGTGCCGCAGATCTTCAATGCGCAGCGCTTCGACTGCCCGCTCGACGCCGTGCCGACCGTGATGCGGATCTTCGATGCCTGCATGCAGTTGCCGGCCTTCATCGACAGCCAGCCGAGCCGCTGCCCGGACGCGGCCTGAGCGGCAGCGAGGACGTCCAAGGCCCGATGCGCGAATCTTCGGCAACCAGCGACTGGCTCGCGACAGAGGGCTTCCCGGCGCCAGTCGGGGCGCTGATGACGACGCGCCGGGGCGGCGCAAGCGGCGGGCCGTGGGCGGACATGAACCTCGGCGACGCCGTCGGCGATGCGGCCGACGCGGTGGCCCACAACCGGCGCGCCTTCGCGCGGGCGATCGGCGCACAACCGGTCTTCCTGAAGCAGGTGCATGGCGCGCACGTCGTGTGCGTCGGTGCCGCCGAGGCGCGCGCCTGCCGGCTGGATGGTGCGGCAGCCATCGAGGCCGACGCGAGCGTGACGACCGAATCCGGCATTGCCTGCACGGTGCTGGTCGCCGATTGCCTGCCGCTGCTTTTCGCCGCCCCGGGCGGGCGCGCCGTCGGCGCGGCGCACGCCGGATGGCGCGGCCTGGCCGGCGGCGTCGTCGAGGCGGCCCTGCGCGCCGTCTGCGAAGCCGGCGGCTGCAAGGCGGGCGAGATACGCTGCTGGCTCGGCGCCTGCATCGGGCCGCGCCGCTTCGAGGTCGGGGCCGACGTGCTGCAGGCGTTCGGCGCCGACCCGGCCGGCGCCGATGCGCTGCGCTTCGCGCCGTGCCGGGTGGCAGACGGTACGCCGCGCCGTTGGCTTGCCAATCTGCCCCAGCTCGCGCGCGACCGCCTTCAGGCGGCCGGGGTGCGCCACGTTGCCGGCGGGACCTGGTGCACATTCGAGGATCGCGCGCGGTTCTATTCGTTCCGGCGCGATGGCGTCACCGGCCGCATGGCGGCGGCGGTCTGGATCGAGACTTGACGTCATGGGCAGCAGCTTTGCCGCGCGGGGCCGCGGCGGCAAGACCGTCCGTCATCGGCAGGTAAGCATCGCGCGCTACAACTGCGATATCGCTTCGGCGTCAGAATCGGGGCTGCGCGCATGGCCGGGCCGCACCGACCAGGCGAGGCGCGAGAACCAGGAGACGAGACCATGAGCAAGACAACCGCCAGCACCGCGCGACCACCGATCGCGACTGTTCCCGGACTCGAGGACGCGACCGCGATGGGCGCCGCGATGGCGCAGACGTGGAAGTCGCTGGCCGGCCTGAGCGTGCCGCCGGCCGCGATCGGCAAGCTGCAGAACGACTACATCGAGCAGGCGACGGCGCTGTGGAACCAGGCGGTCGCGCGATCGGCGGAAGGCGCCGCATCCGATCGCCGCTTCGCGGCCAAGGATTGGGCCTCCAACCCGATGGCGGCGTTTACCGCGCAGACCTATCTGCTCAATGCGCGCGCGCTGATGCAGCTTGCCGAAAGCGTCGAGGGGGATGCCAAGACGCGCCAGCGCATCCGCTTCGCGGTCGAACAATGGGTCGCCGCGTCGGCGCCGAGCAACTACCTCGCGCTCAACCCCGAGGCGCAGCGCCGGGCGCTCGACAGCAAGGGCGAGAGCATCGCGATGGGCCTGCGCCACCTGTGGCAGGACGTCCAGCAGGGGCGCCTCTCGCAGACCGACGAGAGCGCGTTCGAGGTCGGGCGCAATGTCGCGACGACCGAGGGCAGCGTCGTCTTCGAGAACGATTTCTTCCAGCTGCTCGAATACAAGCCGCTGACGAAACAGGTCTACGAGCGGCCGCTGCTGATGGTGCCGCCGTGCATCAACAAGTTCTACATCCTCGACCTGCAGCCCGAGAACTCGCTGATCCGCTATGCGGTTGCCGAGGGGCATCGCGTCTTCGTCGTCAGCTGGCGCAACCCGGATGCGAGCATGGCGACGAAGACCTGGGACGACTATATCGAGCACGCCGCGATCCGCGCGATCGACGCGGTGCAGGAGATCACCGGCGCGAAGACGATCAATACGCTCGGCTTCTGCGTCGGCGGAACGATCCTCGCGACGGCGCTCGCGGTGCTTGCCGCGCGCGGCCGCCAGCCGGCGGCGAGCGTCACGCTGCTGACGACGCTGCTCGACTTCAGCAATACCGGCATTCTCGATATCTTCATCGACGAGGCGCTCGTGCAGGTGCGCGAAGCGACGCTCGGCCCGGCGAGCCCGGGCGGCGGCAACCTGCTCAAGGGGCAGGAGCTGGCATCGACCTTCAGCTTCCTTCGGCCAAACGATCTGGTCTGGAACTACGTCGTCGGCAACTATCTGAAGGGCGAGACGCCGCCGCCGTTCGATCTGCTGTACTGGAACGGCGACGGCACGAACCTGCCGGGGCCGATGTACTGCTGGTA
>JACSRM010000197.1 GCA_014879745.1 Burkholderiaceae bacterium | reverse complement strand
CGTGCCGGGCGCGGCGATCCTCGCGCCGCTGCCGGGCTTCGTGCTCTACGAACTGTCGGCGCGGCTGCGTGGGCTGCGCTTCGTCGGCGTGCCGCTGACGGCCGGCTTCGAACTCGACGAGCGCGCGATGCTCGATGCGATCGATCGCGAGCGCCCGGCGCTGACCTATATCGCGTATCCGAACAACCCGACCGGCAACCTCTACGACGAGCGCATCGTGCGCGCCATCGTCGCCGCCGTCGGCGCGCAGGACGGTCTCGTCGTTTTCGACGAGGCGTACCAGCCGTTCTCGTCGCGCAGCTGGATGCCGCAACTCGCCGCGCATCCGCACGTCATCGTGATGCGCACGCTCTCGAAGTTCGGTCTCGCCGGGGTGCGCCTGGGCTATATGGCGGGCGCCGCGGCGCTGATCGAGCAGATCGACAAGGTCAGTCCGCCGTACAACGTGAGTGCGCTCAATGCCGAGGCGGCGCTCTTCGCGCTCGAGCACGCCAAGGTATTCGCCGCGCAGGCGCAAATCCTGCGCGCCGAGCGCGAGCGGCTCTCGGCAATGCTTGCCGCATTGCCCGGCGTGACGGCATTTCCGAGCGAGGCCAACATGATCCTCGTGCGCGTGCCCGATTCGAAGCGCGCGTTCGACGGCATGAAGGCTCGCGGCGTGCTCGTCAAGCACATCGCGGGGCTGCATCCGCTGCTCGCCAACTGCCTGCGCCTGACGGTCGGCACGCCGGACGAAAATCGCCTGATGATCGACTCCCTGAGAGCGAGCTTGTGATGAACCGTATTGCAGAGGTCCGGCGGGATACGAAGGAAACGCAGATCCGGGTGCGCGTCGATCTCGACGGCAGCGGCGCGGCCAGGCTCGCGACCGGCATCGGCTTCTTCGACCACATGCTCGACCAGATCGCGCGCCACGGGCTGATCGACCTCGACATCGAGGCCAAGGGCGACCTGCACATCGACGGCCACCACACGGTCGAAGACGTCGGCATCACACTCGGCCAGGCGGTCGCCAAGGCCGTCGGCGACAAGGCCGGCATCACGCGCTATGGCCATGCCTATGTGCCGCTGGACGAGGCGCTGAGCCGCGTCGTCGTCGATTTCTCGGGCCGCCCCGGGCTGCACATGCACGTGCCGTTCAAGGCCGGGATGATCGGCGGCTTCGACACCCAGCTCGCGTTCGAGTTCTTCCAGGGTTTCTCGAACCACGCCCTCGTGACGCTGCACATCGACAACCTGAAGGGCGACAACGCGCACCACCAGTGCGAGACGGTATTCAAGGCCTTCGCCCGCGCGCTGCGCATGGCGCTCACGCCCGATCCGCGCGCGGCAGGCACGATCCCGTCGACCAAGGGCACGCTTTGAGATGACCCGCAGCGTCGCCGTCGTCGATTACGGCATGGGCAATCTGCGATCGGTGTCGCAGGCGCTGCTGCACGTCGCGGCGAGAACGGAGATCGAAGTCGTCGTCACGTCGCGGCCCGACGCGGTGCGCGCCGCCGAGCGCGTCGTGCTGCCGGGGCAGGGCGCGATGCCCGACTGCATGCGCGAGTTGCGCGCGTCGGGCCTGCACGAAGCGGTGCTCGAAGCGGCGGCCGCCAAGCCGCTGATGGGCGTGTGCATCGGCATGCAGATGCTGTTCGACCGCAGCGCCGAGGGCCCGACACCCGGCCTCGCGCTGATCGGCGGCGAGGTCCTGCGCTTCGAGCTCGAAGGCCGGCTGCAGCCCGACGGCAGCCGCTACAAGGTGCCGCAGATGGGCTGGAACCGCGTGCTGCAGACGGCGCATGGCCGCGGCCCGCATGCGCTCTGGGCCGGCGTCCCCGACGGCGCGTGGTTCTACTTCGTGCACAGCTTCTACGCGCGGCCGACGGACGCGCGCCACAGCGTCGGCGAGACCGACTATGGCGCGCGCTTTACCAGCGCAGTTGCACGCGATAATATTTTCGCCACCCAGTTCCACCCCGAGAAGAGCGCGCAATTCGGTCTGCGGCTGTACCGCAACTTCCTGCACTGGGAACCCTGATCCGCCCCGGCTCGCCTCGTTCCACTTCCGCCCCGGCCATGCTGCTGATACCCGCGATCGACCTGAAGGACGGCAAGTGCGTCCGCCTGAAGCAGGGCGACATGAGCGCCTCGACCACCTTCGGCGAAGATCCGGCCGCGATGGCGCGGCGCTGGGTCGATGCCGGCGCGCGGCGCCTGCACCTCGTCGATCTGAACGGCGCGTTCGCCGGCAAGCCGGTCAACGAGGCGGCGATCCGCGCCATCCTCGCCGAGGTCGGCGACGAGATTCCGGTCCAGCTCGGCGGCGGCATCCGCGATCTCGATACCGTCGAGCGCTATCTCGACGACGGCCTCGCCTTCATCATCGTCGGCACGGCGGCGGTCAAGAACCCCGGCTTCCTGCACGATGCGTGCAGTGCCTTCGGCGGCCACATCATCGTCGGCCTCGACGCACGCGACGGCAAGGTCGCGACCGACGGCTGGAGCAAGCTCACCGGCCACGAGGTGGTGGACCTGGCGAAGAAGTTCGAGGACTACGGCGTCGAAGGCGTGATCTACACCGACATCGGTCGCGACGGCATGCTTTCGGGGATCAACGTCGAGGCGACCGTCAAGCTCGCGCAGGCGCTCACGGTGCCGGTGATCGCGTCGGGCGGGCTATCGGACATGGCCGATATCGAACGGCTGTGCGCCGTCGAGCACGAAGGGATCGCCGGTGTGATCTGCGGGCGCTCGATCTATACCGGCGATCTGGACTTCGCCGCCGCCCAGGCGCGCGCCGACGAAATCGCCGGCGCGGACTGAGCGAGCGCCGGTCAGCCGCTGCGACCCGGCCTGCGGCGTGCCGCGGCGCCGACCGCGGCCAGACCGAGCAGCATCAGCGCATAGGTCTCGGGCTCGGGTACCGCATGCAGGAAGCCGCGGATCTCGCCGGCCCCGAACAGGTCGGTATGGATATTCATGTAAGCCATGCTGCCGGCCATTCCCATCGTCAGCGCGCTGAAGGCGCCATCCACGGTGCCCCCGTTGGCGGTGATGAAGGCGGCGTTGTAGCTGCTCGCCTGTGTCATGTCGAAGGTGTTGTCGTAGCTGCCGGAGGTCACGCCGATCGGAAACCCGCCGAAGGTCGGCGTCTGAGTGGCAACGCCGGCCGTGCCGCTGTCCGGCGACGCCGTGCAGCAATGGATGTGCGCCACGGTCGTCACCCCGAGCAGATCGGCGAACGATGCCTCGACGCGCATCGTGACCGCATCGAAGTCGATCGTCACCCGGGTCCATCCGGTGCCGGGCGATGCGTTCGGCGGCGACTCGGCCGCGCCCGACAGGTCGGCGTAGTAGACGATCTCGGCGGCCGCGGCGGGCAGCGCGGCGGCGCAGGCAAGGCAGGCAATGGCGAGGGCTCTGGCAATCATCATCTGCGGCTCCTTGGAGGTGGCGGTTGCGCCGCCGGGTGGCGGCGTCTCGGTATAGTCGAACGCGGCCTGTTCCGCCATCCCTAACAATGCTCGCCAAACGCATCATTCCGTGCCTCGACGTGACCGGCGGGCGCGTCGTCAAGGGCGTCAATTTCGTCTCGCTGCGCGATGCCGGCGATCCGGTCGAGATCGCGGCGCGCTACAACGAGCAGGGCGCCGACGAGCTGACCTTCCTCGATATTACGGCGACGAGCGACGGCCGCGACCTGATCCTGCACATCATCGAAGCCGTCGCGGCGCAGGTCTTCATCCCGCTCACCGTCGGCGGCGGCGTGCGCACGGTGGACGACGTGCGCCGCCTGCTCAATGCCGGGGCCGACAAGGTGAGCTTCAACTCGGCGGCGGTCGCCGACCCGGGCGTGATCGAGGCGGCGTCGGGCAAATACGGCGCGCAGTGCATCGTCGTCGCGATCGACGCCAAGCGCCGCGCCGGCGACGACCTCGCCGCCAAGGGCCCGGGCTGGGATGTCTACACCCACGGCGGGCGCCGGAACGTGCATCTGGACGCCGTCGACTGGGCGCGCCGCATGGCGGCCTGCGGCGCGGGCGAGATCCTGCTCACGAGCATGGACCGCGACGGCACGAAGATCGGCTTCGACCTCGAACTCACGCGTGCGGTGAGCGACGCGGTGAGCGTGCCGGTGATTGCCTCGGGCGGCGTCGGCAGCCTCGAACATCTGGTCGACGGCATCACCATCGGCGGCGCCGACGCGGTGCTCGCAGCGAGCATCTTCCACTATGGCGAGCACACCGTCGGCGAGGCCAAGGCGCTGATGGCCGCGCGCGGCATCGCGGTGCGGCTGTGACGGGCGCCCGGCGCGGCCCGCCGAGCGAGGTCCGCATCATCGGCGGGCGCTGGAAGCGCAGCCGCCTTGCCGTGCTCGACCGGCCAGGCCTGCGCCCGACGCCGAACCGGGTTCGCGAGACGCTTTTCAACTGGCTCGGCCAGGATCTCACCGGCTGGCGCTGCCTGGATGCCTTCGCCGGCAGCGGCGCGCTGGGTTTCGAGGCCGCATCGCGCGGCGCGTCCGAAGTCGTGCTCCTCGAGTGCGACGCAAGGCTCGTGCGCGAGTTGCAGGCCGCGCGCGATCGGCTCGGGGCCGGCGCGCTGCGCATCGAGGCCGCCGATGCGATCGCGTGGATGAAGCGTTGCGAGGCCGGGCGCTTCGATCTGGTATTCATCGACCCGCCGTTCGACAGCGCGCTGTTCGACGAGGCACTGTCGGCGAGCGCGCGCCTGCTCGCGGCACAGGGCTTCGTCTACCTCGAATCGCCGCAGCCCTGCACCGACGCTTCGACCAGCGGCTTGGGCCTCGCCGTCCACCGCCATGCGCGCGCCGGCCAGGTGCACGCCCACCTGCTGCGCCCGAGCGCGGCCGGCGCCGGCGAGGACGATGCCGGCTAGCCCGTCTTTCTCAACTGGCGCCCGACACCTCCGCCAAGTCGTTGATTCATATGGCGCCGACCCC
>JACSRM010000445.1 GCA_014879745.1 Burkholderiaceae bacterium | reverse complement strand
GGTGGGCCGGGGTTTCGGACGCATTGCGCGATGCGCTGCGCCGCTTCGACGCAATCCTCGACGCCGGCGACGAGCGCCAGCCGGATGCGGCCTGCGCCGGGATTCGTGCCGTGTGCGTCGCGCGCAAGCAGGCTGCCGGGCAGGACGGCGACATTGTATTGAGCGAGCAGTCTCAGCGCGAAGCCCACGTCGTCGCCGCCCGGCACGCCGGCCCAGAGGTAAAAGCCCGCGTCGGGCATCGCCACATCGAGCACATCCGCCAATATCGGCGTCACGGCGTCGAACTTTTGCCGGTACGCCGCGCGGTTGGCGATGACGTGCGTTTCGTCGCCCCAGGCGGCGATGCTCGCGCGCTGCACCGGCGGGCTCATCGCGCTGCCGTGGTAGGTGCGGTAGGTCAGGAAGGCGCGGATCAGCCGCGCGTCGCCGGCCACGAAGCCCGAGCGCATGCCGGGCACGTTCGAGCGCTTGGACAGGCTCGTGAAGGCGACGAGGTTGTGAAAGCCGTCGCGGCCGAGCGCCCTGGCAGCTTCGAGCGAGCCGAGCGGCGGTGCGTCGCCGAAGTAGATCTCCGAGTAGCACTCGTCGCTCGCGATCACGAAGTCGTGGCGGTCGGCGAGTTCGAAGAGCATCGCCCACTCGGCCAGCGGCATCACGGCGCCGGTCGGGTTGCCCGGCGAGCAGACGTAGAGCAGTTGCGTCCGGGACCAGGTCGAAGCGCCGATCTGCGACCAGTCGGCGGCGAAGTTGCGCCGCGGGTCGCTGTTGGCGAACGCCGTCTGCGCGCCGGCGAGCAGCGCCGCGCCCTCGTATATTTGATAGAAGGGGTTGGGGCAGACGACGGTTGCAAAGGCCCGGGTCGGGTCGATCACCGTCTGCGCGAACGCGAACAGCGCCTCGCGCGAGCCGTTGACCGGAAGCAGTTGCGCCGCCGGATCGATCGCGACACTGTAGCGGCGCTGCAGCCACTGCGCGCAGGCTTCGCGCAGCGCCGGCTCGCCGGCGGTGGCGGGGTAGTTCGCGAGCCCGGCAAGCGCGGCCGTCAACGCGTCGGTGACGAGCTTGGGCGTCGGGTGGCGCGGCTCGCCGATGCCCAGGCCGATCGGCCGCAGTGCGGGGTTGGGTGTCAGGTCACGCGTCAGTTCGCGCAGCCGCTCGAACGGGTAGGGATGGAGCTTGCCCAGGAGCGGATTCATCGCGCCGATTATCGGCGACGGCTGCGCGGCGAACGGCCGCGCGAGGCACGGCGGATCGCTTGTCTCAGGGTGCGAACGGCGCGCCGTGCAGCCGCATGCCGGGTTGGATGCCGCGTTTGGCGAACCAGCCCTGGTGCATCTCGAGTGCGAAGCGCACCGGCTTGGCGGCGCAGTGCGAATTGGTCGTCTGCGGCGCCATGTCCTCGATGTTGACGACCGTGCCGTCGTCGGCGATGAACGCGATCGACAGCGGCAGCGGCGTGTTCTTCATCCAGAAACAATGCGCGTACGGTGCCGGGAACGCGAACAGCATTCCGGCGTTGGGCGCCATCTCGGTGCGAAACATCAGCCCGGCGGCGCGCTCGTCGGCGGTTTGCGCGACTTCGGCGCTGATGACGTGGATGCCGGCGTTGAGCTTGACCGACGGCAGCGTCGGCTGCGCCGCGGTCTGCGCCGCGCACGGCGCGGCGAGCAGGGCCGCGGCAGCGGCGGCGAGCATGACGGTGTGCAGCTGGGCAGATTTCATGGCCGGTATCGAAGGGTGGATCGCTTAGAGTAACGCATGCCTTGCGTTCACCCCGGCCCGACCGCCCGCAGCGCGCGCTGCGCATGAGCGGCGGCGCGTCGGCGGCGGGTCTCGATGCCCGGCCGGCGCCACCCGCGGCGCTGGCCCCCGGCGTTGCCGCCGCGCTCGACGACGAGGCGGCGCTCGCCGGCAGCACCCGCTGGCGCACGCGAGGCGACGGCGGGCGCGAGGGCGAGACGCTGTTCGCGATCGAGGGCATCTACTGCGCCGCCTGCGCCGGCATCATCGAGTCCGCGTTGCGTGTCGTCCCCGGCGTCGCGCAAGCCGAAGTCAACGCCGCGAGCCGGCGCCTGCAGGTGCGCTGGGATCCGCAGCGCACTCCGTTGTCGGCGCTCGTGCTGGCGGTGCAGCGCGCCGGCTACCGCGCGCTGCCGGCGCAGCGCGAGGACGCACACAGCGCGCTGCGCAAGGAGGCGCGCACCGCGCTGTGGCGCCTGTTCGTCGCCGGCTTTTGCATGATGCAGGTGATGATGCTCACGCTGCCGGTGTACGTCGCCGCACCCGGCGAGATTGCGCCGGATCTGCTCGCGCTGCTGCGCTGGGCGACATGGATGCTGACGCTGCCGGTGATGCTCTTCTCGGCCGGCCCGTTCTTCGGCGGCGCGTGGCGCGCGCTGCGGCAACGGCGAATCGGCATGGACGTGCCGGTCGCGATCGGCATCGCCGCTACCTTCGTCGCGGGCACCGCCGTCACCTTCGACCCCGGCGGGCGCTTCGGCGCCGAGCCCTACCTCGATTCGCTGACGATGTTCGTCACCTTCCTTCTCGCCGGGCGCTGGCTCGAACTGCGGGCCCGCGCGCGAAGCACCGAGGCGCTCGACGCCCTGCTGCTGCGAATGCCCGACAGCGTCGAGCGGCTCGACGCCGACGGCACGGCGCATACGGTTGCGACGGCGCGGCTGCGCGTCGGCGACCGCATCCGGGTCGCGGCGGGGCAAGCCTTTCCGGGCGACGGCACGCTGCAGGAGGGCCGCACCCAGGTCGACGAGGCGATGCTGTCGGGCGAATCACGGCCGCTCGAGCGCGCGCCGGGTGATGCCGTGATCGGCGGTAGCCTGAACCTCGGCGCGCCGGTCGTCGTCGTGCTCGGCGCACTCGGCGACGGCACGCGCTACGCGGAGATCGTCGATCTCGTCTCGCGCGCGCTGACCGAGCGGCCGGCGATGGTGCGCGCAACGGATCGCATCGCCGGGCCGTTCCTCTGGACCGTGCTCGCCCTCGCCGCGGCGGCGGTCGCGGTGTGGAGCGTGATCGATCCGCCGCGCGCGCTGTGGGTCGGCGTCGCGGTGCTGATCGTCACCTGCCCCTGCGCGCTGTCGCTCGCCGCGCCGGCCGCGCTGCTGAGCGCGGCCGGTGCGCTCGCGCGGCGCGGCGTGCTGGTGCAGCGCCTGGATGCGTTCGAAGCCCTGGCGAAAAGCGATGTCGCGTGCTTCGACAAGACCGGCACGCTGACCGAGGATCGCCTCGTGCCGGCCGACCTCCATCTGGCTGCCGGCGCGGATGGCGACGCGCTGAAGTCGCGCGCGGCGTCGCTGGCGGCGTTGTCGCGCCACCCGCTGTCGGTTGCGCTCGCCGCCGCGTTGCCGGCCGCGCAGCAGCACGCCTGGCGCGAGGTTCGGGAGCTTGCGGGGCAGGGCATAGCGGCGACCGACGAGTCCGGCAGGCGCTGGCGGCTCGGCTCGCCGGGCTGGGTCGGCGTTGCGAGTGCGCCGGCCGGCAGGCCGACGGTTTGCCTGGCGCCGGACGGCGCCGCGGTGCACGAGCAAGTGTGCTTCGAGTTCGACGAGGCCTTGCGCGACGATGCGCCCGAGGCGCTTGCTGCGCTGCGCGCCCAGGGGATGGCATTGCGGCTGCTGTCGGGCGACGCATCGGCCAGCGCACGGGCGCTGGCGGCGAAAGTCGGGATCGCCGAAGTGCGCGGCGAAGCCAGCCCGCAGGACAAGCTCGATGCACTGGCGCAATGGCAACGCGAGGGCCACCGCGTGCTGATGGTCGGCGACGGCCTGAACGACGCGCCGGTGCTGGCGCGCGCCGATGTCTCGTTTGCCCTCAGCCACGGCAGCGCGCTCGCCCAGCAGCGGTCCGACTTCATCGTGCTTGGCAGCCGGCTCGCCGAGATTCCGGCAACCCGCGCCCGGGCCGTGCGCACGATGCAGATCGTTCGTAAGAATCTGTTATGGGCCGCGATGTACAACGCGCTTTGTGTTCCGCTCGCACTCGTCGGCTGGCTGCCAGCGTGGGCGGCCGGCGCGGGGATGGCGGGGAGTTCGCTCGTCGTCGTGCTCAATGCGCTGCGGGCCGGGCGCTGAGGCGAGCGATGCACGACGCTGCCGCCTGGACGGCGCGATGAATCGAAGCTGACGCATGGAAAGCCTGTACCTGCTGTTGCCGCTGTCCGTGCTGCTCGTGCTGGCGCTGATCGGCGTCTTCGCCTGGGCGCTGCACGCGGGCCAGTTCGACGACCTCGAGCGCGAAGGCCTGCGCGTGCTCGAAGAAGACGATGAATCGGGCGACGCTTTGGAGGGCGACGCTGTGGAGGGCGCCGTTGTGCCGCTGCCACGCTCGAAGCCGCTTGACTCTGCTCAAGATTCGCCCAATTCCCATGAACATAATGTGGCATTCAAAGAAATGACGAGGAGTGATCGATGAGAGATCCGTCACCGGCAGCACCGGTCTACAACGACCGTGTCGTCACACAGTTCGCGGTCGCGGCCATCGTCTGGGGCGTGGTCGGCATGCTGGTCGGCGTGATCGCCGCCTCCCAGCTCGCCTGGCCCGAGTTCCTCGGCGGCGTCTCGTGGCTGAGCTACGGGCGGCTGCGTCCGCTGCACACGAACGCGGTGATCTTCGCCTTCGGCGGCAGCGCGCTGTTCGCGACCTCGTACCACGTCGTGCAGCGCACCTGCCAGGTGCGGCTATTCGCGCCCTGGCTCGCCGAAGCGACGTTCTGGGGCTGGCAGATCGTGATCGTCGCGGCCGCGATCTCGCTGCCGATGGGCTACACCCAGAGCAAGGAGTACGCCGAGCTCGAGTGGCCGATCGACCTGCTGATCGCGGTCGTCTGGGTCGCCTACGCGATCGTCTTCTTCGGCACCATCGGCCTGCGCAAGGTACGCCACATCTACGTCGCGAACTGGTTCTTCGGCGCCTACATCCTGACGATCGCGCTGCTGCACATCGTC
>JACSRM010000215.1 GCA_014879745.1 Burkholderiaceae bacterium | reverse complement strand
ACCCGCACTGGCGAACCGCAAAGTTCAATGCGGACGCGGAGTTACGTTTCGGGGGTGGTCAAAGTTCGGGCTAGCCCCGAACCGTCAGCGGACGCTGGCGCAGCGCGAGCGCCGCGCCGAGCGCGAGCGCCGCGGCCGATGCCGCGAGCCCGGCGCGCAGCCCGCCGCCGCCATCGGCGAGGCGCCCGACGAGACTCGGGCCGACGATCTGCCCGACCGCGAAGACGATCGTGAACGCGCTGATTCCCGCCGGCCATGCCGCCGGCGGCAGGTTGTGGCGCACGAGCGCGGTGGTCGACGCAACGAGCGACAGGAAGACGGCGCCGAACAATCCCCCCGATACGAACGCCGGCACGGCCTGCGCCGAAACGACGGGCAGCAGCGTCGCGACCGCGAGCAGCGCGCTCAGGATCGCGAGCGCCTTGCCGCCGCGCTGGCGCTGCAGCAACCCGGCCCACAGCCAGGGCGACGCCATCACGCCGATGCCGAGCAGCGTGTAGAACGCGATCACTGCGCCGGTCGACATCTGCTGCTCCTTCAGCAGCGTGATGATGAAGGTCATGTAGCCGATATAGCCGAGGCCGAACATGAAATACGACGCCATGCCGAAGCCGAACGGACGCCAGTCGAAGCGGCCGTGCGCCGAGCGTGCGGCGGCCGCGTCGCGCAGCACCGCGGTGCTGCTCGCGATCGGCACGGTCGATGCGAGCGCCAATATGGCGAGCCCGATCCAGCCCCATTGCCAGCCCGGCCGGCCGGCATGCGACGCGGACAGGGCGATGATCGGCGGCAGCGCGAGCGCGCTGGCCGCGATGCCGAGGCCGGTGCCGCCGTAGTAGAGGCCGAGCACGAATCCCGGCGTGATGCGCGATCCGCTCGCCAGTTGTGAACCGAGCCGGGCGGCGAGCAGGCCGCCGGCGACGAACATCGCGGCGCTTGCGACGCCGGTCAGGAACCGCAACGTGTAGAGCAGCGCGTCCGAAGCCGTGAATCCGTGCAGCGCGAGCAGCAGCGTGGTGCCGACGCTGCCGCCGACGAGCGCGGTGCGCGCGCCGACGTTCGCGAGCAGCGCCGGCGCCAGCAATGCGCCGCCGAGGTAGCCGGCCGCGTTGACCGTATTCATCGCGCCCGCCGTGAAGTAGCTCCAGCCCAGATCGTCGCGCATCGGCGGCAGCAGCACGGCATACGAAAATCGCGCCAGGCCGAGCGAGACGGCGGCGCCGAGCGCGAGCGCGAGCGCGGTGACGAGCGCCTCGCGATCGGTGCGCTGGGCACTCGTCACGCTGTCTTGCGCCGGCCGTTCAGTCGGGGCTGCCGTCGTCGGGCCGGCGGCGGTGGGTGTCGGTGATGCGGCCCAGAATCGCCTGCAGCGCCGTCTTCAACTTGTCGGCCGCGCCGTCGATCGCCTGGTGCAGGTTGTCCGCCACGTGCGCCACGGCAACCGGCGGGTGACGCTCGAGCCGGGCCTCGATCAGGCAGCGCTTGTCACCGGCGCCGGCCTTGCCGGCATTCTCGTCGCTCAGATGGACCTCGATGCGCGTGACGTGATCGCGCAGGTGGCGCAGCGTGCGCTCGACCACCGCCTCGACATGCGCCGCAAGGGCCTGGCTGCCGTCGATATGCTTGTCGGTATTGACCTGGATCTGCATCGCCTCACCTATCGTCGCGGGCTACGGCCTGGCGGCGCTCAGCACCGCCTGCAGCTTGGCCTCGTCCTCGTGCGTGAGCGAGGTCTTGAGGATCTTGCCGCCGGTGCCCTGCAATTCCTCCATCACCTTGTCCGGCGTCGCGCCGTGCGCCAGCACGAACAGCACCGAGCCGCCGGGCTGCATCTGCTGCGCGAGGTCCTTCATGAACTTGTCGTCGATGCCGAGGTCGGTCAGCGCGCCCGAGACCGCGCCCGCGCTCGCGCCGACCGCCGCGCCGAGCAGCGGCATCATGAAGATCAGCCCGATCAGCGCGCCCCAGAAGCCGCCGCTGAGCGCGCCCGCGCCGGTCAGGTTCATGGCCTGGTGCAGCTTGACCTTGCCCTTCGCGTCCTTCGTTGCGACGACCGCGTCCTCGAGGTCGATCAGGTAGTCCTTCTGCAGCTTGCGCAGCTTGAGGCGAACCTCCTCGGCCTGGAATTCCTGTTCGTAGCTCACCACCACCAATGTGCTCATTCGCTTCCTCCAAAGCTGATCCGAAACCGGCCTCCACTGTAGCCTCTTCGCGCCCGCGCCGAGCCTGCGGGCGCGCAATGGCTGCGCGGCCGATGGTCAATTTGCGTTCGGTGAATCTGATGTCCCACCCCTTCTTCGGTCACTGGATATCGCGCCGGCGGCCAGCGCGACCGCGCCGAGCCGGCAACAATGCGGCGCCAAGCGTCTAACCCGCAGGATCGCCATCGATGAGCGAGCGCAGCTACTACCTCGAGGACTTCGCCCCCGGCGTTGCCTACACGAGCCCGCCGCGCACGATCAGCGAGGAAGAGGCGATCGGCTTCGCGCGCCGCTACGACCCGCAGTACTTTCATACCGACCCGGTCGCGGCGCGCGATTCGGCGTTCGGCGGTCTGGCGTGCGGCGGCTTCCAGACGGCGGCGCTCGCCTGGGCGCTGGTGCTCGATTCGCGGATGTTCGATCAATGCCCGATCGCCGGCCTGGGCGTCGACGAACTGCGCTGGCTCGCGCCGGTGCGGCCAGGCGATACGCTGCGCTGCCGCTTCACGCTGCTCGATGCGCGGATGTCGCAGAGCAAGCCCGATCGCGGCGTGGCGCGCTTTCGCTACGAGGTGATCAACCAGGCGCAGGCGGTCGTCATGACGCTCGTGATCACGCAGCTCCTGCGGCGGCGCCCGGCCTGATTCGCGCGCCGGCTTCGCGGCGCGCGAGCGGCCAGCGCGCCGTGCCGTCAGCGCGGCGCGAAGCCCTGATGCGTGAGGATCGCCTGGCCCTGCGGCCCGAGCAGGAAGTCGACGAAGCGCTTTGCCGCCGCTGCGGTGCCGACCACCGCGACGCCGTAGTCGGCGCCGACATTGATCGCATCGGGGATTGCGACCGACTTCAACCCCGGCTGCTCGGCGACCGCGATCAGCGTATTCGTGCAGTAGGTGATGAAGATGTCGGCCTTGCCCTCGGCGACGAGCACGCCGTAGACGCTCTTGTCCTTCGGCGGCGGCGGCGAGTTCGGCCCGCCGGTCAGGTGCAGCGCCTTGCCGTTCAACGCGCTGAACGCGCCGGTGCGGCCCTGCTGCTCGACGCGCTCGAACATCTTCACCGCATAGTCGCCCGACGGGTCGGCCTTCGGCGTCGAGGTGCCGAGCTTGATCGCCGGATCGAGCATCCGGTCGACGAGCGTCTCGGGTGTCACGTTCACCTGCGGCGCGACGAGCGCGCACAGCGCATTGCGCGTGAAACGCTGCACCGGCGACGCCTTGCCGGCCGCGGCGAGCGCCTCGGGGTGCGCCATATTGGCCGACGCGAAGACATCGGCGCGCTCGCCGCCGGCGATGCGATCCTTCAGCAGGCCCGACGGCCCGAATACGAGCTTGACCGACGTCCCGGCGTCCTTCGCCTCGAACGCCTTGGCGACCTCCGTCATCGCCGATCGCAAGCTGCCGGCGGCGAAGACGACGACGTCGCCTTCGCGCGCGCCTTGTGCCTGCGCTGTTGCTGCGGCCAGACCCATCGCGGCCGCCACGATCGCGGCGCGCATCATTGCGGCTTCGCGTTCGGAAAGAACAACTGCTCGCCGTTCACCTTGTAGGAGGCGATCGTTTCCTGCCCGGCGGGCGAGACGACCCAGTCGGCGAAGGCCTGCGCGAGATCCTTCTTCACGTTCGGATGCTTGGCCGGATTGACGACGATCACGCCGTACTGGTTGAAGAGCCGCTTGTCGCCCTCGACGAGGATCGCGAGGTCGCCGCGGTTCTTGAACGACAGCCAGGTGCCGCGGTCGGTCAGCACGTAGGCGTTGCTCGACGAGGCGATATTGAGCGCCGGCCCCATGCCGCAGCCGCACGCCTTGTAGCCCGGCACGGTCGTCTCGGGCGAGGCGACACCCGCCTCCTTCCAGAAGCGCAGTTCGGCGCTGTGCGTGCCGCTGCGGTCGCCGCGCGAGACGAATTCGGACTTCGACGCGGCGAGCTTCTTCATCGCCTCGACGACGTCGTGGCCTTTGATGCCGGCCGGGTCGGACTTCGGGCCGACGATGACGAAGTCGTTGTACATCACGTCGCGCCGCGGCAGGCCCCAGCCCTCGGCGATGAACTTCTCCTCGGCCGCCTTGTCGTGCACGAAGAGCACGTCGGCGTCGCCGCGGCGGCCCATGTCGAGCGCCTGGCCGGTGCCTTGCGCGACGACCCGCACCGTGATGCCGGTCGCCTTCGTGAAGGCCGGCAGCAGGTGCGCGAAGAGGCCCGATTGCTCGGTACTCGTTGTCGACGACATGACGATCGTCTTGTCCTGAGCCTGGGCCGCCAGCGGCAGCAGCGCCGCCGCAGCCAGCATCAGCCCGAGCGCGGCGCGGCGCCCACCGGACGCGAGGGTCGAAATAGCGAATTTCGAGTTCATAGCATTTCTCCTTTCAGGAAGCGTTGCGCCGGCCCTTGCAGCCGGCCGTTGAAGAATTCGGGTGTCGGCAGGTCGGCGTGGATCGCGCCGCCCTCGAGATAGATCACGCGGCTCGCGAGGCGCTTGGCCTGGCCGAGGTTGTGGGTGCTCATCACGAGCGTCATGCCCTCGGCGGCGAAGCTCGCGAGGACCGCCTCGACCTCGTGCTTGGCGGTCGGATCGAGGCTCGCCGTCGGCTCGTCGAGGAACAGCAGTTGCGGCTTGACCGCCCACGCGCGGGCGAGTGCGAGGCGCTGCTGCTGGCCGCCCGACAGCGCGCGCGACGGGCGATGTTCGATACCCGTCAGGTCGACGCGCCGCAGTGCCTGCGCGATGCGCTCGTCCCACTGCGCGCGCGGCACGCCGGCCAGCCACAGCGCGAGCCGCAGGTTGTTGCGCACCGACAGATGGATCACGAAAGGGCGCTGGAAGACCATCGCCTGGCGCCCGAAGCCGCTGCTCACGCTGCGCCTGCCGCTGTGCTTCAAGAGGCCGTGCAGCGTGCGCAGCAGCGTCGTCTTGCCCGAGCCGTTGGGGCCGAGGAGGGCGATGAAGTCGCCGCGCTCGACGTTCATCGTGACGCCTTCGAGTGCCCGCACGTCGCCGAAGCGCACCGAGACATCGTCGAGCGCGATCAGGTTCATCGCACCCCCGCCAGCGCCGAACCCTGCCCGCCGCGGCGGGTGAGACCGAGCAGCATATTGAGGACCGCGACGACGACCAGCAGCACGATGCCGAGCGCCATCGCCAGCGGCAGATCGCCCTTGCTCGTCTCGAGCGCGATCGTCGTCGTGATCACGCGTGTGAAGCCGTCGATATTGCCGCCGACGATCATCACCGCACCGACCTCGGAGATCGCACGGCCGAAGGCGGCGATCAGCACCGTCAGCACCGCCCAGCGGCTGTGCAGCAGCATCAGGAGCGCGCAGGTCAGCGGCCGCGCGCCCATCGACAGCAGCTGGTCGCCGCCGTCGCGCAGCGCGTCGGCGACGAGCTGGCGCGTGAGGGCGACGATGATCGGCAGCACGAGGATGGTCTGCGCGACGACCATCGCCGTCGGTGTGAAGAGGATGCCGAACACGCCGAGCGGACCGCTGCGCGAAAGCAGCAGATAGACGATGAGGCCGACGACGACCGCCGGCAGCGCGAGCATGGTATTGACGAAGAGCGTCAGCTGGCGGTGCCCCGGAAAATGCGCGACCGCCATCCAGGCGCCGAACGCGAGGCCCAGGCAGGAGGCAATGAGCGTCGCGCTGCCGCTGACGGTGAGCGAGAGTGCGACGGTGTGAACGAGGACCGAGTCGGCGTGCAGGATCAATCGGGCGGCGGTATGGAAGCTCTCGGCAAATGCGCTCATCGGGTTAGGCTCGGGCTCACGCCATTCTCGGCGGCGTTCTGTGATTCGCACATATGAACAGTCATGCATAGAGTCAACCTGACCTACAGCCTAGCCGGCGTCGAGCCTTGGCAGCGCGACCTGCACCATCCGCTGCTCGCGCTGCTCGGCGCGGTGCACGACAGTGGGTCGATCAACGGCGCGGCGCGCGCACTCGAGCTGTCGTATCGCCACGTCTGGGGCGAGCTCAAGCGCTGGGAGCAGGAACTCGGCCAGACACTCGTCGTCTGGAACAAGGGCCGCCCGGCCGTGCTCTCGCCATTCGGCGAGAAACTGCTGTGGGCCGAGCGCCGCGCGCAGGCGCGCCTGGCGCCGCAGATCGAGGCGCTGCGCGCCGAACTCGAGCAGGCGTTCGCGATCGCCTTCGACGACGGCGCCGGCGTGATTCCGATCGTCGCCAGCCACGACGATGCGCTGCCGCTGCTGCGCACGCTGGCGCGCGAGCGCTACCGGCTGCACCTGGATATCGGTTTCTCGGGCAGCGTCGACGCGCTCGCCGCGCTCAACGACGGGCGCTGCCTGATGGCGGGCTTTCACGCCCTCGTCGACGCGCCGCTGCGCTCGCCGACGGCGCGCGTCTACCGCGCGATGCTCAAGCCCGGGCGCCACAAGCTGGTCGCCTTCGCGCGGCGCACGCAGGGGCTGATCGTTGCGCCCGGCAATCCGCACGAGATCACGATGCTTGCCGATCTGTGCCGCCACGGCATCCGCTTCGCCAATCGTGCGCGCGGCACCGGAACGCGCGTCGTCTTCGACGAGTTGCTCGCGGCGCAGACAATCAACCCCCAGTACATCGCCGGCTACGACCGCACCGAGCCTTCGCATCGCTCGGCCGCCGAGGCGGTGGCTAGCGGCAGCGCGGACGCCGCGCTCGGCATCGAGGCGGCGGCAAGGGCACGCGGCATGGGTTTCGTGCCGCTCGTGCAGGAGCAATATTTTCTCGTCACGCTGCAGCACGCGCTCGTGCAGCCGCCGGTGCAGACCTTGCTCGGGCTGCTGCAAAGCGCGCAATGGCGCGCCCAGTTGAATGCGCTGCCGGGCTACGAGGCGGGCGACAGCGGCGAGGTGCTGTCGCTGCGCCGCGTGCTGCCGTGGTGGACCTTTCGCAAGCCCAAGCGGGCGGCGACACGATAGGGGCACGGCCGGCGCTTCGGGGGTAAATTACGTCGCCACGGCCGGCGTCCGGGCATTGCAGGCGTGCGCCGCGAGCCGTCGAGACGAAGCCAACGGAGACGAGCATGCCAAGACCAACGAGCGACACCGAACCGCGATCCGAGCGTCTGGAACAGGTCGCCGCGCTGCTGCGCGCGAAGCTGGGTGCCGATCAGCGCGATCTGCTGGAGGCCTTTGCGCGCCAGTATTTCGGCCAGGTCGATCCCGAGGATCTCGACGAGCGCGAGGCGCCCGATCTCTATGGCGCGCTGCTGTCGCACTGGAGCTTCGCGCGCCGGCGCGCGCCGGGCAAGGTGCGGGTGCGCGCGTTCAACCCGACGGTCGCCGAGCACGGCTGGCAGTCGACGCACACGATCGTCGAGATCGTGAACGACGATATGCCCTTCCTCGTCGATACCGTCACGATGGAGGTCAACCGCCACGGGCTGACGCTGCATCTGATCATCCATCCGGTGCTCGCCGTGCGGCGCGCGGGGGACGGCACGCTCGCCGGGCTGGCCGAGGCGACGGACCAGGCGGCGCGGCGCGAGTCCTTCATTCACGTCGAGGTCGATCGCGTGCCCGACGCCGACTTGCTCGAGGAACTCGCCTCCGACCTCGAGCGCGTGCTCGGCGACGTGCGCCAGGCGGTCGAGGACTGGCCGGCGATGCGTGATCGCGTACTCGGCATCATCCATGGCCTGTCGACGCGGACCCTGCCGATGCCGGCGGCCGAGCTCGACGAGGGCCGCGCCTTTCTCGAATGGCTCGCCGACAACCACTTCACCTTCCTCGGCAGCCGCTCGCACGACCTGGTGGTGCAGGACGGCGTCGATACGCTGCGCATCGTTCCCGATTCGAGCCTCGGCATCCTGCGCGAGACCGACCCGGCGAGCGCGAAGGTCGTCGCGTCGGGGTTTGCCGCGCTGCCGCCCGAGGTGCGCGCCTATGCGCGTCGGCCCGAACTGCTGGTCGTCACCAAGTCGACCGCGCGCTCGACGGTGCACCGCCCCGGCTACCTCGACTACATCGCCGTCAAGCGCTTCGGCGCCGACGGCGAGGTGACCGGCGAGGACCGCTTTCTCGGCCTCTTCACTTCGACCGCGTACAACGCGAGCCCGGCGCAGATTCCGCTGCTGCGGCGCAAGATCGCCAACGTCATCGAGCGCGCCGGCCTGCCTGCCGGCGGCCATACCGGCAAGGCGCTCGCCCACATCCTCGAGACCTATCCGCGCGACGAGCTGTTCCAGACCGGCGAGGACAACCTGCTGCGCACCGCGATCGGCATCCTGCACCTCGACGAGCGCCAGCGCTTTCGCCTCTTCATCCGGCGCGACCCGTTCGAGCGTTTCCTGTCGTGCCTGATCTACGCGCCGCGCGAGAACTACACGACCGAACTGCGCGAGAAGTGGCAGGCGATCCTCGTCAAGGCCTTCAACGGCAGCAGTTCGGAGTTCAACGTCCATCTGACGGAGTCGGTGCTCGCCCGCATCCAGATCCTGGTGCGCACCCGGCCCGGGCAGATTCCCGACTACGACGCACGCGAGATCGAGGAGCGGCTCGTCGCCTCGGCGCGGCGCTGGGACGACGACCTGAAGGCGGCGCTGATCGAAGCCGCCGGCGAGGCGCGCGGCAACGCCTTGCTGCGCCGCTTCTGCAATGCCTTTCCGGCCGCCTACCGGTCCGATTTCGCGGCCCGCGCCGCAGTGCCCGATATCGAGTTGATGGCACAGATGAGCGAGGCCAGCCCGGTCGCGATGACGCTGTATCGCCCGCTCGAGGCGCCGCCCGGCGCGCTGCGCTTCAAGCTGCTGCGCCTGGCGCGGCCGCTGACGCTGTCGGGCAGCCTGCCGATGCTCGAGCACATGGGCTTGAAGGTGCTCGACGAGCATCCGTATCGCGTCGAGCCGAAGGACGGCGCGCCGATCTGGATCCACGACTTCGGACTCGACAGCGGCCAGGCCGACGCCGACCTCGAGATCGACACGCTGCGCCCGGTATTCGAATCGGCATTCGGCGCGATCCTCGCCGGCGAGGTCGAGAACGACGACTTCAACCGCCTCGTCGTCGGTGCGCTGCTGCCGGCGGCCGAGATCGTCATCCTGCGCGCCTACGCGAAGTACATGCGCCAGATCGGCTTCGCGCTGTCGCAGGCCTTCATCCGCGCGACGCTCGCCGCGCATCCGCAGGTCGCGCGCCACCTCGTCGAACTCTTCAAGGCGCGCTTCGATCCGGCCGCACGCGAAGGCGCCGACGAACGGGCCGCCGGGCACGTTGCCGCGATCGAGGCCGCGCTCGAAGACGTCGACAACCTCTCTGAGGACCGCGTGCTGCGCCAATATATGGCGCTGATCCAAGCGACGACGCGCACCAACTACTGGCGCCGCGACGCGGCAGGCGCGCCGCGCGGCTTCGTCTCGTTCAAGTTCGATCCGGGCAAGGTGCCGGGGCTGCCCGAGCCGAAGCCGATGTTCGAGATCTTCGTCTACTCGACGCACTTCGAGGGCGTGCACCTGCGCGGCGGGCGCGTCGCGCGCGGCGGGCTGCGCTGGTCGGACCGGCCGGAGGATTTCCGCACCGAGGTGCTCGGCCTCGTGAAGGCGCAGATGGTGAAGAACACCGTCATCGTGCCGGTCGGCTCGAAGGGCGGCTTCGTGCTGAAGAAGGCGCCGCCGGCAAGCGATCGCGATGCCTTCCTCGCCGAGGGCGTCGCCTGCTACAAGGACTATCTGCGCGGCCTGCTCGACATCACCGACAACCGGGTCGGCGCCGCAATCCAGCCGCCGCCCGACGTCGTGCGCCACGACGGCGACGACCCCTATCTGGTGGTGGCCGCCGACAAGGGCACGGCGAGCTTCTCCGACTACGCCAACGGCATCAGCAAGGAGTACGGCTTCTGGCTCGGCGATGCGTTCGCCTCCGGCGGCTCGGTCGGCTACGACCACAAGGGCATGGGCATCACCGCGCGCGGTGCGTGGGAGTCGGCCAAGCGGCATTTCCGCGAGTTCGGCGTCGACACGCAGACGACCGATTTCACCGTCGCCGGCATCGGCGACATGTCGGGCGACGTCTTCGGCAACGGCATGCTGCTGTCGCGCCACATCCGGCTCGTCGCCGCGTTCGACCACCGCCATGTCTTCCTCGACCCGAACCCCGACGCGGCGCGCAGCTTTGCCGAGCGCGAACGCATGTTCAAGCTGCCGCGCTCGTCGTGGGCCGACTACGACGCTGCCCTGATCTCGGCCGGCGGCGGCGTGCACGCGCGAAGTCTGAAGTCGATCGCCATCACGCCCGAGGTGAAGGCCGCGCTCGGCATCGAAGTCGAGACCATGACGCCGACCGAACTCGTGCACGCGATCCTGAAGGCGCCGGTCGACCTGATCTACAACGGCGGCATCGGCACCTACGTGAAGGCGAGCGGCGAGACGCACGCGCAGGTCGGCGATCGCGCCAACGACGTGCTGCGCGTCGACGGCCGCGAGCTGCGCTGCAAGGTCTTCGTCGAGGGCGGCAACCTCGGCTGCACGCAGCGCGGCCGGATCGAATATGCGCTCGCCGGCGGGCGCATCAACACCGACGCGATCGACAACTCGGCCGGCGTCGATACGTCGGATCACGAGGTCAATATCAAGATCCTGCTCGGGCTGCCGGTCGCCGAGGGCGAGATGACCGAGAAGCAGCGCAATGCGCTGCTGCCCGAGATGACCGACGAGGTCGCCGCCCTCGTGCTGCGCGACAACGTCTTCCAGACCCAGGTGCTCTCGGTCACCGGCCGCATCGCGCCGCAGATGCTCGACGCCCAGACGCGCTTCATGCAGTTCCTCGAGAAGGCCGGCCGCCTGAACCGCGCGATCGAATATCTGCCGAGCGACGAACAGCTTGCCGAGCGCCGCGCCGAGGGCCTGGGCCTGACGACGCCCGAGCGCGCCGTGCTGCTCGCCTACAGCAAGATCTGGCTCTACGACGAGCTGCTCGCCTCGCCGCTGCCCGACGACCCGCGGCTCGCGGTGACATTGACGCGCTACTTCCCGAAGCGGCTGCGCGAGCGCTTCGCGCAGTGGATGCCGCGCCATCCGCTCGGGCGCGAGATCATCGCCACCTACGTCACGAACAGCATGCTCAACCGGGTCGGCAGCACGTATGTCTACCGGCTCGTCGAATCGACCGGCGCGCGCGCCGACGAGGTCGTTCGCGCCTACCTGATGAGCCGCGATATCTTCGGCCTGGTGCCGATGTGGCATGCGATCGAGGCGCTCGACAACCAGGTCTCCGACGAAGTGCAGGCGCGCATGCTGATCCACACCAGCGCCCAGCTCGAACGCGGCACGACGTGGCTGCTGCGCTCGCGCCGGCTGGCCGACGATATGGCCGACACCGTCGCCTACTTCCAGCCCGGCGTCGAGGCGCTCGGCGCCCGGCTGCGCGAACGGCACAGCGCCGAGGCCAACCCCGGCGTCGAGGTCGTCGTCCAGCGCTACGAGGCCGAAGGCGTGCCGCGCGACCTGGCGCTGCGCGTCGCGACGTTCGACTCGCTGCACGCGACGCTCGATATCGCCGAGGTCGCCGCCGATGCCGGCGAGGCGGTCGAACTCGTCGCCGCGATCTACTTCGAGATCGGCAACCGCCTCGGCCTGCCGTGGCTGCACGACAGGATCGGCGCCCTGCCCGGCGACCAGCACTGGCGCAACCTCGCCAGGGTCGCGATGCAGGACGACCTGTCCGGCCTGCAGCGCGCGATCACGGTTGCGATCCTGGTCTGCGGCAAGGCCGGCACCGCGGCCGCCGAACGCATCGAAGCATGGCAGAACGCGAACGGCCGCGCGCTGCAGCGCGCCGCGCAATTGATGACCGAAGTGCGCGCCGCGCCGGCCGCCGATACGGCGATGCTGTCGGTGACGCTGCGCGAGTTGCGAGCCTTGCAGGGCTGAGCAGCGCCGCCACGCGCCGGCCGCGAATGCTTGCGCCGAATTGCGGTCGCAAGCCGGCCTACTTCGGTCTGTCGACAGATGGCATGCAGAGAACAATGTTGTCCTCATGCAGGCAGTCGAAGGGGAATCGTTGGAGCGCGCGCTGTTGAACCTCGTGCCAGCGGCGATCGTCGTCGTCGGCGCGTCGGGGCGAGTGGTGTTCTCGAACGCCTGCGCGAAGCGCCTTTTCGGGACCGATCCAACGGGCATGGTGTTCGACGAACTCGTGTCGTCGCCGATGCGTGATGCGTTCACCGGCTATCGGGCCGCTCTGTCTGCCATCGAGCCACCGCCGACGATGTACTTCGAGGGCGAGTTCCGGCACGCCGATGGTCGCGGCGTGTGGATCGAGTGCCAAGGCGTGAACCTGACGCAGCACCCGCGCGTGAAGGGCCTGGCGCTGTCTCTGGTCGATGCCTCGGCGCACCGGCAGCAGGTCGAGAAGCTTGCGCGGCTGAGCGTCACCGACCCGTTGACCGGGCTGGGCGACCGCCGGCAATGCCTGCACCGCCTCGAAACCGCGCTGCGGGAGTTGCCGCAGTGCGTCGTCTGCTCGATCGACGTCGATCAGTTCAAGCAAGTCAACGATCGCTTCGGTCACGATCGGGGCGATCGGGTGCTGAAGGCGTTCGCGGTGTACCTGGCCGCCACGCTGCCGGACGACGCCGAGGTCTGGCGGTTCGGCGGCGACGAGTTCATGGCGATGATCCCGGGGCCGCTGACGCCGCAGTTGCTCGACAGAATCAAGGGACTTGCGCGGCTGGAGCTGGACGGTGACGACGCTTGCCCGGGTCTCGCTGCGGTCACCGCGTCGATCGGCGTGACGCTCGGCGGGCAGCGGCGTGCCGATGCCGTCGCCGCGGAGGCCGACGTGGCCGTGTTCCTCGCCAAGGTCCGGGGGCGGCAGCAGGCCGTCGTCTACGACGCCGACGCCGCACGGGAACTCGACGAATATCGCGCGCGCGGCCGGGCGTTGGGCGCGCTCGAAGGAGAGAACCGCCGCCTTCATGCCGAGGCGCGCACCGACGCGCTGACCGGTCTGGCCAACCGGCGCGCCCTGGCCGAGGTCGAGCCACTCGTCGTCGGCAATCCCGGCAGCCGATGGGCGACGTGCGCCGTGCTCTTCATCGACGTGGATCACTTCGGCCGCTACAACCACCTGTACGGTGACAAGGCCGGCGACGACGCACTCAGGTTCATCGCCGATGCCCTGCAGGCGTCGGCGCGCAGCACCGACCTTGTCTATCGCAAGGGCGGCGAAGAGTTCGTCGTCGTCCTTCCTCACACCGACCTTCCCGTTGCCCGGGCCGTGGCGCAGCGCATGCGCGCGACGATCGCGCGGCTGGGCATCGCGCACGCCGACGGAGGCCCGGACAAGCGGGTGTCTATCCTCGTCGCTATCGGTGTCGTTCGCCCGGGCGATGCGGTTGCGTCCGCTGTCGCGGCGGCAGGTGACGAGGCGATGCGAGCCAAGAGTGCGGGACAGCGCGGCTGCGTCGTCGAGTCCCCGTAAGAGGGCGGTTCAGTTGAGCGGCGCCGAGGTGGTGTGCTGCGCCGACAGCGCCCGCACCAGACCGCGGTATTGCGGCGAGTCGCGCAGCAACTGCCCGGCGGCGGCGCGCAGGCGATCGACGGCTTCGGCGGGCAGCACGAACGAGGTCGGCAGTGCGAGCAGGTAGGCGCGCTCGGCGGGATCGGCCAGCGCGTCGAAGCTGACGTTGATGGTCGTGAACTCGATGTCGGGAACGTCGTCGGCGGCCTGCGGCGTGCCGTCGGCGCGCCGCGTCTGCACGTCGAGCTGCCATTCGAGCCGCCAGCGGTGGATGATGTCCTGCAGCGCGAGCACCGCCTCGTTCGAGAAGCGGTCGATCGGCACGCTGATCGCCTGCATCAGCAGCTCGAACGAGCCGGGCGCGCGCTCGTGGCGGTCGTAGTCGAAGGAGTCCGCCGAGCGCGCGTTGACGACGACGATCGCGATGCGGCGCAGCCGCTTGTTCGTGACGAGTTTGCGAAACGCCGGGCTCGTCGCCATCTCCTGCAGGTCGCCGACGAAGGCGTAGAGGCCGAGGTTGTCGGCGAGGCCGCCGTCGACGAGATGCATGTACGGACGTTTCGCACGGTCGGAATATCTGATGAGTTCGGCCGCGCGCTGCTGCAGGCGCGTGCCGGGCCAGGCATCGGCCTGCAGCGGCGCCATCCAGGACGGCGCGACGTATCCGCACGTCCCGGCGTGGTTGTCGAGCGTGACGGGCGACATCACGACCGGCACCGCCGACGACGCCGCGGCGGCGCGCGCCAGGTGCAGCTTGCTCATGTCCGAGCAGATGATGTCGAAGTTCGACTGCGAGAACACCCATTCGGCGCCGGTCGACACCGAGGTTGCGCTCGCGAGCACCGTCGGCGTCGGCTTGTCGATCAGGTCGCCGTAGGTCGCGCCGTGAAACAGGATCTCGTCGTAGTACTCTTCGGCGAGCTCGGAGCGGCCGAAGCCGTCGGACCAGGTCTTGAGGCCGGTCGCCGGGTCGAGCAGCCGGGCGATCAGTTCGCCCTCGACATTGCGCTTCAGGAACTGCTGCTCGTAGGTCTCGAACAGCTTCGGCCCGTACAGGCCGAAGGCCAGCGCGGTGAAGCTGCCGCCCGAAACGCCGGTGACGAGGTCGACCTCGTCGAGCATGGTGCGGGCCCGGCCGGTGGCGTCGGGCGCTGCGAGCGGCGTGCGCCGCAGCTCCTCGAGCACGCCGTACGAGAATGCCGCGGCGCGCGTGCCGCCGCCCGAGAACGCGAGCACGAACAGCATTCCGGGATCGTTGTTCGGCAGCTCGTCGAAGCGGTGCGCCCAGCGGTAGCCGGCGTCGGGATCGGCCTTCGCCAACGGCGGCACGAGCGGCCGCGTCGCGCAGGCGGACACGAGCGCCGCGAGCGCAAGCAGCACGGCGCCGCGGACCGAGTGCCCGAGCCGGGGGCGCGAAGGAGGGGGTGGGGACACGTCGCGGCGGGTGGCGAAGCTTGCGCGAGAGCGGAGTCTGGGTCGCAGCGCGAACTCTAGCCCAGCCGTCGCGCAGCAACGGGACGCTGGGTCGCCGTCCGTGGCGGTGCGGCTCCAGCATCGTCGTTCGTTGCCGCGTTGCGGCGCTTCGGGTAGTCTGCGGCACCGGTACCATCGGCAGACATCCGCACCCCTCTCGACATCCATGGCACAGGAGGCCGCCTTGTTCAAAGTCACGACCCCGATCCGCATCACCGCCCTTGCATCGCTCGCGCTGCTCGCCGCCTGCGCGACGCCGCCTTCCACGCCGCAGGAGAAGATGACCTTCTTCGTCACGAGCGTCAATCCCGGCAAAGGCGCGAACTTCGGCGGCCTCGCGGGCGCCGACGCGCATTGCCAAGCGCTCGCGACGGCGGTCGGTGCCGGCAAGCGCACCTGGCGCGCGTACCTGAGCACGACCGAGAACGGTGTGCCCAAGGTCAACGCACGCGACCGCATCGGCAGCGGCCCGTGGCAGAACGTGAAGGGCGATGTCATCGCGACCAACCTCGCCCAGCTCCACGGCGACAACAACTTGACCAAGCAGACCGCGCTGACCGAGAAGGGGCAGGTCGTCAACGGCCGCGGCGATACGCCCAACATGCACGATATCCTGACCGGCTCGCAGCCGAACGGCACCGCGATCGCCGGCCCGGGGGTCGATACCAACTGCGGCAACTGGACGAAGGACGGCGCCGGCGCGGCGATGGTCGGCCACAGCGACCGCATCGGGCTCGACGACAGCGTGCCCGCAAGGTCGTGGAATTCGTCGCACCAGTCGCGCGGCTGCAGCATGGACGCGCTCAAGAGCACCGGCGGCGCCGGGCTGCTCTACTGCTTCGCGGTGAACTGAAGTCGCGTCAGCGCGCGGTGTCCGGCGCGCCCGCCAGATCGGCGCGCCGGTGGGCGAGGGCCGGCAGGCGGCTGCGCACGGCGGCGATGCGCTCGGGGTCGAGTTCGGCACTCACCACGCCTTCGCCCTCGGCCAGGCAGGCGAGCACTTCGCCCCACGGATCGACGATCATGCTGTGGCCCCAGGTGCGCCGGCCGTTCTCGTGGCGCCCGCCCTGCGCGGCGGCGATCACGTAGGCCTGGTTCTCGACCGCCCGCGCGCGCAGCAGCAGCTCCCAGTGCGCCTCGCCGGTCGGGTAGGTAAATGCGGCCGGCACGCACAGCAGATCGCACGGCGCGGGCTCGCCAAGCGCCCGGTACAGCTCGGGAAAGCGCAGGTCGTAACAGATGCTCAGGCCGACGCGCAGCGCGGCGGCGCCGCCTGCGAAGGCGGCGTCGAATGCGACCGGCTTCTCGCCGGCGCGCAGCACGCGCGACTCGTCGTGATCCTCGGCTCCGGTCTTGAACGAGAACAGGTGCATCTTGTCGTAGCGCGCCGCGAGCGCGCCGTCGGGCGCGTAGACGCAGCAGGCGTTGAGGGCGCGATCGGAAACGCCTTCGATGCGGATCGGCAGCGTGCCGCCGACCAGCCAGACGCCGCCCTCGCGCGCCATCGCGGAGAGCGCGTCCTGGATCGGGCCATCGCCCGGCGTCTCGGCAAGCGCGATCTTGTCGCGCTCGTGGTGGCCGAGCAGGCAGAAATATTCGGGCAGCGCGACGAGCGCGGCGCCGTCGGCCGCGGCCTGCTCGACGAGGCGGCGCGCGGCGGCGAGGTTGCGCCCGACGTCGGGCGTCGAGACCATCTGGACGGCGGCAATCTTCATGCTCGGCTCCTTTTCTGGCAGCGCGTCATCATCGATCCGGCGATGATGCAGCCGCCGCGGCGGGCGGCGCGCCGCGCGGCACCGATTCGACGACCGGCTCGGTCCACGTTCCGGTGACCCGGAATTCGCGCGTGCCGGCGTCGATCATCGGCTGGCGCAGCAGCACCTGGGCGAGGAAGGTCCCCAGGCCGACCGCCGGGTTGATCGCGGCAAGCGCGAGCGACGCCGCCTCGGCGTTGATCTCGGGGACGACGACGATGCGCAGGTCCTGCGTCTCGCGCGCCAGATCGGCGCTGCCCGCCATCAGCACCGTCGCCTGCGGGCCGGTCATCGCGAGCTTGTCGGTGGTCGCGATGCCGGTGTCGATGCGCACGTCGCCTGCGATGCTGTCGAATGCGAAGCCGTCGGCGAAGACATCGCGAAAGTCGAGCGTCAGGCGGCGCGCGAGCGACTGCAGGCTGAGCACGCCCAACAGCCGCGCGACGCCGGGCTGCGCCTGCAGAAACTGCCCCGCGGCGATATCGAGCGAGAACTTTCCGGTCATGCTCGGATAGTCCATCGTGAACGGCGAGCCGAGCCAGGAGACCTGTCCCTCGAGGCTGCCCTTGCCGCCGCGGATCACGCCGGGCGTTCCCATCTGGTCGAGGAAGGCGCCGCTGTCGGCGAGGGCGAGCTTGAAGTCGAAGGCGGCGCGGCGGCGCGGGTCGCCGCCTGCGGCCTCGGCGCGTTTCGTCCAGCGGCCGGTGGCGTCGAGGCTGGCTTCGGGCAGGCTCAGGCGCAGCCGCGTCAACTCCCATTCGCTGGCCGGTGGCGGCCGGTTCACGGCCAGCGCTTCGAGGCGCCCGAGCCGGCGCGCGCCGAGCGTGAAATCGTCGATCACGATATCGAGCGACGGCAGGTTCTCCGGCGGGCGATCGAGCAGCCGCGTGGCGTTGTCGACCTCGCTGCGCGGCAGATCGAGCCGCGTCAGGCGGGCCTGCACGTGGCCGCTCGGGCTGCCGAGGGCCGCATCGGCGGGCGCTTCGCCGTATTCGACGTAGCCCTCGAGCTGATCGGCCTGCAGCGTCGCCCGCCAGCGGCCTTCGAACGACGAGATGCCCGCGGTCAGGTGCGACAGGCGGCGGCCGTCGACGACGAGGCTTTCGACGTTCAAGCCGATCCGGGTTGGCGCATAGCCGCTGCCGACCGTGCCCGCGCCCGCGCCGCGCGCGGCATCGGGCGCCGCACCGAACGTCGAGCGCCAGGCGTCGACATCGAGCGACTTCAGGCTCACCTGCGCCGCGACGCCGCGATCGGGCATTGGCGCGGGCTCGAAGATGCCGATGCCGCCGCGCAGCACGCGCGGTTCGGCCGCCGAGAGGTCGCGCTCGAACTGCGCCTGCACCACCTTGCCGAGCTCGACGCGCAGCGTATCGCGCTGCGCGGCGGGCGCCGGCGCGAGCTGGACGTGCAGCGCGAGCGGCGCCTCGGCCGCCTTCGCCAGCGGCGCCGGCAGGCTCGACGCGACACCGGCCAGATCGCTCGTCAGCTCGAATTCGGGCCGTCCCTTGACCCGCGCAAACGACATCTTGTAGCGCGCCTGACCGCGCAGTGACCGCGCCAGCGGCGCGAGCCACGGCGGATCGGCGACGCCGCGCAGCGCCTCGATGCTTGCCGCGCCCTGCGCGGTGACGCGCAGTGCGCCGTCGGCCTGCGTGCCGCCGTCGATCACGACCTCGTCGCCGAACAGCTGCGCCGTGAGCTTGTCGAGCGTGAAGCCCTGGTCCTTGAAGCCGATCCGGCCGCGCACCGCGCCGAGCAGCGGCAGGTCGTGACGCAGGCGCACGTCGCTGCCGGCGAGCTGCAGACTGCCGCTCGCGCTGGCGCGGCCCGCCGCGTTCAACGGCAGTTCGAACGCGAGCGTGAGATCGCCTTGCCCGCTGGCTGTCGCCTCGCGCAGCGCACCGCCGGTCCAGGCGTCGATCGGCGTCGTCGCGACAAAGCGCAGCATGTCGGCGACCGCGCCATGCGCCTGTCCCTGCACGGTGAGCACGCGGCGCTCGAACAGATCGGAGATGCCGCCCTTCAGGTGGCTGATCGCGACGCCCGCAAGCTGCGCCTCGGACGCCGAGAACTCGAGCGCGCCGCGGTCGAGAACGATCTCGCCTCCGGCCTGCGTCAGCGGCGGCCAGGCCGATGCGGGCGGCGGCGCGTCCGGCGTCGTCGCGCCGCTCGCGGGCATATAGTCGAGCGTCAGGTCGCGGACCTTGGCGGCGACCCGGAATTCGCCGCTGCGATGGGCGCGGAACGGAAACTCCTCGAGCGGCCCCTTGACGCGGATGGCGACATTTTCGAGCCGGCCGCCGCGCACCGCCTGCTCGATATAGCGGCGCGCGCCTTCGGGCATCGCCAGCGGCAGGTAGCGCGCGAGGCGCGTCGCGTCGCCCGATGCGAGCGTCGCGTCGAGGTCGAGAATGCCGGGCAGATGCGACTGCGCCTCGCGCGTCGATCCCGACGACCAGCTCGCAGTCAGCTCGCCGCGGGCGTCGGCGTTGGCGATCAGGCCATGGCTCACCTTCAGCTCGATGAGCGGCGGCGCATCGGCGCGCGGCTCGATGCGCCAGTCGAGCTGCGCCGAGAGTTCGATCAGCGGGACGACGGCTTCCTCGAAGACCCCCGGCAGTTCGATCGCGCCGTCCTTGATCGCGAGCGTCGCCTGCCCGCCCTTGTCGGTCGCCGCGAACTGCAGCGCGGCGTTGCGCAGCCCCGGGCGGCCGACGCCGTTGCGCGCGTCGGCCGCGGCAATCGACAGCCCGTCGAGTCTGGCCGCGGCGCGATATTGCGCCGGCGCATCGATCGCGCCCTGCCACGCGATGGCGACATCGCTGGCGATGCCCTGCGGCTCGAGCTGCGCGAGCAGCCTGCGCAGCGCGGCGCCGAGCGGCAGGCGCTGCGCGGTGCGCGCGAGGACGCCGAGATCGATGCGCTCGGCGTCGAGCTTGCCGCCGGTGGGAATGGCGTCCGCACCGTGCGTCCAGCGGGCGTCGAGCGTGCCCGGCGACCAGGGTATGCCGTTGCCGTCGACGATCGTCACGCCGCGCAGCGAGACGCTCGTCGCACCCGCCTCGCGCGTCGCGCCGATGCGCCCCCGCAAGGCCTTGACCTCGATCGGCTCCAGGTCCTTCGCCAGGCGCGCCGCGGCATCGTGCAGCGCGAGGTCGGCGGTGACGCTGCGCAGCACGCCGTCCGTCAGCTCGAACGAGGCGTGCGCGCTGCCGGCGCCGCGCTCCAGTTCGAAAGGCAGCTCGATGCCGCGCGCGACGCGGCCGATATCGATGCGCGGTGCATCGGCGTCGAGCCGGCCCGACCAGTGCCGCCAGTCGCCGGGCCGCGCCAGCAGCGCCTGGGTGAAGCTGCCGCGCAGTTCGAAGCGGTCGCCCAGTTCGGGCGGCGGGGTCGCATCGAGTTGCAGCTTGTGGCTGCGCAGCGAATTGCGCAGCACGATGTCGACCGCGCTCAGTTCGAGCGGCGGCGCGCCGTGCATCTCGTCGGTCCAGCGCAGCGAACCATCGCGCAGCGCGAATTCGCGGATCCGCAGGAAGGCGTCGATCGCATCGGCGGCGCCATCGGATCGGGCGTCGTCGAAGACGATGCCGGCGACGAGCAGGCGCCCGGCGGCGTCGCGCCGCACGTCGAGCGCGGCGCCGTCGATCTGCAGCTTCGCGAGCCGCAGTTCGCGATGGACGATCGACGCCAGCATCGAGCGCAGCGAGATCGACGCCACGACGTGCGGCAACTGCAGCGCCGGCCGATGCTGCGCATCGAGCAGCGCGACATCGCGCAGCGTCAGCAGCGCGCCGAAGGCGCCCGATTCCACCTCGATGCCGGCAATCCGCACCGGCGTCCCCAGCGCCTGGCTGGTCTTGGCCTCGATCTGCGGGCGCCAGCGGTCGACGTGCGGCAGAATCGCCCACTGCAACGCGAACCAGGCCAGGAGCGCGAGGCACGACGCGACCGTGACAAGCCACGCCATGGCGCGTGCCAGACGCCATGCGCGAGCCCGCCAGAGGGACCTGGACACAGCGACGGGAAGGGAATCAGCAGCCATGCAAACTCGGGAAGGGCGGCCCGGCCGGGCTTCGCGCCGGCATTCGGGGCCGGCGTCGCCCGCCTGCGCCGGGCGCGGCGCGGATCGCGGCTCAATCTAGCACAGGGGTCGCCGCGCACCACATGGAATCGACGCCGCAACCGATCGTGCCGATCCAGGCCGCAGCCGCGGCGCACAGCCGGTTCGTTCAACGCGTGCGCCGCCGCTACGCGAGCGAGCTCGCGCGCCTCGCGCCGGGGCTGCCCGATCGCGCTTCGATTGCGGCGCTGATCGCATCGCTGCAGGCCGACGGCCGCGACCTCGCGCAATCGATGCGCGTCGCGCGCCAGCTGGTGCTCGAGCGTCTGGCGGTGCTGGATGTCGAGCGCGAGGCGCCGATGCCGGAGATCACCGGCGCGATGACCGCACTGGCCGAGACGACGCTCGACCTCGCGCTCGCCGACGCCCGCCGCAGGCTCGACGCGCGCAGCGGCGTGCCGCGCGATGCAAGCGGCGCGCCGATCGAATTCTGGATCGTCGGCATGGGCAAGCTCGGTGCGCGCGAGTTGAATGTCTCGTCCGATATCGACCTCGTCTATGTCTACGAGGACGACGGCACGACCGACGGCGAGCAGCCGCTCTCCGCGCACGAATATTTCGCCCGGCTCGCGAAGAGCCTCTATGCCTTGATCGGCGAGACGACCGACGACGGCTTCGTCTTTCGCGTCGATCTCGCATTGCGGCCGAACGGCAATTCGGGACCGTCGGTCGTGAGCCTGGCGATGCTGGAGGAATATTTCATGGTCCAGGGCCGCGAGTGGGAGCGCTTCGCCTGGCTCAAGAGCCGCGTCGTCGCGCCGCTGGACAGCGTCGCCAGCGGCCGCGCGCTTGCGCTGCGCTCGACGGTCACCGCCTTCGTCTATCGCAAATATCTCGACTACGGCGTCTTCGAGGGCCTGCGCCAGCTGCACCGCAAGGTGCGCGACGAGGCGCAGCGCCGCGCCGCCGGCCGTCCGGCGCGCGCCAACGACGTCAAGCTCTCGCGTGGCGGCATCCGCGAGATCGAGTTCATCGTCCAGCTGCTGCTCGTCGTGCGCGGCGGCCAGTTCCCCGAGATCCGCACCCGCTCGACGCTGTCGGCGCTGAGAAAGCTGGTCGACGCCGGATTGATGAAGGCCGAGAGCGCCGTGCGCCTGGCCGACGCCTATACGCTGCTGCGCCGCGTCGAGCACCGCATCCAGTATCTGGACGACCGGCAGACCCATCTGCTGCCGGAGGACGATGCCGATCTCGAGTGGATCGCGCGCAGCCTCGACCCCGCGCGCCGCGCCACCGCCTGCGATCTGCTGCATCAGCTCGGCGAGGCGCGCGAATTCGTCGCCACCGAATTCGACGCCCTGCTGCACGACGGCCGCGCGCCGGCGAACGGCAACGGCGGCTGCCGCAACTGCGGCAGCGCGCCGCTCGCGGTCGACAGCGAGGAGTTCATCGCCCAGCTGCCCGAATCGCTCGCCACGCCGGTGCGCCACTGGTGCGCACGGCCCCGGGTCCAGGCGCTGCGCGACGAGAGCAAGCTGCGCCTGGCTCGCCTCATCGGCGGCGCCGCCGCCGCGGTGGAGGAAGGCGCCTGCACGCCGGACGCGGCGGCTCGCTTCATCGACTGGCTCGAGCCGCTGCTGCGGCGCGAGAGCTATCTCGCGCTGCTCGTCGAGCGGCCCGAAGTGCTGCGCCGCCTGCTGCGCCTGCTCGGCATCGCGCGCTGGCCGATGCGCTACCTGATGCGCCACCCCGGCGTGATCGACGAACTGGCCGACGAGCGGCTGCTGCACGGGCGCTTCGACGGCGCCGCGCTGCTCGCCGACCTCGAGGCGCGCCATGCGGCGTGGGAGCGCGCCGGCGAGGCCGACGAGGAGTCGCTGCTCGACACGCTGCGCCGCGCCCACCACGCCGAGGTCTTTCGCACCCTGGTGCGCGACGTCGAGGGCCACATCACGGTCGAGCAGGTCGCC
>JACSRM010000200.1 GCA_014879745.1 Burkholderiaceae bacterium | reverse complement strand
CACGGCATAGGTCTCCTGCTTGGCGTTGAAATCCTGCGCCCGCTGCACGCCGTGCTTCACGCACCAGGCGCGGCTCATGATCGCAAGGCCGACGAATTTCTCCGCCAGCACCGCGTCGGGTGCCTCGAGCTGCACGTCGACCGTCAGGTCGTCGATGCGCTTCGCGCCCGTCACGCCCTTCAACTGGAAGGCGCGCTGCGAAGACGGCCCGAGGGCGCGCTCGATCGAGAAGACGACGTCGTCGGCCGTGAACGGCGTGCCGTCGTGGAAGGTCACACCCGGACGCAGCTGAAAGCGCCAGGTCGTCGCACCGGCCGCCTGCCACGCTACGGCGAGCGACGGCTCGAGGCGGAACTGCTCGTCGCGGTTGACGAGCGAGTCGTAGACCTGCGTATAGATGCGCGTCTGGTAGAGCAGCGCCAGCGCGTGCGGGTCCATCGTCTGCGGATCGAAGCCGCTCGCGACGCGCAGCGTCGCTCCCTGCGCGCCGGCGCAGATCGCGAACAGCAGCGATGCGACCAGATGCCTCGAGCCGTTCATCAGGCTTGCGCTCCTCATGGCACTCCTTCCAGCTTGATAGCCGCCGGCCTTCGCGCCAGCGCGCGGCGCCGCGTGGCGCTCACGCCGCCGCTCCCTGTATACCAGCGCGAGAATGCGCTCGGTGCCGAGAACCCGAGCTGCGCCGCGACCTCGCCGAGCGGCCGCTCGCTGCCTTCGACGTAGCGCGCGGCGAGCTCGCGCCGCTCGGCATCGAGCAGCGCGGAGAAGCTCGTCCCTTCGGCGCCGAGCTTGCGATGCACGGTGCGGCGATCGATGCCGAGGTGCTGCGCCACGACCTCGACGCGGCACAGCCCGCGCGGCAGCAGCAGCACGATCAACTGGCGCACGCGCGCGCTCATGCTCGCGCCGCGCGCGAGCGTCGGCTCCAGCAGCGCGTGGCTGTAGCGCGCCAGCACCGGGTCGGCGCCGGGATTCGGTGCGTCGAGGTCGGCCGCGTTGCAGACGATGCCGTTGAACTCGTGGCCGAACTCGACCGCCGCCCCGAATACGCGCCGATGCACCGCGAGGCTCTTCGGTGCGGCATGCGTGAAACAGACCAGGCGCGGCCGCCACGCCGCGCCGAGCAGCACCTGCAGCACGCGGCAGGTCACGCCGACGACGAGTTCGGTCGCCTGGCGCAGCGGGCCGCCGCCATCCGACGCAAGCTCGGTGCGGATCACGACCAAACCGCTGTGCTCGGCCACCTGCACCGCGATCGCCTCGTTGTGGACGTGGATGTGGTGCATCAGCGTCTCGAGCGCGCGGCGCAGCGTCGGCTCGTCGCGCACCAGCAGCGCGAGCGGCCCGAGGTTCGAGAGCCGGCGCGACTCGGCCAGCCGCAAGCCGAAGGCCGGCTCGCCCGCTTCGGCGGCGGCGGCTTCGAGCAGCCCGCCGACGCGGTGCGCGGAAACCTTCAGGTCGGGGTCGCTCAGGCAGCGCGGCTGCAGCCCGGCACGGGCGAGCAGCGCGCGCGCATCGAGCCCGCACGCGGCGGCCAGATCGGCGAAGTTGGTCAGCGCGGCGCTGCGGACGAGGGCGGTCATGGCTTCGAAGGACTGTCCCGAGATGTTAATTCGATGTCCCGAAACGTCAATCTCGCGAATCCTTGATGCCGAACAATGCCGCCATCGAATGAAGCTTGATATCCGGACTTGACATGACAGAACCCCTTGCCGCTGCAGCGACCCCGACCTGCGACCGCCTGCGCGCCGCCGGCGAATGGAACCCGAACTGGGAGCCGTTCTACCGCCTGGACCCCGACTGGACCGAAGCTTTCATGGCGATGGGTCTGAAGCCGATGCTCGCCGGCGTGCTCGACCCGAAGGTTATCGAGTTCATCGCCATCGCCGTCGATGCGTCGTGCACGCACCTGTACGCGCCCGGCGTGCGGCGCCACATCCGCAAGGCGCTCGCGCTCGGCGCGACGCAGCGAGAGATCGCCGCCGTGCTGCAGCTCACGAGCGTGCTCGGCATCCACACGATGAGCCTGGCCGCGCCGATCCTGCACGAAGAACTTGCCGCGCGCGAGACCGCCACCCCGCAATCCTGACCCCCAACCCACGGAGACTTGACATGCAATTCCAGGACGATTCCCTTCTCCCCGAGAACCAGCAACCCCTCGTGATCCAGGTCGCGCCCTACGGCCCCGAGTTCCTGCCCGGCGACTCGGACGACATTCCGCTCACGATGGCCGAGCAGGTGCAAAAGGCCGTCGACTGCTGGAATGCCGGCGCGACGGTGCTGCACGTCCACGTCCGCGAGGCCGACGGCAAGGGCAGCAAACGGCTGTCGATGTTCAACGAGATGCTGGCGCGCCTGCGCGACGCGGTGCCCGAGATGCTGCTGCAGGTCGGCGGCTCGATCTCGTTCGCCCCCGAAAGCGACGGCGCGCAGGCCAGGTGGCTGGAGGACGACACGCGCCACATGCTGGCCGAGCTGGACCCGAAGCCCGACCAGGTGACGATCGCGATCAACACCAACCAGATGAATATCTGCGAGCTGCTCGCCGCCGACGACGTCGCCGGCACCTCGCTCGCGCAGCCAGCGCTGCAGGAGGCGTACCGCGAGATGACGATTCCCTCCGGCCCGGCGTTCGTCGCCGAGCATCTGCAGCGGCTGCAGGCGGCGGGCATCCAGCCGCACTTCATGCTCGGCGACGTCGGCCAGCTCGAGACCGTCGAGCGGCTCGTCCGCCGCGGCGTCTATACCGGCCCGCTGGTGCTCAACTGGGTCGCGATCGGCGGCGGCGCCGACGGCCCGAACCCGCGCAACCTGATGGAGTTCGTCAACCGTTGTCCCGAGAATGCGGTGCTGACGATCGAGTCGATCATGCGCAACGTGCTGCCGCTTTCCACGATGGCGATCGCGATGGGCCTGCACGTGCGCGTCGGCATCGAGGACAACCTGTGGGGCAGGAAGGGCGAGCGCATGACGAGCGTGCAGCAAGTCGAGCAGATGGTGCGCATCTCGCGCGAGCTGCACCGCGAAGTCGCCAGCGGCGCGCAGGCGAAGGCGATCTACCGCATCGGCGAGCACTACCGCGACGCCGACGAGACGCTCGCCCGCCTCGGCTGGGCGCCGAATCGCCAGCCCGGCATGCGCGGCGCGACGCTGCGGCTCGCGGCCTGAGCCCGAAGCGCGCTCGACCCAATCAAAGGAGACATTCGCATGCGCTGGAAGCAATACCCGCGGGCCGTGCTGCTCGCCCTGCTCGTCGTTCACGTGCTCGCCCACATCGACCGCAACATGCTGCTCGGCTTCTCGCCGCAGATCACGGCCGACCTCGCGCTCAGCAATGCGCAGTACGGTCTCTTGACCGGCGCCGTCTGGGTGCTCAGCTTCGGCGCGATGGCGCTCTTCATGGGCAGCCTCGCCGACCGCTTCAGCCGAACGAAGGTGATGGCCGCCGGCATCCTGATCTGGAGCGTCTGCACCGCGGCGTCGGGCGCGGCACAGAACTTCGAGCAGATGGTGCTCGCCCGCTTCTTCGTCGCCAGCGGCGAAGCCGCACTCGTACCGGCCGCGGTGTCGCTGCTGATGGATCTCTTCGAGCCCGAGCGGCGCGGCACCGCGGCCGGCGTGTTCTTCATGGGGATTCCGCTCGGCATCGGCCTCGCCTTCGTGCTCGCCGGAACGCTCGGCTCGATCCACGGCTGGCGCGACACCTTCATGTTGCTGGGCGTGATCGGCGTCGTCGTCGCGCTGCCGCTGCTGGTGCTGAAGGACCGCCGCGATGCGAACGATGGCAGCACGCCAGCGGCCGACGAGGCAACGCGCGGCGCGCCGTTCCTGAACCAGTTGCGCGAGACGCTCGAGACGCTGCGCGCCAACCCGCAGGTGGTGTGGACGATCGTCGGCTTCGTCCTCGTGCACATGGTATTTGCCGGGCTCGCGTTCAACCAGTTGTGGATGGTGCGCGAACGCGGCTTCGACGCGTCAAGCATCGCGCGCCAGATGGGCCTGCTGCAGATCGTCTTCGGCGTCCTCGGCGCCGCCGTCGGCGGCATGTTGAGCGACCGCCTGGCGCAACGCCTGCCCGGGGGTCATGCCGGCTTCCTCGTCCTGCTCGTCGCGCTGTGCGGGCCGCTGATGATCGCGTTCCGCTTCGCGCCGGCCGGCTCGCTGCTCTTCTACATCGGCATGTGCGCCGGCTTCTTCCTGCCGCTGGCGACCTACGGGCCGGCGCTCGCGCTGATCCAGGGCCGCACACCGGCGCGGATGCGCGCGACGGTCACCGGCGTCACGATGCTCGCGATCAATATCGTCGCGATCGCGATCGGCAACGCCGCCGCCGGCGCCGCGAGCGACCATCTCGCCGCGCTCGGCTCGACGCATGCGCTGACGACCGTGCTGCTCGCGACCGACGTGCTGGCGATCAGCGCCGCCCTCTTCTTCGTGCTCGCCGCGCGCGGCCCCCGCCTCGAACTGAGCGCGGGCGCCGTGATCGCGCACTGACGATCGGGCAACGCCGTGCCTCGCGGGGGCGGCCCGCGGCCCGGCTGCAGTGCGCCGGCGGATCGGCGCGCAATGGATGACAATCCGCTCGCCGCAGGCGCCGGACCGCGGCGCGTGGCGGCGTCCCGCCGCGCGATCACAGGAAGTTCCAGCCGATGATCCCGCCTCGCAGCTTCAAAGGTCGCATCGGCTGGCGCGCGACGGCAGCGCGGCGCGCCATCGCGGAGCCGCAAGCAAAGGCCCCGACCGGTCCGAGCCCACGGCGGCGCGAAGCGCTGCGGGCAACAGGTGCGGCGGCCTTGTCGGTCGGCCTGCTCGCGCTGCCCGGCCTGCCGCGGCCGGCGCGCGCGCAGGCTGCTACCAAGCGCGTGCTGATCGTCCACTCCTTCGGGCGCGACTTCGCGCCGTACGATGCGGTGAGCGCGGCATTTCGGCGCGAGCTGGCTTCGCGTTCGCCGCAGCCGGTGCTGTTCCTCGAGGCCGCGCTCGACGCCGGGCGCGCGATCGGGCCCGACGAGGAG
>JACSRM010000442.1 GCA_014879745.1 Burkholderiaceae bacterium | reverse complement strand
AGGCGCTGCGCGACGCCGGCCCGCGGCAGGGACACGGCTTCGACGCGGTGCTGCACTGCAATCTGGCGCACGAACTGCTGCAGCTCGGCGATTGCCCGGAGGCGCTGCGCCATATCGACCAGGGGATAGAGCGTTGCGCCGGACTCGTCAATTCGCGCCTGCTCGCGGTGCTGCTGATCAACCGCATCATCTGCCTGATCGAACTCGGGCGGCCGGCCGAGGCGCTGCCCGATATCGCCCGCGTGCTCGAATTGCCGACCGACGAGAGCGGGCGCGGCACGATGAGCTCGCATTTCGAGACCTTCGCGATCGCGGCGTTTCGCGCCGGAGAGACGGCACTTGGCCATGAACTGGCGCGGCGCGCGGCAGACGCACCGCCGACGCCGCTCGCCGACGAGCAGGTCGAGCGCAGCGTCGCCGCCGCGCTCGATGCGCAGCACCGCGGCGCGATGCAGCAGGCGTCCGACCACCTCGACGCGGCCCTGCCGCTGGTCGGCGCGGCCGAAGGCGGCATCGCCGCCGAAGGCCTGAGCCTGCGCACGCGCTGCCTGTTCTTCCTCGCCCAGGCCGATTTGCACGAGCGGCGCGGCGAGCAGGCCCGCGCGCTCGAGGCGCTGCGCGCCTGGCAGCGCGTGCACCAGGAGCGCGCCCAGCTTGCGTCGCGCGCGCGCTACCAGGCGGCCGCGCTGCACACCGAGTTGCTCAGGATGCAGCATCGGCTCGAGGACAGCATCGCCCGGCGCCGCCGCACGGAGCGTGCGCGCGCCGAGCTCGAAGCGGTCAATCAGACGCTGTCGAGCAAGATCGAGGAGGTGCAGTCGCTGCAGGAAGCGCTGCGGCAGCAGGCGACGCGCGATTTTCTGACCGGCCTGTTCAACCGCCGGCATCTGAACGACGTGCTGCCGCCGATGCTCGCCCTCGCGGCGCGCGATCGCCAGGCGCTCGCCGTCGCGATCATCGACCTCGATCACTTCAAGGCGGTGAACGACGCGCACGGCCACGCCGCGGGTGACGCGATGCTCACCGCGCTCGGCGAGCTGCTCGTCAAGCAGGGGCGCAAGAGCGACGTCGCCTGCCGCTACGGCGGCGAGGAATTCTGCCTCCTGATGCCGCGCACCGATGCCCACGCCGCGCGCCGCAAGCTGATCGAGCTGCTGCGCATCTGGCGCGGCATGGTCTTCCGGTTCGACGGTGCGACGCTCGTCGGGCAGACCTTCTCGGCCGGCGTGTGCGATTCGCGCGGCCGTCCGCAGACCATGGCCGCGCTGCTGAAGGCCGCCGACGACGCCTTGCTCGCCGCCAAGCAGCTCGGCCGCGCGCGCGTCTTGAGCGCCACCGACCCGGTGCCGCTGCGGTCGGCGTAGCCCTTGCGAACCGATCGCGGACGCGCGGGCGCCGCTGGCTACACTCCACAGCCCGAATCCAGCCTCGAGATGCCGATGCCGATGCCGAGCCGCCGCCACGTCACCCTCTATCACGCACCGAGCACGCGTTCGACCGGTGCGCTGATCCTGCTCGAAGAACTCGGCGCCGACTACGAATTGCACGTGCTGAACATGAAGGCCGGCGAGCAGCGCCAGGCGCCCTACTTGGCCGTCAATCCGATGGGCAAGGTGCCGGCCATCGAGCATGGCGGCGCCATCGTCACCGAACAGGGCGCGGTCTTCCTCTACCTCGCCGACCTGTACCCCGAGGCCGGCCTTGCGCCGCCGATCGGCGATCCCCTGCGCGGGCCCTACCTGCGCTGGATGGTGTACTACGGTTCGTCGTTCGAGCCGGCGCTGATCGACCGCGCGCTGAAGCGCGAGCCGGCGCCGGCGGCGAACAACCCCTACGGCGACTACGACACGATGCTCTCGACGCTCACCGGCCAGCTCGGCCGGGGCCGCTACCTGCTGGGCGAGACCTTCAGCGCGGCCGACGTCCTGTGGGGCACCGCGCTCGGCTGGACGACGCGCTTCAAGCTGGTGCCCGAGACCCCGGTGATCACCGACTACGTCGCGCGCGTCGGCGCGCGGCCGGCGGTGGCGCGCGCGCGGGCGAAGGACGCCGAGCTGGCGGCCGCGCAGGGCTGAAGGAACACGGCGATGCAACTGCGCCTGCTCGGCCGATCCGGCCTCGCCGTCGCCCCGCTCGGCTTCGGCGGCAATGTCTTCGGCTGGACGGCCGACGAGGCGACCTCGTTCGCGCTGCTCGACGCCTTCGTCGACGCCGGATTCAACCTCATCGATACCGCCGACATCTATTCGAACTGGGTCCCCGGCCATGCCGGCGGCGAGTCGGAGACGATCCTCGGCCGCTGGCTGCACGCGAGCGGCAAGCGCGACCGCATCGTCCTCGCGACCAAGGTCGGCAAGGCGATGGGGCCGGGGCAGTCGGGCCTGTCGCACCGCCATATCCGCAGCGCCGTCGAGGCGTCGCTGCGCCGGCTGCAGACCGATCGCATCGACCTCTACCAGTCGCACGACGACGATCCGGGCACACCGCTCGAGGAAACGCTCGCCGCCTACGCCGAGCTGATTCGCGAGGGCAAGGTGCGCGCGATCGGCGCCTCCAACTTCAGCGCGCCGCGACTCGCCCTGGCACTGGAGACGAGCGAGCGCCTCGGCCTGCCGCGCTACGAAACCCTGCAGCCGCTCTACAACCTCTACGACCGCGCGGGCTACGAGGCCGAACTCGAGCCGCTTTGCCGCGCGCAAGGCCTGGGCGTGATCCCGTTCTACGGCCTCGCGAAGGGTTTCCTGACCGGCAAATACCGCAGCGAGGCCGACCTCGGCAAGAGCCCGCGCGGCGCCGGCGTGAAGGGCTACCTGAACCCGCGCGGGATGCGCATCCTCGCCGCACTCGACGCTGAATCGGCCGAGTCGCGCGCGACGCCGGCACAGGTCGCCCTCGCGTGGCAGATGGCGCGCCCGGGCCTGACGGCGCCGATCGCAAGCGCAACGAGCCTCGCGCAATGGCGGGAGATCGCGGCAGCAGCGGACCTCGGCCTGAGCAGCGCGGCGATCGCGCGGCTCGACGCGGCGAGCCTGCCCGAGCGCTGACGCCGGTACCCGGCCGAACGGCGCGCAGCATGACGTGCCGCCGCCGGCGCGGTGCAGGCCCGGCCGCATTCCGGCACACTCGGCGCCATCACCGGAGACGACCATGGATCACCTGAGCGGGCTCGACGCCGCGTTTCTCTACCTGGAAACGCCGCAGACGCCGATGCACGTCGGCAGCCTGCACATCTACGAGCTGCCGGCCAGCTACAAGGGGAGCTTTGTCGACGATGTCCGCAAGCACATCGCGCGCCGGCTGCACCTGGCCCCCGTCTTTCGACGCAAGCTGCTGGCGATGCCCCTCGATCTGGCCAATCCGGTCTGGACGCTCGACGATCCCGATCTCGACTATCACATCCGAAGCGCCGTGCTGCCCAAACCGGGCAGCCGCGAGCAGCTCGACCAGCTGGTCGGCAAGCTGCACTCGAAGCTGATCGACCGCGGCCGGCCGCTGTGGGAGTTCTACGTCATCGAAGGTCTGCGCAAGCCGGCCGATGCACCCGTCGGCACCCGCCATGTGGGCTTCTATGCCAAGGTGCACCATGCTTCGCTGGATGGTGCGAGCGCGGTCGTGCTCGCCAACGCGATGCTCGATTCGACGCCCGTTCCCCGCGAGGTGCGCGAAGCGCCGGATGACGACGCACCGCCAGCGGACGCCTACGGCGCGGCCGAACTCGCCGGCGCCGGGCTGCGCCATCTGGGCGGGCAGATCCTCGGGATCGGGCGTGCCCTGCCGGCGATCGCGCGCACCGCTGCGCAGTTGCTGCGACCGCCGCCCGGCAGCGGACGCGGCGCGCCGCGCCTGCCGCTCCCGTCGCAATGGTTCGGCCCGCGCACCGCGCTGAACGCGAATATCACCCCTCAACGGGCGTTCGCGAGCGTCTCGATACCGCTCGACGAGGCCAAGCGTGTCGCGAAGGCGCACGGCGCATCGCTCAACGAGGTCGTGCTCGCGATCTGCTCGGGCGCGCTGAGACGCCACCTCGGCGCGGCCCACGATCTGCCCGCCAAGCCGCTGCTGGCGGCGGTGCCGGTGAGCCTGCGCGCGGCGGGCAATACGCAGATGAATACGCAGGCGTCGATGATGCGCATCAGCCTGGCGAGCGACGTCGCCGACCCGCTCGCGCGGCTGCGTGCGATTCACGCCGCGAGCGCCTCGGCGAAGGCGCTGACATCGAGCGTGAAGGCGGTCTTGCCGACCGACTTCCCGTCGCTTGGCGCACCGTGGCTGATCAGCGGTCTGGCGACGCTCTACGGCCGCTCGCGGCTTGCCGAGCGCATGCCGCCGATCGCCAATGTGACGATCTCGAACGTGCCCGGCTCGCCGGTGCCGTTGTACCTCGCCGGCGCCAGGATGCTGACCTACTATCCGGCGTCGATCGCGATCCACGGCGTCGCGCTCAATATCACGGTCGAGAGCTACAACGGATCGCTCGACTTCGGCCTCACCGCCTGCCGCAAGGCGATGCCCGGGCTGGCCGGCCTGGCGCGCGATATGGCGATCGCGCACCGCGAACTCCTGGCGACACTCGAGGCGAGTGCGGCGGAACCGAAATCGCCCGCCAGCGCGAAGCGGCCCGCGCGCAGAACCACGCCGACGGCATCCGCCGGCGCCGCGGCGAGCAGGACGGCCGCGGCGAAGAAGCGGCCCGCCGCAGGCAAACCGACTGCAGGCGCAGAAGCGAAAATGACAACGTCCAAGCCGAAGCCGAAGCCGAAGCCGAAGCCGAAGCCGAAGGCGGCGGCAAAACCACGGTCCCCCAGGCGCGCCGCCGCCGCTCGGGCCACCGCAGACTGAAGCGCCGCCTTCGGTGCCGATTCATACCAAGTCGCATTCGAAAGCATGATTTCATCGCCGCTCGTCGGCTGATCGCGAAGCGCCGCGACCGCCGAGGCAATTGCGCGTCGCGCCAGGCGGCACCCGGCAGGGGCTCATGCTGCGGCGGTCGCCGCTGCGCAGCGACTTCGCTGCGGTACTCGCCTCGGGGTCGTGCCGCAGAACTCGCTGCGCGCCCTGGCG
>JACSRM010000440.1 GCA_014879745.1 Burkholderiaceae bacterium | reverse complement strand
CACTGCGACGTAAGGCCGCCATACCGCAGCCGGGGTGGAACGGCAAGGCGGGTTTGCGGAACGCTTACGGTGGTGCGTCACATCTGCGACCGCATCGTCGTCATGTACCTGGGGCGCGTCGTCGAGGTGGCGTCGCGCGAGCAGCTTTATGCCAACCCCCGGCACCCGTACACGCAGGCGCTGCTGGCCGCGATTCCGGTGGCCAACCCCGATGCGCAGGTGCAGGCCGGGTTCCAGCCGGAACTGCAAGGCGAAGTGCCCAGCCCCGTCGATCCGCCTTCGGGCTGCCCCTACCACCCGCGCTGCAAGTTCGCGCAGGCGGTGTGCAGCGAGCGTGTGCCCGCATCGATCGCCGTGGACGGTGCACACGTGGTGGCCTGCCACCTGCACGATCCGGCGGTGCCCGGCATGGGGGCGGCGGCTGTGGTTCGGGAAGCGTCGCGTTCGTAGGTCGCCCGAGGTATTGCGCGCATGGAACGCCTGCGCGTCGCGCGCGCCGGCCGGATCGGTTTCGCGCGCCGCACGGCCACAGCAAACCCGGCGGCGCCCCGGACCTCTTCCTCCTGGCGCTCCTTCGGATGCACCATCGGCAGCCCGGCAATCGGCGTAGCGCGTGACTGCGACGCGGCCCGGCGCGGCGCTACACCATGCGCTTGGCCACTTCCTCGAGCATGACCTCGGTGGCGCCGCCGCCGATGGCCTGCACGCGCGCGTCGCGCGCCATACGCTCGATCGCGCACTCGCGCATGTAGCCCATGCCGCCGTGCACCTGCACGCAGTCGTACAGGACCTCGTTGACCAGCGTGCCGGCCAGCGCCTTGATCATCGAGACTTCGCGGCTCACCTGCTGGCCCTGCGCGTCGCGCCAGGCGGTGGTGTAGACCAGCGCCCGCACCGCTTCGACCTGGCTGGCGCGCCAGGCGAGCTTGTGGCGCAGCGCCTGCTTGTCCCACAGCGTGGCGCCGAAGGCCTTGCGCTGCGTGACCCAGTCCAGGGCCAGCTCGATGGCGCGCGCCGCCTCGCCCATGGCCTGCGCGCCGAGCACGATGCGCTCGTTCTGCAGGTTCTTCACCAGCGCGTAGAAGCCCATGTTCTCCTGGCCGAGCAGCGCATCGGCGGGCAGCCGGCACTGGTCGAACATCAGTTCGGCGGTGTCGCTGCTCAGCCAGCCGTGTTTCTTCAGCGGGCGCGCCACGCTGAAGCCCGGTGTGCCCTTCTCGACGATGAACATCGAGATGTCGCGCCCGCGCCCCGGCGCGCCGGTCTTGGCGGCGACGAAGTACAGGTCGCCGTGCACGCCGTTGGTGATGAACATCTTGCGCCCGTCGAGCACCCAGCCGTCGCCGTCGCGCCGCGCCGTGGTGCGCATGCCCTGCAGGTCCGAGCCGGCGTCGGCCTCGGTCATGGCCACCGCGCAGATCTTGCGCCCCGCGATGATGTCCGGCAGGTAACGCGCCTGCTGCGCCGGCGTGCCGGCGTGCCACAGGTGCGGGCTGGCCATGTCGGTGTGCACCAGCACCGTCACCGCGAAGCCGCCGTAGCTGGAGCGTCCGAGCTCCTCGGCCAGCACGGCCGTGGCCAGCGTATCCATGCCGCTGCCGCCGTGCTCGGCCGGATAGCGGATGCCCAGGAAGCCCAGTTCGCCCATGCGGCGCAGCAGCTCGCGCGGCACCTGCCCGGCTTCCTCCCAGGCATCGGCCACCGGCTCGACCTGCTCGCGCACGAAGCGCCGCACGGCGCGGCGGAACAACTCGTGCTCCTCGGTGAAGAACGGGAAGGCCGTTGTAAGCGGGGTGTCGAACATCACGTTGCCTTTGACTAACACTTGTTAGGCAGAGTTTATGTGCGTATCATCGATCCCGTCAATGGGCAATGTCAGAGCAAGCGCAGTATTCACAGCCCTAACGATCGTTAGCGTTTCATCCATGACCCGCACCCCCAGTACACGCTCGCACAAGGCAGCGGCCACGCCGGAGCCCGGCGGGCGCCAGCTGGTGCTGGACACGGCGGCGCGGCTGTTCCGCGAGCGCGGTTATGCGGGTACCTCGTTGCGCGACATCGCCGCCGCCGCCGGCATGAAAGCGGCCAGCCTGTACCACCACTTCGACTCCAAGGACGCCATCGTCGGCGAGGTGCTGCGCATCGGTGTCGAGCAGGTCAGCGCGCTGGTCGAGGCGGCGCTGGCCGAGCTGCCGCCCGACGCCGACGCGCAAACGCTGCTGCGCAGCGCGATCCACGCGCACCTGCAAGGCATGCACGGCCTGCAGGACTACACCTCGGCCAACGTGCGCATCTTCGGCCAGGTGCCGGCGCACGTGCGCCAGGCGCAGGTGCCCGCGCGCGACGCCTACGAGCGCCGCTGGGCCGCGCTGCTGACGCGCTGCGCGCGCCAGGGCGGCCTGGACCGCCAGCGCGACCTGCGGCTGGCGCGGCTGTTCCTGATCCCGGCGATGAACGGCACGCTCGACTGGTTCCAGGGCGGCGCGGTGTCGCTCAAGGCGATCGCCGAAGAACTGGCCGAGCTCCTGCTGCACGGCCTGCTGCTGCACCCCGAAGCCGGCACCCCAACGAAAGAGAAGCAACGATGAACGACCTGACGGCCTCCACGCCGGCGCAGCGCCAGGCCCAGTACGACGCGGCGCTGGCCACGCTGCGCACGCGCATGGCCTGGGCCGTCGCCGGCGGGGGCGCGCAGCTGCATGCGCGCCACCGCGAGCGCGGCAAGATCGCCGTGCGTGAACGCATCGAACTGCTGCTCGACCCGGGCAGCCCCTTCCTGGAGCTGTCGCCGCTGGCCTGCTGGGGGCTGCACGACGGCGAGGTGCCGGCGGCCGGCATCGTCACCGGCATCGGGCGCGTGGCCGGCGTGCACTGCATGCTCATCGCCAACGACGCCACCGTGAAGGGCGGCAGCTTCTTCCCCGAGACCACGCGCAAGCACGTGCGCGCGCAGGAGATCGCCTGGGAGAACCGCCTGCCCTGCCTGTACCTGGTGGACTGCGGCGGCGCCTTCCTGCCGCAGCAGGACCGCGTCTTTCCCGACTGGGGGCACTTCGGCACGACCTTCTATCAGCAGTGCCGCATGAGCGCCGACGGCCTGCCGCAGCTGTCGGCGGTGTTCGGCGGCTGCACCGCGGGCGGCGCCTACATCCCGGCGCTGTCCGACGAATCGATCATGGTCGAAGGCACCGGGCGCATCCACCTGGGCGGCCCGCCGATCGTCAAGGCCGCGATCGCCGAGGTTGTCGACGGCGAGACGCTGGGCGGTGCCGCCATGCACGCGCGCGTCTCGGGCGTGACCGACTACCTGGCGGCCGACGAACCTCAGGCGCTGCAGCGGCTGCGCCAGATCGTCGGCGCACTCAACTGGCAGACGCAGGCGAGCGCAACGCGCCAGCCGGTGCGCGCGCCGCTGCACGATGCGGCCGAGATCCCGGCCCTCGTCGGCACCGACCTGCGCCGCCCTTACGATGTGCGCGAGCTGCTGCGCCGCCTGCTCGACGCCAGCGAGTTCCAGGAATTCAAGCCCGAGTACGGCCCCACCCTGGTGTGCGCCAGCGCGCACCTGCACGGCTACCCGGTGGGCATCCTGGCGAACAACGGTGTGCTCTTCTCCGAGTCGTCGCTGAAGGGCGCGCACTTCATCGAGCTGTGCAACCAGCGCCGCATGCCGCTGCTGTTCCTGCAGAACATCACCGGCTTCATGGTCGGCACCGAGGCCGAGCGCGGCGGCATCGCGAAGCACTCGGCCAAGCTGGTCTACGCGATGGCCACGGCGCGCGTGCCGCGGCTGACACTGATCGTCGGCGGCAGCTACGGCGCCGGCAACTACGGCATGTGCGGGCGCGGTTTCGCGCCGCGCTTCCTGTTCGCCTGGCCCAACAGCCGTATCGCCACGATGAGCCCGGACGTGGCCAGCACGGTGCTCACCGAGCTGCGCCGCGCCTCGCTGAAGGGGCCGGCAGACGAAGAGCAGATCGAGCGGCTGGAGCAGGACACGCGGCGCCAGTTCGAGGAGCAGAGCGACCCCTACTACGCCACCGCGCGGCTGTGGGACGACGGCATCATCGAACCGGCGCAGACGCGCGACGTGCTCGGCATGTGCCTGCAGCTGATCGACGAGAGCACACCGCGCTTCGCGGGCCCGAGCCCGGTGTACCGGATGTAGGAGCGCGCCGCCATGTTCGACAAGATCCTGATCGCCAACCGCGGCGAGATCGCCTGCCGCATCATCCGCAGCTGCCGCCGCCTGGGCATCTGGGCCGTGGCCGTGTACTCCGAGGCCGACGCGCTCGCGCGCCATGTGCGCGAGGCCGACGAGGCGCTGTGCATCGGCCCGGCGCGCGCGCAGGCGTCGTACCTGGACGCGCAGGCCGTGGTCGACGCCGCGCGGCGCTGCGGCGCGCAGGCCATCCACCCAGGCTACGGCTTCCTCTCCGAGCGCCTGGCGCTGGTCGACGCCTGCCGCGCGGCGGGCATCGCCTTCATCGGCCCGCACGCGCAGGCGATCGCCTCGATGGGCTCGAAGATCGAGAGCAAGCGCATCGCGCGCGCCGCCGGCGTGCCCTGCATCCCCGGCTACGACGGCGACGACCAGCACCCGGCGACGCTGCGCGAGCAGGCGCTGCGCATCGGCTTCCCGCTGCTCATCAAGGCCAGCGCCGGCGGCGGCGGCAAGGGCATGCGCCGCGTCGACCACGCCGACGATCTCGCCAGCCAGCTGGCCACCGCGCAGGCCGAGGCGCAAGCCGCGTTCGGCGACGCCAAGGTGCTGCTCGAGCGCTACATCGCGCGCCCGCGCCATGTCGAGGTGCAGCTGCTGGGCGACCACCACGGCCGGCTGCTGCACCTGTTCGAGCGCGAATGCTCGATCCAGCGCCACTACCAGAAGCTGGTCGAGGAAGCGCCGGCGCAGCACCTGGACGCGGCGCTCAAGGCACGGCTGTTCGACGCCGCGCTGGCGCTCGGGCGTGCGATCGGCTACGACTCGGCGGGCACGGTCGAGTTCGTGCTCGACGCCGACGCCGGCGACGAACCCTACTTCCTCGAAGTCAATACCCGGCTGCAGGTCGAGCACCCGGTGACCGAGCTGACCACCGGCCTCGACCTGGTCGAGTGGCAG
>JACSRM010000134.1 GCA_014879745.1 Burkholderiaceae bacterium | reverse complement strand
TCGAACCCGGCGAGCTACGTCGGCGCGTTCGACGAGATCCGCAAGCTCTTCGCGCAGACGCCGCTCGCCTCGCAGCGCGGCTACGGCGCGAGCACGTTCAGCTTCAACGCCGGCGACGGCCGCTGCCCGACGTGTGGCGGCTCGGGCTTCGAGCACGTCGAGATGCAGTTCCTCTCCGACGTCTACCTGCGCTGCCCGGATTGCGACGGCCGGCGCTACCGCAGCGAGATCCTCGACGTGAAGCTCGACCGCCGTCTGCCGGGCAACGAACTCCGCGATCTCAGCGTCGCCGACGTCCTCGAACTCACCGTCAGCGAGGCGGTGCAGCTCTTTCGCGACGACCGCGAGGTGCTGCGCGTGCTGCAGCCGATCGTCGATGTCGGCCTCGAGTACGTCAAGCTCGGCCAGCCGGTGCCGACGCTCTCCGGCGGCGAGGCGCAGCGCCTGAAGCTCGCCGGCTTCCTCGCCGAGACGGCGGCCGAGGCGTCGGCGTCGCGCCAGGCGGTCGCGCGCAAGGGCCGGCTCTTCCTGTTCGACGAGCCGACGACCGGGCTGCACTTCGATGACATCGCCAAGCTGATGCGCGCGCTGCGCAAGCTGCTCGCCGCGGGGCATTCGCTGATCGTGATCGAGCACAACCTCGACGTCATCCGCAGCGCCGACTGGATCGTCGATCTCGGACCGGAGGGCGGCGAGGGCGGCGGCGAGATCGTCTGCATTGGCACGCCGGACGACGTCAAGGCGCATGCGGCATCGCACACCGGCAAGGCGCTGCGCGACTACGAGCAGGCGCTGCATGCGCATCGGGCCGAGGAAGGCGTGCCATTGCAGGCGCGGCTTTGGCGGCGCCGCGCCCTCACCCCCGGCCCTCTCCCGGGGGGAGAGGGGGCGATCCAGATCGTCAACGCGCGCGAGCACAACCTGAAGGCGATGGACGTCGCGATCCCGCGCGGGCAGTTCAGCGTCGTCACCGGCGTCAGCGGGTCGGGCAAGAGCACGCTCGCGTTCGACATCCTGTTCAACGAGGGCCAGCGGCGCTACCTCGAATCGCTCAACGCGTATGCGCGCAGCATCGTCCAGCCGGCGGGCCGGCCCGAGGTCGATGCGGTGTACGGCATCCCGCCGACGGTCGCGATCGAGCAGCGGTTGTCGCGCGGCGGACGCAAGAGCACGGTCGCCACCACCACCGAGGTCTGGCACTTCCTGCGCCTGCTCTACGTGAAGCTCGGCCTGCAGCACTGCACGAAAGACGGCACGCCGGTGCGGCCGCAAAGCGCCGAGAGCATCGCGGCGCAACTGCTGCGGCCTGCCGAGCAGGGCGGCCACCGCGGCGAGCATGTCGGCCTGCTCGCGCCGCTCGTCGTCGCCCGCAAGGGCGTCTATACCGATCTCGCGAAGTGGGCCAAGGCGCGCGGCCACACGCATCTGCGCGTCGACGGCGAGTTCCTGCCGGTCGATCCGTGGCCGCGGCTCGACCGCTTCAAAGAGCACACGATCGAGCTGCCGGTCGGCGACATCGTCGTCGGCGTCGAGAACGAAGCCGAGTTGCGTGCGCTGCTCGCGCGCGCGCTCGAGGTCGGCAAGGGCGTGATGCACCTGCTCGCGCCGCTCGATGGCCTGGCGCGGGCGATGGAGGCGGCGCTGCCGACGGCGGGCATAGGCAGCGTCAAGGTCTTCTCGACGAAGCGCGCCTGCCCGAGCTGCGGCACGAGCTACGCCGAGCTCGATCCGCGCATGTTCAGCTACAACAGCAAGCACGGCTGGTGCCCGGGCTGCGTCGGCACCGGCCTCGCGCTTTCGCGCGAGCAGCGCAAGGCCTACGACGATTCGATCCGCGAAGACGACGGCCACGGCCGCGAGCAGAGCTTTCCGTCCGAGGAGATGGAAGTCGAAGGCGTCGCCGACACGCCTTGCCCCGAGTGCCAGGGCACGCGGCTGAACGCCGCGGCGCGCGCGGTGACCTTCGACGGCCGCGCAATCAGCGCCGTCGCTGCAGATTCGATCGCCGACGCGGCGCGCTGGGTCGAGGCCCTGGACCGCGACGGCGTCCTCGGTCCGCGCGAGCGCGGCATCGCGCGCGACGTGATCGCCGAGATCGCGAGCCGGCTCGCCTTCCTGCAGGAAGTCGGCCTCGGCTACCTGACGCTCGACCGCGCGGCGCCGACGCTCTCGGGCGGCGAGGCGCAGCGCATCCGCCTCGCGGCGCAGCTCGGCAGCAACCTGCAGGGCGTGTGCTACGTGCTCGACGAGCCGACGATCGGCCTGCACCCGCGCGACAACCAGGTGCTGCTCGGCGCGCTCGCGACGCTCGCCGACAAGGGCAACACGCTCGTCGTCGTCGAACACGACGAGGATACGATGCGCCGCGCCGACCACCTGATCGACATCGGCCCCGGCGCCGGCAAGCGCGGCGGCCGGCTCGTCGCGCAGGGCAGCGCGGCGGACTTGTCCGCGGCGCCCGATTCGGTCACCGGCCGCCTGCTCGCGAACCCGCCGCGCCATCCGTTGCAGGCGCGGCGCGCGGTCGATGCGAGCACGCCGAAGCTGACGCTGCACGGCGCTTCGCTGCACAACCTTCGGCAGCTCGACGTCGCGGTGCCGGTTGGCCGCCTCGTCGCCGTCACAGGCGTCAGCGGTTCGGGCAAGAGCACGCTCGCGCGCGACGTGCTGCTCGCCAACGTGCACGCCGCGGTCGCCCAGCGCGCGACGAAGGCCGGGCGCGACGCGGCGGCGTCGGGCGCGCATCCGGCATGGGTCGGCTGCGCCGGCCTGAGCGGCGTCGAGGCGATCGCGCGCGTGCTCGAGGTCGACCAGACGCCGATCGGCAAGACGCCGCGCTCGTGCCCGGCGACCTACATCGGCTTCTGGGACGCGATCCGCAGGCTGTTCGCCGAGACGCTCGAGGCGCGCGCCCGCGGCTACGCCCCGGCGCGCTTCTCGTTCAACACCGGCGAAGGCCGCTGCTCGGCCTGCGAAGGCCAGGGTCTGCGAACGATCGCGATGAGCTTCCTGCCCGACGTGAAGGTGCTGTGCGACACCTGCCACGGCGAACGCTTCAACGCCGAGACGCTCGCCGTGAGCTGGCGGGGAAAGAGCATCGGCGACGTGCTGAAGATGGAGGTCGACGAGGCGGTCGAGTTCTTCGCCGCGCTGCCCGGCATCGCGCATCCGCTGCAACTGCTGAAGGACGTCGGCCTCGGCTACCTGACGCTCGGCCAGCCGTCGCCGACGCTCTCCGGCGGCGAGGCACAGCGCATCAAGCTCGTCAGCGAACTCGTCAAGGTGCGCGACGACGTGACGCGCAGAGGCCAGAAGACACCGCACACGCTCTACGTCCTCGACGAACCGACCGTCGGCCTGCACATGGCCGATGTCGAGAAGCTCGTTCGTGTGCTGCACCGCCTCGTCGATGCCGGCCACAGCGTCGTCGTCATCGAGCACGACCTCGACGTCATCGCCGAGGCCGACTGGATCATCGACCTCGGGCCGGAAGGCGGGGCCGCCGGCGGGCGTGTCGTCGCCGAAGGCACGCCCGAGCAGGTCGTCGCCGCGGGCAGCCACACCGGCGATGCGCTGCGCGCGGTGCTGGCGCGAAGTTGAAGCGAACTACGCCTTGCGGCGGCGCGTGATCGCGCCGATCAGTCCCAGCCCGGCGAGCGGCAACGCGTGCGAGCCATCGGCCCGCAGCCGCACCAGGCGTCCGATGGCGCGCCGGCCCGCTGCGAACGTCACCGGCCAGAACCCGCGGCTGCCGAATGGCCGCCCCCGGTTCCACTCCGGGCTCTTTCCTCTCATTGGCATCGCGAACCCGGCTCCAGGCTCATACCTCGTTGGAAAGGGCTCAGGTTGGCTCATAAGGCGAAAGTGCATTACTATCACTCCGAACCAACACCGGGACGAATCACGATGGCTACGCTGACGGTTACCGCAAGGGGGCAGGTCACTTTTCGCAAGGAAGTGCTGCAGCATCTCGGGATCAAGCCGGGCGAGAAGATCGAACTGGATTTGCTGCCTGACGGCAGGGGCGTGCTCAAAGCCGCCCGACCTGCCGGATCGATCAAGTCGTTTGTCGGTCTGCTCGCTGATCGCACCAGAAAGGTAGCCACCATCGAAGAGATCAATGACGCGGCGGCACGCGGCTGGGCCGGCAGGAAGTGAAGGTTGTTGTTGACACCAACGTCCTTGTTCGCGCTGCCGTGGGCGACGATGCCGCTCAGGCGCGGGTCGCCGCCAAGGTTCTGACGCAAGCCGAACTGGTCGGGGTCGCGCTGCCCTGCCTGTGCGAGTTCGTGTGGGTACTGCGCAAGGTCTACCGCCTCCGGACCGGGGACATCGCGGCGGCCATCCGGGCGCTGCTCGCCGCGGACAACGTTCGGATGAACAGGCCCGCCGTGGAGGCCGGTCTGGCGATGCTCGAAGCGAATGGAGACTTCGCCGACGGCGTCATCGCCTATGAAGGCCACTGGCTGGGGGGCGAAGCCTTCGTCTCCTTCGACAAGCAAGCGGTTGCCTTGTTGACTGCGGCCGGCCAGCCCGCGCGGCTGCTTTGACGACCGGGCCAAAGCGCCATGCCGGCGGCCGACTCGGTTCAGAAGCACTTCGTCCGCGCGCACTCTCTTGGGAGAGGTTGACCGTTGGACGCGGTCACGTCGGCAAGACGCGCGTCGGCGACGTGCTGCGGATGGAGGCCGACGAGGCGGTCGGGTTCTTCGCCGCGTTGCCGAGCCGTCGGCTTCGCGAAGTTCGCGGCGAGCGGCTTGTGGTGGCTTGCCTTGACAGCCGTATGACAGCGCAAAGTGCTATCTCGCTATCGAGCGGCGCGGCTGCTTGATGCCTGCGAAGGCACATTGCACCGCGCTCGGCCCGCCTGCCGGCCAAAGGCATGTGGCTGCGCAGAGACCCTCCGAAACTAGGGATTGCCAAACTCGGGGGGGGGGGGCGATTCTCGCCCCTGGGCGCACCGCCCGCACCGCCGCGGCGAGGCCCTGCCGCTGCGCGGCCGCCGAGCCAGGGCCTTCGAGGAGAACCGAGCGATGAAGAAGATCAGGAACTCGCGCGCCGCGCTGCTCTGCGCCGGCGCGCTGTTCGCCGCAGCCGGCACCGCGCAGGCCGCGCTGCAAGACCGCGACCT
>JACSRM010000285.1 GCA_014879745.1 Burkholderiaceae bacterium | reverse complement strand
AACACGCTGCGCGCCGAGATCGACCACCGCACGGCCGACCCGGCGACGCTGTTCAACCTGACCGTCACGCGCTACGCGTCCGACGCGGTCGGCGCCGCGGTGCTGGGCCAGGAGAAGTTCCTGAACCTGTCGATGGACTCGGCGAGCTCCCGTTTCGTCGAGTCGGTCGTCAATGCCGATGCGCAGCAGTTCAGCGTGACCGCGCTGTCGGGCAACATCCCCGCCTCGAACGGTCTGACCAGCGGCGACCTGTCGGGCCTCGCGACCGCGGACTTCGACGGCATGAGCGGCGACCAGATCGCGATCGCGGTCGGCGGCTCACTCGTCTTCAACGCGACACTGCCGACCTGGGCCGCCGGCAGCGTGACCACGCTGACGCAGTTCGCCTCGCGCCTCGAACTCGCGCTGCGCACCGCGGTCGACTCGACCGCGGTGCCGCCCGCGCTCGGCGCGCCGACGCCGCCGGCGCTGACCGGGGCGAGCGTCAACGTCGTCACCGACCCGGCCGGCCCGCTGTACCTGGCGATCACCGCAGGCAAGGGCGACCCGGCCCGCACCTTCATCGACCAGATCGCGATGACCGAGGTCGGGGGTGGCGATCTCGCCGACCGGCTCGAGCTGCTCGCGGCCGACGTCACGCTGACCAACGTCGCGGTCTACGAGCTCGGCAACGTCGCCGCCCCGACCGGCGCGCTGATCAGCGGGGTCGAAGGCGGCGACGGCGTGCCGCCGAACGCCGACGCGCTGGTCGGCGCCGCGGCCAACGCCAACGACCGCGGCATCTATGCGCTGCGCAAGGCCGACTTGTTCAACCTGCTGTGCATCCCGCGTGCCGCGGCGATCGTCACCGAGACCAACGGCGAGACGCAGATGCAGCAGATCGTCTCGCAGGCGATCGCGTTCTGCTCGCTCGAGCGCGCGTTCTTCCTGCTCGACATCCCGCAATCCGTCAACACCGTCACCGAGGTCAAGGACTGGCTCGACACGCACGCGAACTTCCGCAGCCGAAACGCCGCGGTATTCTTCCCGCGCATCAGCGTGCCCGACCCGGTCAACGGCTTCCGCCTGCGCAACGTGCCGCCGAGCGGCACGATGGCCGGCGTGTTCGCGCGCACCGACACCGAACGCGGCGTCTGGAAGGCGCCGGCCGGCATCGAGGCGGTGCTGCGCGGCGTCTCGGCGATGGACCTGAAGCTCACCGACATGGAAAGCGGTGTACTCAATCCGATCGCGATCAACTGTCTGCGCGTATTCCCGATCTACGGCAGCGTGGCCTGGGGTGCGCGCACGCTCGACGGTGCCGACCAGGCCGGCTCGGAATGGAAGTACACGCCGATCCGGCGGCTGGCGCTGATGCTCGAGGAGTCGCTGTTCCGCGGCACCAAGTGGGTCGTGTTCGAGCCGAACGACGAACCGCTGTGGGCGCGCGTGCGGCTCAACGTCGGCGCCTACATGATGGGCCTGTTCCGCCAGGGCGCATTCCAGGGCGCCTCGCCGAAGGAGGCGTTCTACGTCAAGTGCGACGCCGAGACGACGACCCAGGCCGACCGCAACCTCGGAATCATCAACATCCAGGTAGGCTTCGCGCCGCTGAAGCCGGCCGAGTTCGTCGTCATCAAGATCCAGCAGATCGCGGGCGATCTGTAAACCGTCTCGACAGGAGCGACCGTCATGGCGAACACCGGCTTCGTGGTCAATACGCACCGCATCGATCCGTACAAGAACTTCAAGTTCAAGCTGCTGTGGGACGGCAAGCCCGTCCTCGGCGTCAGCAAGGTCAGCGCGCTCAAGCGCACGACCGAAGTCGTCAAGCACCGCAGTGGCGGCGAGAACAGCTTCGACCACAAGTCGCCTGGCCGTTCGAGCTACGAGGCGGTGACGCTCGAACGCGGCATCACGCACGACCTCGAGTTCGAGAAGTGGGCCCAGCTCGTGCACACCTACCAGGGCGACCCGAGCATGGACCTGGTGAACTACAAGAAAGACCTGACGCTCGAAGTGCTGAACGAGCGCGGCCAGGTCGCGATCCGCTACTTCCTGTTCCGCTGCTGGGTTAGCGAGTTCACCGCGATGCCCGACCTCGACGCCAACGCCAACGCGGTCGCGATCGAGCATCTGAAGATCGAGCTCGAAGGGTTCCTGCGCGACGAGGCGACGACCGAGCCGAGCGAGGCCGCGTAGCCAGGCCAGCGGCATGAACGTGGTCGCGACTTCCGGCTGGCATGCGCGCGCCTTCGGCAGCGCGGTGGCCGATCTCGATCTACGCTTCGATGCGGGCGCGCCGCAGCGCACGATCACGGCACTGCTCGCCCATTGCCTGCGCGACGCGCGAGGCGATGCGCCGCTGCCGGGCGAGCTCACGCGCTGGTCGCTCGCGCGGCGGCTGCATGCGCTGATCGCGGTGCGGCTCGCGGGCGAGCCCGGCGCGCACGAGCCGCTGCAGGCGCGCTGCGAGCTCTGCGACGCCGAGTACGAGTTCGACCTCGCGCTCGAACGCTGCGCCGAGTTCGTTCCCGACGACGCACCGCTGCACTGGCTGGCGCCCGACGGCCGCCGACTGCAGCTGCACCTGCCCTGCGCGGCCGATTTCGAGGCCTGGCAGGCGCGCGGCATGGTCGATGCACAGCGGCTCGCGGCGATGCTGGTCGACGCGGTCGACGACGCGCCGCCGCTCGACGGTTTCGAGCTCGACGCTGCATGGCTGCTGCCGCTGGCCGATGCGATGGCCATGCGCGACCCGCTGAACGCGCTGGCGGTCGACGCCGACTGCCCCGATTGCGGTCATCGGCAGTCGCTCGAGATCGAACTCGAAAGCCTGCTGCTGCACGCCTTCGCGCGCCAGCAGCGCCATCTGCTCGACTCGGTGCTTCGCCTCGCGCAAGCGCTGCACTGGACCGAATCCGAGATCGTCGCGCTGCCGGCGTGGCGGCGCGAGTTCTACCTCGACCGCATGGCGCCGGGCGCAACGCTGACATGAGCCGCTATTTCGAACGGCTGGCTGCGCGCAGCGCAGCCGTGGTGGCGCCGCGGGCGGTCGCGGCACCGGCGCCGCTGGAGCGGCATGTCGAAGACGAGATCGCTGCGCCGTTGTCCGCGCCGCCACCTGCGATGCCGGTCGAGGCGGCGCCGCCGACGATCGCGCCCGGCGCGCAGCCCTCGCATGCGCAACGCGGTGCGCAGCAGATGCCCGCGCGCAAGTTCGAGCCCCATGCGCCCGTCGCGCATCCGGGCCCGGCCGACGCGGCTCGCGACACGACCCGCGACACGACCCGCGTCACGGCACCGCCCGTCGGCACGTCTCGTGCGCGGCCGCCCGGCGTCGCCCCGGCATCGGCGCGGATCGAAGCCGCGCGGCCGATGGCAGGCCCGCCGCGGTCCGCCGCGGACCCGATCGATGCGGTCGCGCCGCGGATCGATGCGATGCCGGCCGGCAGCGAACCGATGCGAAACCCGAACCATGTCGAGCCCGCCGTGCATGCCGACGCATTGCTGTCGACCGCGCCGGTCATGCCGATCGGCAGCCGGGTACAGGCTGCTGCCGCCCAACCGGCGCGCGGTCCCGCGCAGGCCCTGCCCGCGCCCGAGCGCACCGCGGCTGCCGCGACCACGTCCACGGCAGCGCGGGCCGTCGCGCCGGCACCCGCGCAGGTCGACGTGCGCATCGGCCAGGTCACGATGACGGTCCACGTCCCCGCGCCGGCACCCGCGCCTGCCGCGCAGACGCGCCGTCCCGCGGCGCCGGACTTCTCGCCCGCCCGCTACCACCTGCGTGCGAGCGCCAACCAGCCATGGCCCTGAGCGCCACCACCGAAGCGGTCGGCGCGGTGAGCGAACTGCTCGCCACGCGCGTGTCGTCACGCCTGAACAACCTGCCGGTTCTGGTCGGCCGGCCGTCGGACGCGCCGGACGACCTGAACGCGCGCGGCCTCAACCTCTTTCTCTACCACGTCGCGTTCGACGGCCACATGCGCAACCAGCCGCTCGACCGCGGCCAACAGCCGCCGGTATGGCTGACGCTGCACTACCTGCTGACCGCGTTCGATGCCGAAGGCGAGAGCGAGACCGTCGGCGCACACCGCCTGCTGGGCCAGGGCATCGTCGCGCTGCAGGAGCTCAACTTCCTGCACGCTCCAGTCACCGCCGCCGCGCTGACCGGAAACCCCGAGCCGCTCAAGATCACCTTCGACGAAGCCGACGCCGACCTGCTGAACAAGCTGTTCAGCGGCACCGAAGAGCGCTACCGGGTGTCCGTCGCGTTCCAGGTGCGGCCGGTGATGCTCGCGACCGATGCCGTGCCCGACTACGCGCCGCTGGTGCAGACCGTCGGCCCGCCCGTCAACGAGGGCGTGATGGTGTTCGCATCCATGGGCGCGCGCCTGACGTCGATCGCGCCGGCGAAGTTCGTCGCCGGCCAGACGGTCGAGCTGCGCGGCGTCGACCTCGGCGGCTACGACCGTATCAACCTCGGCGGCAACCAACTGCTGCCGCTGGCCGCGCTGCCGGACGACCGCGGCGACGTCGTGCGCTTCCAGTTGCTCGCCAACACGCCGATCGCGGCGGCCGGCTATGCGGTCAGCGTCACGCGCATCCTGCCGAGCGGCCGCACGATGACGAGCACGCCGCTGCTCGGCGAGCTGATGCCGGTGGTCTCGGGCGTCGCGCTCGACGGCGCATTGACGCCGGCCGGCGCGAACCTGCACGGCAGCTTCGTCGTCGACGGTGCGCAGTTCGGCGGACCGGACGAATCGATCTTCGCGGCCCTGCTGTTCGACGGCAGCGCGCGCATCCAGCTCGAGCCGTCGAGCGACCCGACGCCGACCAGCGCGCGCTTCACCGTGCCCGAAGCGCTTGCGCTGCCGCCGGGCAGCTACCGCGTCGTGCTGCGCGTCAACGGCCAGCAGGCCGTGCAGACGCCGGAACTGGTGTGGACATGAACCTGCTCGCCGCATCGACGCCCGCGCCGAACGGCCATGCCGTGCACGGCCGGCAGCAGCTGCAGCCCGAAGGCACGCTGGCGCCGGCGGCGTTCGATCCGAACCTTCGTCCGGCCGACGCGCTCGCCGCCTCGTGGCTCGCCGAGGTCACGCTGCGGCTGCGGCGCGAGCTCGCCTGGTGCTGGCACCTGAGCGGCGCCAACCCCGCCGCGCGCGCCCTGCCGCCGGCGCGCGCGCCGATCGACGACAGCATCGACCGCCTGCGCCACCACGACGCGCGCACGCGCTTCTTCGAAGGCGATGTCGCGGCCGCCTACCTCGGCGAACAGATCGAGCAGGTCGCCGCGCTGCGCGCACGGATAGAGCACGGCGGCAGCGCCTGGCAGCGCGCGGTCGACGCCGCGGGCCTCGACGCGCACGCGCAGTTCGTGCTGGCGCTCGCGCTGGCCGCGCGCAGCGATGCGGCGTTCGCGCCGGTCGCGGCCGCTTGCAGCCATGACGGCCAGGCAACGCTCGCGCTCGCGCAACGCCTGTGGCATGCGCCGCTCGCGCTGATCGCCTGCCTCGATCCCGCACATCCGCTCTGTGCCTTCGGCCTGCTGCCCGCGGTGCCGGGTTGGCACCAGCCGCTCGACCTGCCGGCCGCGGTCGCCGGCGCGCTGCTCGATCCGCACGCTGCCTGGCCTTCGGCGCTGCAGCCGATCGACGCCGCCGAGGCGGTGCCGCAGACCGCGTCGCAGCGCGCCGCGCTCGCGTGGCTGCGCGCATTGCCGCCCGCGGCGATGCAGCTCGTCCCGCTGCTGCTGCCGCGCGGCGCCGATGCGCAGGTGCCGGCGCGCCAGGTCGCCGCAGCGACCGGCCGGGCGGTCGCGCAGCTCGCGCCGGCGCTCGGCGCCGACCACACCGCGTTGCGCGGCTTGGCCTGCGCCGCCTGGCTGCACGGCATCGACCTGTTGCTGCCGTCGCACTGGCACAGCCACCCCGGCGCGCAGACGCTCGAGCAGGCGCTGGGCCCGCTGGCCGCGCTGCCGCTGCGCCTGCTGCTGCCGGTGCACGAGGCCGCGGCCGTGCGCGCGCTGCCGCCCGCATGGCTCGGACCGACGATCGAGGTCGAGCCCCTGTCGACGCCGCAACGCCGGCAGCAGCTCGCCGCCGCGCTGCCGGCTTCGATGGATGGCGCCGCGGCCGAGGCCGCGCGCCGCTTCCGCCTGAACGACCTCGCGCTCGCGCAGGTTGCGGCGACACTGCGCGCGCTGCCGTCGCCCGACGAGCCCGCGCTGCACGCGTTGTGCCGCACCGCCGCGACGCTCGACCTGGGTCAGCTCGCGCAGCCGGTCGCGCCGCGCTTCGCGCTCGACGAGCTGGTGCTGCCGCCGCGCCAGCGCGCGCAGGTGCGCGCGATCGTCGACGGCATGCGCGCGATCGGCCGCGTGCACCACGGCTGGGGCACCGCGCGCATCTGGAACGAAGCCGGCGTCGCGGTGCTGTTCTGTGGCCCGCCCGGCACCGGCAAGACGATGTGCGCCGAAGCGCTGGCAAGCGAACTGGCGCTGCCGATGTTCCGCATCGACCTGTCGCAGGTGGTCAACAAGTACATCGGCGAGACCGAGAAGAACCTGCGACGCATCTTCGACGCCGCCGAGGCCGCCGAATGCCTGCTGCTGTTCGACGAGGCCGATTCGCTCTTCGGCAAGCGCACCGAGGTCAAGGACGCGCACGACCGCTTCGCCAACATCGAGGTGAGCTACCTGCTCGAGCGGATGGAACGCTTCAAGGGCCTCGCGGTGCTGGCGACCAACCGGCGCAAGGATGTCGACGAGGCCTTCCTGCGCCGCCTGCGCTTCGTCGTCGAGTTTCCGCTGCCGGCCGCGATAGAACGCGAGACGCTGTGGCGCGCCATGTTCCCGGCGGCGGTCGACGTCTCGGCGATCGACTTCGCGTTCATCGCGCAGTGCTTCGAACTCGCCGGCGGCGCGATGCGCTCGGCCGCCTTCAACGCCTGCCTGCACACCGCGGCCGCGCGCGGCGATGCGAAGCCAGCGGTCGACATGCCCGCGCTGCTGCTCGCGATCAAGCGCGAAATCGAGAAGAGCGGGCGCGAAACGCAGCGCGAGCAGTTCGGACGCTATGCGTCGTTGTTGCCGGAGGCCTCATGAGCCGAATTGCGATCGATCGTCTGGATCTGACGCTCGAAGGCATGAGCGAGGCAGACGCCCGGGAAGTGCAGCGCGAGCTGCCGGGCGCGATGCAGCGCAGCGTGCAACGAGCCCTGCGCGGACAGCACGCGATGCGCCTCGACCGCACCGAGGCCGACCTCGGCCTGATCGCACTGCCCGGCGCCCTGCCGGCGCGCGCGGTCGCCGACGCGATCGCCGCGCGCTTCGCCGACTGGCTCGGCACGCAGGCCGCGACGCCACAGCAGGAGCTCTGAGATGGCAGTGCATGGCGCCCTGATCGAGTACAGCGGCCAGTTCATCGGGCCGGTCCCGAACATCGTCGTGTTCCAGTTCAACCCGGAACAGCTCGCGCGCACGATCCGCATCACGCCGAACGCCTCCGAGCCCGACCGCGCGCAGCGCGCGCAGAGCGAGCGCACCGCCGCCGCCGGGCCGCCGGTCGAGGAGGTCACCGTGAAGCTGTCGCTGTCGGCCGCCGAAGACCTCGGCACCGAAGGCCCGTTCAGCGGCGTCACGCGCGCCTTCGGCATCGGTCCGCAGATCGCGGCGCTCGAGAAGATGGCCTATCCGCCCGGCGGCGGCGGCCTGATCGGCGCGGCGATCGATGCGATCGGCAGCGCGATCTCGTCGGCGGTCGGCGCCGGCGCGACGCGGCCGATCCCGCGCGAGCAACTGCCGAAGCTGCTCTTCATCTGGGGCCCGACGCGCGTACTGCCGGTGTCGATCACGACGCTGCGCATCAACGAGCAGGAATACGACGACACGCTGAACCCGTCGCGCGCCGAGGTCGAGATCGGCCTGCGCGTGGCGGAAGTGCCGGCCTCCGACGACCTGATCGCGCAAGGTGCCCTGCTCTACACGCGCACGGTCAAGGAAGCGCAGGCGATCGCGCAGATGGCGCGCGGCATCGCCTCGCTGCCCGACATCCTGCCGATCTGAGACGAGGACAAGCATGTTCCTGAAGAGCTCGCGCTACTACGGCCTGCCGACCCACCCGCTGCGCGTCGACGGGCGAGACGCCGCACTGCTGAACTGGCGCCGCCTGCCGGCGACGACCGGCGACGCGACGCTCGTCAGGCCGCACGACCAGCTCGACGCAACGGCCGAGCAGCGCTACGCCGATGCGACGCGCTACTGGCACATCGCCGACGCCAACAGCGCGCTGCAGGCGCACGAGCTGACCGAGGTGCCGGGCAGCGAAATTCGGATACCGAAGGCCTGATGCCATGCCCACCGCCACCCTGCGCCTCTTCCTCGACAACGCGCCTGCGGACGAAGAACAGCTTGCCGCGTTCGGCACGATCCGCGTCGACCAGGCGATCGGCATGGCGTCCGAGGCCGAGCTCGACGTGCCGGTCGGCACCAACGAACAGGGCGCGTGGGAAGCGCTGGAAGACGACTTCGCGCAAGCCTTCGCCCGCATTCGCGTCGAGATCAAGGTCGGCGACGGCGAATGGGTCGCGCTGATCGACGGCCCGGTGGTCGGCCAGCGCTTCACGCTCGACGCGACGCCGGAGACCAGCCTGATGACGCTCGTCGTGCACGACGACAGCGTGCTGCTCGACCGCGACGAGGACGTGAAGTCCTTCGAGGGCCAGCAGGTGTCCGACATCGCGAGCGCGCTTTATGCCGAAGCTGGCCTGACGCCGCAGGTCGATTCGCTCGCCGATGCCGGCAGCGCGCTGTCGCGCTTCCGCGTGCACCGCGGCACGCCGATGCAGCTGATGCGCAAGCTCGCGTGCGAGCACGGCATGTTCGCCTACGTCGAACCGGGCGCGGTGCCAGGCGTCAGCACCGGTGTGTTCAGGCGCATGCAGGCCACCGACGATGGCCTGCCCGAGCTGGTGCTCCTCGGCTCCGCGCGCAATATCGGCCGCTTCAGCGCGCGCTTCGACGCCTTGCGCCCGCTCGCGCCGCAGGCCTCGAGCGTGGTTGCGGCCGACAAGCAGATCGTCACCGCGCAGGCCGAGCAATCGCTGATCGACGCGCTCGGCGAGCAGGCCGCGCACACGCTGGTGACACCGGCGCGAACGCTGCTGACCGACACGCGCGAAGAACAAGGCGACGTCGACGCCGCAGTGCAGGCCAGTGCCGACCTGTCGTCCTGGGCCTATGGCGCACAAGGCGAAGTGCAGGCCGATGGTTACGCCGGCGTGTTGCGTCCCTACCGCAAGCTCGCGGTCAGTGGCGCCGGCGCGCACCTTTCGGGCGACTGGCTGATCAGCCGCGTCAGCCACGAGATCCGAGCCTCGGGCTATCGACAGCAGTTCTTCTTGACGCGCAACGCACGCTCCGCGGGCGGCGGCGGCGCAGCCGCTGGAGTCTTCTGATGGATTCGAGCCAGATCGAACGCCTCGTCGTGCAGCTCGCCGAGAAGGAGCGCGACCGCTTCTTCGGCAAGTACCGCGGCGTGGTGACCGACGTCGACGACCCCGAGGGCATGGCGCGCCTGCGTGCGCAGGTGCCGGCGGTGCTCGGCGAGATCGACACGCCGTGGGCGCTGCCGTGCACGCCGTACGCGGGCGACGGCGTCGGCTTCCATGCCGTGCCGCCGGTCGGCTCGGCGGTGTGGATCGAGTTCGAGGCCGGCGACACCTCGCGTCCGATCTGGAGCGGCGGCTGGTGGGCGCGCAACGAGCCGCCGAAGGACGAGAAGGGCACGGCCGCGAAGCCGCCGCTGAAGATCCTGCGCAGCGAGTCGGGCCTGATGCTGTCGCTCGACGACGATGGCCACAGCGCGACGCTGTCGGACGCGAACGGCAGCAACTTCGTGACGATCCGCGTCGACGAGGGGCTGATCCGCGTCGAGAGCACGGCCAAGGTGATCGTCGAGGCGCCGCAGATCGAGCTGGTCGACGGCGCGCAGCACCCGCTGGTGTTCGGCGACAACCTGCTGCAGTACCTGAACCAGCTCGTCACGACCTTCAGTACCCACACCCACGTGGGCGAGACCTGCATGGGCATCCCGGTGACGCCGATGATTCCCGTGCAGCCCTTCCCTCCGGCGACACCGTCCTTGCTGTCGGTGCGCGTCAAGACCGGTTGAGGACGACACCATGGCCGAGGCACTGAGGGCGGGCAGCTTCGCGAGCGATGGTGACGGCAGCCTGGCCGCGCTGATCGAGGACGCGATGCGCGAGGAGTGGCAGGCCGCACGCGGCGAGCCACTGCCGACCAGCGGCCCGGGCGTGAAGGATCGCAGGATCCTCTTCGCCGCCGTCGCCAAGGGCGTGCTGCGCTACTTGTACGAGCACCGCGACGACCTGATCACGACGCTCGAGATCAACGAGGGCAGCGGCAACCATCGCCACGAGGCGGCGTTCGACCTGGTGGAGAAGCTGTGATGAGCGGCCGCCACCTTGCCTTCCCGTTTCACGTCGGCAACGACGGCCGCAGCGCCGCGCCGGCCACGCTCGATGCCCATGTGCGCGGCGAGATCCTGCAGCTGCTGCTGACCGCACCCGGCGAGCGGCCGTTCCTGCCGTCGTTCGGCGCGGGACTGAAGCGCCTGGTGTTCGAGCGCAACGACCCCGTCGCGGCCGCGCTCGCGAAGGCGACGGTCGCGCAGAACCTGTCGCGCTGGCTGTCGCAGCGCATCGCGGTCGAGTCGCTCGAAGTCGTCTCCGAGGACGCGACGCTGAGCGTCGACCTCAAGTACAAGCTGCTCGCGACCGGCGAGGTCAAGCACGTTCGCTTGCAGCAGCAGCCTGGAAGCCGGCCATGAACGGTGCGTTGCTCGACGAAGAACGCGTCGCCGACCGTGCGCGCGACCTGGCCGCCACGGGCCACAACGCCTTTCGCCTCGTCTACGTCTCGCTCGAGGCGGTGCACAAGCCGGGCTTCGCGTGGCTCGACGTCGAGTTCCACAACGCGCAGTCGCTCGCCGCGCTGCCGCCGCGCGAAGCCTTCGTCGTCACTGGCGGCGTACGCATCCGCGCCGGCGCTCTGCCGGGCCAGGTGCAGGTGACCGAGGTCCACCCCGATCCCGGCGGCCGGCCGTTCGCGCTGCGCCTGAAGGTCGCGCCGGTCGGCGACTACAGCAGCTACGTGCTGTCGACGAGCTTCGCCGGCATCGCCGCCCCCGGCGACGCGCTGCCGCGCGCGATGGACCCGCTGCTGAACCGCCTGCCGTTCAAGTTCCGCCCCGGCTGCTTCAACCTCGCGTGCGCGCCGCGCTTCGACGCCGCGCCGCCGCGCGGCCCGATCCCGTCGATCGACTACCTCGCGCGCGACTACGACAGCTTCCGCCACCTGCTGATGGCCGCGATGGCGCAGCGCGTGCCGGGCTGGAAGCCGACCAGCGAGGCCGACCTCGACCAGGTGCTGATCGACCTGATCGCAGCCCAGGGCGACGAACTGGCCGACCATCACGATCGCGTGATCGGCGAACGCTCGATCGTCAGCGCGCGCAAGCGCGTCTCGCTCGCGCGCCATGCGCGCCTGGTCGACTACCACCTGCACCAGGGCAACCAGGCCAGCACCTGGGTCGCCGCGCAGTCGCTCGGCGCACGCGTCGACCTGCCCGTGCTGTCGGACGACGCGAGCGGCATGCAGGACGAATGGGCGGTGTGGAGCGGCCGCGACTGGCGCGACGCCGACGCTGTGGTGTTCGCGCTGCCGCGCGTGCCCGGCGCGCGCTGGCGACGCCGCGTGTTCGCCGCGCTCAACACGCTGCAGCTCTACACCTGGGGCGACAGCGTCACGGCCCTCGCCGAAGGTGCGACGAGCGCCGACCTGCACATCGCCGGCAGCACCAGCGAGGCCGATGCGATCGCGCTCGAAGACCTTTTCAACGGCGTCTCGGGCGACCAGGCCACCGCGCCGGCCGAGTTCGATGTCGACACGCGCGTCGAGCACCTGCTGATCGAGGAAGCGCGCAACCCGGCCACCGGCACACCGAACGGCCGCAGCCTCGCGCGGCGCCAGTTGCTTCGCCTGGTGCCGCTCGACGGCGATGTGCCGCGCGCGCAGCGGCTCGAAGATCCGGTGACGGGCGACTGGTTCGTCCGCGTCCACTGGCTCGCCGCCGACGCGCTGACGCAGAACTACTGCTTCGTCTGCGACTGCGCCGGCGTGCTGGTGCGCGACCTGACGCTCCTCCACGCCAACCTGCTGCAGGTCACGCACGGCCGGCCGCACGAGACCGTGTTCCAGCCGCCGAGCACGGCCCTCGGCGCCGACGACGACAACCGGCTGCGCCGCCTGTCGCATGCGCACACCACGACGCGGCTGCGCCAGAAGGGGCCGGACCGCACCGCGGATGCGACCGTCTGCGTGCTGCCCGAAGCCGCCGGCGTGCTCGCCTACCGCGCGACGCCGCCCGACGGCATCGTGCCGCCGTGCTCGACGGTCCAGCTGATGGTCGACGGCTTCGCATCGCCCTGGGAAGAACGCATCGACCTCGTGCTATCCGAGGACGACGACGAACACTTCATCGTCGAGACGCACGAGAACCAGGTGAGCCAGCTGCGCTTCGGCAACGGCGTCAACGGCCGCGCGCTGCCGCAGGGCGCGACCGCGCGCGCGCGCTTCCGCAGCGGCCAGGGTGTCGCCGGCAACGTCGGCGCCGATGTGCTGACGAGCACGAGCACGCCCACGTTGCTGACGCGCGTATGGAACCCGTTCGACGTGACCGACGGCCGCGCGCCCGAGTCGACAGCCGACCTGGTGCGCCGCGCGCCCGAGGCCTACCGCCGCCGCCAGCTGCGCGCAGTGACGCTGGCCGACTACGCGGCGCGCGCTGCCGAGGTCGACGGCGTCGCGCAGGCGCGCGCGGCCTACCGCTGGAGCGGCAGCTGGCGCGTCGTGCGGGTCGCGATCGATCCGGTCGGGGGCGGCGAGCTGTCGGCCGACCTGCGTGCGCGCGTCGCCGCACGGCTCGATGCTCTGCGATTGATCGGCGACGACGTCGAACTGCGTGCGGCGTCGTATGTGCCGCTGGACATCCGCATCGTCGTCTGCGCGCATGCCGCGTACTGGATCGAGGACCTGCGCACCGAGCTCGAGATGGCGTTCTCCGATGTCGATCTGCCACCCGGCTCGCCATGGCCGCGCGGGCTGTTCCATCCCGACCTCTGGAGCTTCGGCCAGCCGCTGTACGCGAGCCAGCTGATCGGGCGCGCGCTGTCGGTCACCGGCGTCGAGCGCGTCGTCAAGCTCGGCATGCGGCGCTTCAATCCTGGCAGCGGCGGCGGCATCACGGTGGTCGAGGTCGATCCGTCCGACCTGCCGGAAGCAACCGCGCAGCGGCTCGACTTCGGCGAGTTCGAGGTGCTGGTCGTCGCGAACGATCCGGACCATCTGGAGCGGGGGCGCATCGTGTTCGAGATCGAGGGAGGCAGGCGATGAACGCAAGGATGTCGCCCTCATCCCGGCCCTCGCCCTCGAGCGGGAGAAGGTGCGGCTCGCCTGCTCTTCCTCTGCAGAAGGACGAGCATTCACCCGTTCGCTTCCTCTCCCGCCTGCGGGAGAAGGTGGGGGTGAGGGAGCGCAGGACATGAGCTGCGACCACGACTGCGAACGCCCCGTCGGCTTTCCGGCCGCGATCTTCAACCGGCCGGCGCTGCCGCGCATCGCGTACCGCATCGGCGCCTACCCCGAGATGCGCGCACACATGCTGTCGCAGATCGACCAGGCACCGGCGCTCGCGGCCTGGACCCACCGCGGCCCCGATGACCCCGGCATCGCCCTCGTCGAGGGCGCCGCGATCGTCGGCGACATCCTGTCGCTCTACCAGGAGGACTACGCCAACGAGACCTGGCTGCGCACCGCGCTGCAACGCGACGCCGTGACCGACCTCGTTCGCCTGCTCGGCTACCGGCCCGCCCCCGGCCTCGGCGGGCGCGCGCGCTTCGCGCTCGCGGTCAAGGGCGACAAGCCGGTGCTGGTGCCTGTCGGCCTGCAGCTCAAGGCACAGCTCGAGGGCGCCGAGAAGCCCGCCACCTTCGAGACCGCAACCTCGATCGAGGCACGGCCCGCGCTGTCGCAGTTCCGCCTCTACCGCCCGCGCAACGTGCCGAACATCGCCAACGGCATGCTGCGCTTCGAATACCGCGGCGACGTCGAGTTGAAGGCCGGCGACAAGCTGATGGTCGGCCTGCAGCACGGCGACGCAGCCAACGGCGCCTACGACCACACGCAGGTGCTGATCGTCGACAAGGTCAGCGAGGCCTTCGGCATCCGCGAGGTCACGACCAAGGGGGCGCTGGAAAGCCTGAACAGCCTGCTGATCGCGACGGCGCCGGTGTTCTCGGCCGCCGCGCTGCCGGTGGCGGCCAGCAGCCTCGCGATGAATTCGGTCTCCACCGCGGTGGCGAGCGCATTCGGCAGCGGCCTGGTCAGCTCGGTCGCGACGAGCAGCCTGTCGCTCGCCGGCAGCGCGAACTTCGTCTCGGCCGGCGTGCTGACCGGCATCTCGATGCTGCCGGCCTACAGCGGGCTGCTGCAGGCCGGGCTCGCGCTGGCGTCGGTCTATTCGACGCCGACGCTGGTCGCGTGGAAGCTCGGAAGCACGCACCGCCACTTCGGCCATGCGGCGCCGGCGTCGCGCGTGCAGGTCGACGCCGACGGCCGCGCGACCGAGATCCCGGTGCCCTACACGCGCGTGCTGAACGCGACGCAGGGCGACCCGGCCGGCCCGCAGTTGAAGGCGACGCAACTGCCGATCGAAGGTGAGGACGACACGCTGAGCGCCGGACTGCGCGTGCTGGTCGAGGCCAACCTCTCGGCCGGTGCGAACGGCTCGCCGCACAAGCGCGTGCTCGCGCGCCGCGTGCGCCAGCTCGACCGCCAGTCGCTGGCCTGGGGTGCGCAGACCGGCGCCGCCACGGTGCTGACGCTCGACGCCGATCTCGCGATTACCGAAGGCTCGCTCGCGCTGACGCACACCGACATCCGCGGGGTGTCGATCCACATGGTCCAGGGCAACCCGTTCGAGCTGCGCGCGCTGCCGGTCAACACCAGCGCGACCGAGGGCACGAAGCTCGATTTCTATGGCAGCGCCGCCGATGCCAACGCGCTGCTCGGCCGCACGCTGCTGATGGCCGAGGCCGACGGGCCGAAGCCGGCGCAGGTGCAGCTCGTGCGCGCGCAGACCGCGGGCGAGCCGCGCTGGGAGATCACGATCGACCGCACGGTGGGCTACGCGCGCTATGGCCACGACGATCCGCAGGTCTGGAACCACGCGAACCTGGTCGATGCGACCGAGGGCAGGACCGAGGCCGACATCGTGCTCGGCGACGGCGACGCGCGCGCGACGTTCCAGACCTTCGCGCTGCCGAAGACGCCGCTGACCTACCTGCTCGACACGACGATCTCGCCACCGCAGATCCCCGAGGTCGAGGTCCGCGTCGACGGCCTGCTGTGGCAGCGCGTCGAAAGCTTCTTCGACGCCTGCCCGCTCGACACCGTCTACATCGTTCGCGAGAGCGACGACGGGCAAAGCCATGTGCAATTCGGCGACGGCCTGCGCGGCGCGCGTCTGCCTTCGGGCCGTGGCAACGTCGTCGCGACCTACCGCAGCGGCAGCGGTGCGCGCGGCCCGCTGAAGGCCGATGCGCAGGTCAGCGCGCAGCCGCGCTTCACGAACTTCGACGCCGCACTGCTGCTCGAGCCGGTGACCGGCGGCGCCGACCGCGAGCCCGACCACAGCATCAAGCGCGCCGCGCCCGGCACGATGCAAAGCCTCGGCCGCATCGTGAGCCTGGCCGACTACGAGACCGAGGCGCAGTCGCTGCCCGGTGTGCTGAAGGCGCGCGCGTCATGGACGCTGCTCGACGGCGCGCCGGTGCTCGCGCTCACGGTGCTGACCGACGGGCTCGCTTCGGCCGACGCGAGCGCGCTCGACGCCGCGCTGCGCGCCGCGGTCGCGGCACGCGGCCCGGCGCGCTGCGCACTGACGCTGCGCCTGGGCAACCGCCGCTTCGTGATCGCGAGCCTTCGGATCGGCTACGACGCGCGCACGCGCAGCGCCGACATCGGTGCAGCAGTGCATGCCGCGCTAGGCACCGACCCCGACGACACCGCGCTCGACGACCTGCCGAGCGGCGGCCTGTTCGACTGGCGGCTGCGCAACTTCGGCCAGGACGTCCACGGCTCGCAGGTCACCGGCCGCGTGCAGAACGTGCCGGGCGTGGTGTGGGTCGAGCTGACGCGGCTGTCGTTCAGCCCACTCTCGCGGCTGCTGCCGGCGGCCTTCAGCGGCGCCAGCCTGGTGCCGGCCTCGCAGCGCCGCGTCACCTGCCCCGCCACCAGCCTGCTGGGCCTGAAGGCCGGCGACCTCGCGATCGAGTGGGTCGCTGTCGAACCCGCGGAAGGGAGGACCTGATGAGCGTGCGCATCCCGCTGTTCGAGCGCCTGCCCGAGGTCTACCGCCAGCGCGACGCCGAGCAATCGCCGCCGGGCCAGCTCGAGGCGCTGCTCGATGCGCTCGACAGCGTGTTCGGCGCGCTGGCAGACCGCGTCGAGCAGCAGTACGACGATCTCTTCATCGAGACCTGCGACGACTGGGTCGTACCCTACATCGCCGACCTGGTCGGCACCTCGCACTTGAAGGGCGACCCGCGCACGGTGCGCGCCGACGTTGCGCGCACCGTCTACCACCGGCGCCGCAAAGGCACGCTGGGCGCGGTCGAGTCGCAGACCTTCGCGCTGTCGGGTTGGGCCGCGCACGCGGTCGAGCTGCGCGACCGGCTCGCGTGGAACATGCATCTGAACCATCTGCGGCCCGATGCCGGCGGCGCGCCGCCGTGGCAGGCGGCGCCGCACAACGACCCGCGCCATCCGGTGCGCGGCGGCACCGCGGCCCTGCGCGCGCCGGCATGGCTGTCGTTCGTCGACGGACCGTTCGATCCGTTCGCGCGCACGGCCGACCTGAAGCCGCCGGTCGCGCGCGAAGGCGATGGCCCGGCGCGGCCGGCGCCGAACCTGCCGAACCTCGGCGTGTTCCTCTGGCGGCTCGAGGACTACCAGGTGCCGGTCTCGCAGCCGTCGCCGCCGCGCGCGCCGGCAGCGCAAGTCGTCGCGCAGGCCGCGCCCGCGGCACCGTTCGCGGTGCGCTTCGATCTGCATCCGCAGGGCGAGCCGTTCGCGCTGTTCAACACGCACCGCTTCCGCGCCGACGAGGAGCCGCCGAACCTGGCGGACATCGACAGCGTGCCGCACCCGGTGCCGCCGGCACGCCTGACGACCGAAGCCCCGGCGGGCCGGCCCGAGGCCTATGTGCAGGTCGATCCGTACAGCGGCGTGCAGCCCGGGCGTCCTTCGGCCGGCGCACCCGGCCTGGTGCTGCACCTGCCGGATGCGCCCTTCGGCGGCATCGACTGGCGCTTGCGCGGCGCCAACCTGTGCGGCTGGGAGGCCGGGCTCGCGCCGCCGCTCGCGCCGAACGAGATCGCGATCGACCCGAAGCGCGGCCGCGTCGTCTTCGGCGTCGCGGGGCCTGCGCAGGCCGACTTCGCCGACCCGCTGGTCGCCGGCCTGCGCGTGTCGGCGACGACCGGCTTCTCGGGTCCGGTCGGCGCGCAGCCGGTGCCGCACCCGATTCCGACGCCGGGCGCAGGCACGACGGTCCTGCGCATCACGCGCGCCGACGGTCCCGACGTGCTGGCGCAGGCGTTGGCCGACCTCGCACTGCGCACGACACCGCTCGTGATCGAAATCGCCGACAGCCTGACGCACGAGCTCGATCTGAGCACGGTGCCCGGCATCGGCAACGACGCCGGCACCTTCTTCCTGCGTATCGCGCAGCCGCTCGCGATCCGCGCGCTCGACGGCGAGCGGCCGCTGATCCGCCTCGCGCAGCCGCTGCGCTTGCGGCCCGCGACGATCGCGTCCGGCGCCGGCGCGACCCCGCAGTCGATGGCCAAGGTGTCGATGCACGGACTCTATCTCACGCGCGGTGCAGGCTTCGGCGCGGCCGATGCGCTTGTCGAGCAGGCCGCGCTCGACACGCTCGAGTTCGACGGCTGCACGCTCGACCCGGGCGGTGCACAGCTGCTCGACGGCAGCCCGCTCGGCGCACGCGCACCGCTGCGCGTCGCACTGCACCTGGCCGACGGCTACGGTCTGACCGATGCGAACGAAATTGCCGACTTCGATCAGGTGCCGCAGCTCACGCTGAACCGCTGCATCGCGGGCGCGCTGCTGGTCGATCCCGGCTACACGCTCTCGCTCGATGGCTGCATCGTCGATGCAGGCAGCGGCGTCGACGACGCGGCGCCGCAACTCGCGATCGGCGCGGCCGCGGGCACGCCCGATGCGGGCTGGGGCCCGGCGCTGCAGTTCGACGGCCTCACCGTATTCGGCCGCACCCGCGTCGAACGCGCGCGCGGCACCGGCGGCCTCTTCGTGCACCGCCTGGAGGTGCACGACAACCAGGACAGCCACGGCGCGCTCGCCGCGCCGAACCTGCCCGGCAGCTGCATCCAGCACAGCTGGTTCAGCGGCCAGGCAGACCGGCTGCCGCAGCATGTGGCCTGCGTGTTCGGCACGCAGACGCGGCTGCGCTTCGTCGCGCAGCGCTTCGGCGAACCCGGTTACGCGCAACTCGCGTGGGCCAGCGACGTGCGGGTCCGCGAGGGCGGGCCGGACGACGATGAAATGGGTGCCTTCGGCTTCCTGCTGAACGCACACAAGTGGAAGAACATCTGCATCCGGCTGCGCGAGTTCATGCCCGTGGGCATCCGCGCGCTGCTGGTGAACGTGACCTGAGGGCCTGGCCATGAAGGGCGACTTCTCCTACCTCGACATCAATGCCGGCGATGCGTATACCGGCGTGCTGCACCAGCAGGGCCGCGTGCTGCTCGACCGCGACTGGAACGCCGCGCAGCAGATCGACACGCGCCTGCGCACCGCGGCCGCGGCCGACACCTTCGGGCCGAACGTGCTCGCGGTGCCGGCGGCGCAGGCCGATGCGTTCAAGGTGGTCGCGGCGAAGACCGACGGCACGACCGTCCAGGTGCAACTGCTCGCCGGCCGCGCGTGGGCCGCGGGCGTACCGGTGGCACTGCCCGCACCGACGACGCTGACCGCGACCTATGTCGCCCCGCCGATCGCGCCGGCGACCGCGCCCGCGAGCATCGCGGCCGGCGTGCGCGACGCCGTGCTGCTCGAAGTCTGGGAAGACTCGGTCAACGGCTTCCAGGTACCCAACGAGCTGATCGAGCCGGCGCTCGGCGGCCCCGACACGACCGAGCGCCTGCGCGCGTTCGCGGTCGCACAGCTGCTGCGGCTCGGGCCCAACGAAGACTGCTCGGCCGTCGCGAAGCTGGCCGACGGGCCGAAGGGGCGCCTGACCGTCTCGCCGGCACCGGTGCTCGCGATCAGCGGTGACTGCCCGCTCGAAGCCGGCGGCGGCTACACCGGGCTCGAGCACTACCTGTACCGGGTCGAGATCGCCGAGCCGACGGCCACCGGCGATGCGCGCTTCAAGTGGTCGCAGTTCAACGGCGGCCTGGTCGGGCGCGGCCTCTTCACCGCGGGCGCGGTGCCGGGCACCGGCAGTGTCGCGGTCACCGGCAACGTGCAGCAGATCGACCTGTGCGGCCTGTCGTCGTTCTGGCTCGAGGCGCTGCTCTTCGACCCGCTGGTCGGCGCGTGGCGCGTCGTCTTCACCGCCGACGCGGTGCGCACCGGCGACGGCCTGCTGGGCTTGTCGAACGTCGCCGGCGTCTGGCCTGCGCTGTCGCCGTCGACCGGCTTCTTCCGCCTGTGGAACGGCATCGGGCGAATTGCCGATTACCCCGTCGGCACGCCGGTCGAGCTGAAGGACGGCATCCGCCTCGAGTTCGAAGCGCCAGCGCCAGGCAACACCAACTACCGCGCGGGCGACTACTGGAGCTTCCCGGTGCGCGCCTCGGGCGCCGCGTTCGCGCCGCCGATCTGGCCGGCCAACGCGCCGCCGCATGGCGTCGTCTACCGCCGCGTCGCGCTGGCCGAGATCGTGTGGAATGCCGCGCTGTCGGCCACGTTCGATGCCGGCGAGATCGAGGACTGCCGCAAGATCTTCCGGCCGCTGACGAACCAGAAGATCTGCTGCACCTTCAACGTCGGCGACGGCGTCACGAGCTTCGGCGACTTCGATTCGATCGAGGAGGCGCTGCGCCACCTGCCCGCATCCGGCGGCGAGATCTGCCTGATGCCGGGCCTGCACAACACCAACTGCGTGATCCGCGGCCGCGAGCACGTGACGATCCGCGGCTGCGGCGTGCGCACGAAGCTGACACCGCGCGCCGAAGGCTCGACCCAGCCAATCTTCCACGTGATCGACTCGCACGACATCGAGCTGCTGCACATGGACCTGTTCACGCTCGGCGGCAGCGCGATCGTGGTCGAAGGCACGAAGCCCGGCGCGGCGCACGACATCGAGATCGCGCAGCACCGCATCCTCGCCTGCACCAACGCGGTCTTCGCGCGCAACGTCGCCGGCGTCAACGTGCGGCACAACCGCATCCGCATGCTCGACAAGCGCAGCAGCGGCGTCGGCATCTACCTCGCGGGCGACGACAGCCTGATCGAGCGCAACGACATCCGCCTGCTGCCGTTCGACCGGATGCCGCCGGTCGACATTCCCGACGACGGCGAGGACCCGATCGACCCGACCGACCCCTGCGCCCGCCTCGAACTGACGTTCGCGAACCCGCTGATCTTCCTCGCCTATGTCGACGTCGTCTGGGCCGTCGCGCTGCCGCTGCTGCCCTTGCCGACGCTGCCGCTGAACCCTTACCGCGCGCTCGGCGGCATCCAGCTCGGCGGCGGCAGCGAGCGCGTGAAGGTGCTCGAGAACACCGTCGTCGGCGGTGCCGGCAACGGCATCACGCTCGGCATCGGCGCGATGGAAGTGCCGGTGCCCGAGGAACCGGCCGAGGACTTCCTGTTCGACATGACCTCGCCCGACGCGCGCGTGGTCGCGCTGGTTCGCGGCTCCGACGGCGCGCCGATGGCCGGCGTGCAGGTCAACCTGACCAACACCGGCACCGGCTCGTCGCCGGCCGCGCAGGTCACCGACGCGACCGGCGTCGCGCACTTCGGCATCGCGCGCGGCATCTACCGCGTGACCGAGGGTGCGGTCGGGCTCGAGATCGACAGCGTCACCGCGACCCGGGTCAACGACAACGTGTGGACCCTCGAGATCCGGCTGCGCGCCGAAGAGGTTCCGCCGCCGCCCGACGCCGACGATGGATTCCTCTACGACATCGAGATCTCGCGCAACACCGTCAACGCGATGGGCCTGTCGGGCGTCGGCGTGCCGCCGTCGCAGGCGAGATCGGCGACGAGTTCGCGCCTGCGCAGCGCGCTCGCGGCGGCGCAGAGCCTGCTCGGCAATCCGGTCGTGCGGCTTCGGATCCGCGACAACCAGCTGAGCGACAACCTGCGCAACGTGTTCGACAATGCGCTGCGCGCCGAAGCGGCGGTGCGCGGGCTCGGCGGCATCTCGCTGGGCCTCGTCGACGACGTGCTGATCGCGGGCAACCGGATCGAGAAGAACGGCACGTCGGCGATCGATCCGGCCTGCGGCATCTTCGTGCAGTATGGCGAAGACCTCGACATCCGCGCCAACCAGGTCCTCGAGAACGGCGGCTTGCCCGGTGCGAACGACGTCATCGTCGCCGGCAAGCGCGGCGGCATCGTGCTCGACTTCGTCTCGGGCTTCGGACTGCTGGCCGCGCTCGACGGCAACAAGACGACCGAGATCGGCGGCCGGCCGGCCGCGCGAGTGTTCGGCAACAGCGTGGTGCAACCGTCGGGCTGCGCGCTGTCCGTGCGCGCGATCGGCCCGCTGCAGATCGACGACAACGCGTTCGCGAGCGAAACCGCGGGCGATGGCACGCTCGAGCGCATGGGCGGCACCGTGCTGATCTACAACCTTGGCGGCGTGCAGAGCGCCGCGCCGGGCATGGCGGTCGAACGGCCGGGCAGCGTCGCCGGCGGCCCGACAACCGGCACCGGCACGACGACGACGGTGCCGGTCGGCAGCCTCGACAGCGCGTCGCGCGCCCGGCTGCAGCCGGCGCAGATCGCGGTCGGCCGCGCCGAGGCGGCGGCGGCGCTGCTGCCGCCGGGGAACACGATGTTCAACGACAACCAGTCGCGCACCGGCAACGGCCACGCGGCGGTCGCGTCGCACTTGGTGATGTGCCTCGATGACTTGTCGTACCAGGACAACCAATCGGTCAGCCTGCAGGCCGGCTCCGTTTTCGCGAACGCCGTGCTGATGGCCGACACCGTGCGCGCCAGCGGCAACCGCTGGAAGGAGTCGCAGCGCGAGACGCTGATGTCCCTGATGAGCCTGGGGCTGCGCGCCAACAACAGTTCGTTCAACCAGGGCGACCACTGCATCATCGTGCTCGACAGCAACCCGGGCATGGCCGAGGTGCAGCAGGGCAACCAGGTGCTCAACCCCTCCAGCCTGTGCGCGCGCGTCAACATGACCGGCGCGCTGCTGGTCAAACCGATCGGATGAGGCCCGCACCATGAAGCTGATCAACCACGGCATCACCAGCGCCAAGCACGACCTGCAGGAGCTGATCGAGTGCGTGCAGGCCGAGCGCAGCGCGAACCTTGACTCGCTGCGCGGGCTGCAGCTCGCATCGCAGCTGCTCGTGCAGCGCGAGGCGCAGCGGCTGGCGGCGCGCGACCCGAAAGACGTGCGCATCGCGCGCCTGTCGGAGATCGAACGCAAGCTGCGCGACCGCCTCGACGTGATCGACACCGAGCGACAGGTCGCCGCGATCCGCGTGCCGCCGGTCACCAAGACCGGCGCGCTGATCCACGGCCGCGTGACCGACGCCGAGCTGCGCTCGGCCGGCCGCGTGCAGGCGGTGTTGGTGCAGGCCGACGGCAAGCCGGTCGACGGCGTGCCGTCGGTCGACATCGACGAATCGGGCTATTACGCCTTCGTGCTCGACGACCAGCGCACGGCCGCGCTCGGCGACGGCACCAAGCTGCAGGTCGTGCTGCAGACCGCCGACGCGAGGATCGCGCCGACCGCCGGCGCCGACATCACGTTGAAGGCCGGCACCGTCGCCGCGAAGGACGTGGTGCTGAGCGACAAGGAGATCGCCACGCTGAACCTGCGCCCCACCGTCTCGGCCACCGCGGCGACCGAGACGCTCGGGCGCCGCACCGCTTCGTCGACGGCGACGACGACAAGGAAGAAGGCGGCAAGCAGCAGCACCGGCACCAGCCGCAAGAAGGGGTCGTGATGTTCGT
>JACSRM010000438.1 GCA_014879745.1 Burkholderiaceae bacterium | reverse complement strand
TTTCAGGTGAGCGCGCTACGCACTCGCCGGCGCCGCGCTCGACGCGCCAGGCGGCGTTGCTCCTTCTCGCGGGCACGAGCCCGCAGTGTCGTCGCGCCTTGCCTGACACGCCGATCACGGCACCGGCGAGCGCGTTCAACTGCCGTTTCCAGGCTGAAAGCAAGAAGGCCCGCAGATCGGGTCGATCCGCGGGCCGCGACTGGTGGGCGGTGCAGGCTTCGAACCTGCGACCCCAGCAGTGTGAATGCTGTGCTCTACCCCTGAGCTAACCGCCCTGAAACCCGCTTCGCACCGGCTGGCGCGAGGCGCGAAATTATGCCACGGCGGGCCGCCAGACCGCCTTGCCGCCGCTCTCCTTGTCGATCTCGGCCAGGAGCTCTTCGTGGGCCGCGAGTTCGTCGGTGTCGGGCATGACGACGGGCAGTCGAAAGGCACTCAGTTCGGTGCCGTCGGTCGCGGCCGCCGCGGTATCGGCCAGCACATCGTCGATCACGAGCGATTCCTGGCCGCGCGTCATGCGGATGTAGACCTCGGCGAGCAGCCCGGCGTCGAGCAGCGCGCCGTGCAGGCTGCGCCCGCTGTTGTCGACCTCGAGCCGCTTGCACAGCGCGTCGAGCGAATTCGACTTGCCGGGAAACATCTCGCGCGCCATCAAGAGGCTGTCGGTGATGCGCGCGGCAACCGTGTGCAGCTTCGGGCGCCCGATGCGGCGCAGCTCCTCGTCGAGAAAGCCGACATCGAAGCTCGCGTTGTGGATGATGATCTCGGCACCGGCGAGATAGTCGAGCAGTTCGCCGGCGATACCCGCGAAGAGCGGCTTGTCGGCAAGGAATTCGTCGGAGAGGCCGTGGATGCGCGCCGCATCCTCGCTGCTGCGCCGCTCGGGGTTCAGATAGAAGTGCAGGTCGTGGCCCGACAAGCGCCGATTCAGCATCTCGACGCAGCCGATCTCGACGATGCGGTCGCCCGCGTCGGGGGACAGCCCGGTGGTTTCGGTATCGAGGAAGATTTGTCGCATCGTGTGATCGAGGGTTCGAGCAGGGTCAGCGCACCGGCGCGCGCCGCGCCGCCCACAGCCACATGACGATGCCGGCGACGAACATCGGCGCGCTCAGCCACTGGCCCATGCTGAGGTCGAGCGCGAGCAGGCCGAGGAAGTTGTCCGGCTCGCGGAAATACTCGGCGATGAAGCGCAGCGCGCCATAGCCGATCAGGAATGCGCCGGACACCTTGCCCCAGACCGGTTGCCCGCGAACGCCGATATACGCCGCCGGCCGGCGCGCATACAGCCACAGCAGCACGAAGAGCAGCAGGCCTTCGAGCAGGAACTGATAGATCTGCGAAGGATGGCGCGGGATATTCGTGCCCGACTGCGGAAAGATCATCGCCCACGGCAGCGATGGGTCGGCGGCGCGGCCCCACAGTTCGCCATTGATGAAATTGCCGATGCGCCCCGACGCGAGGCCGATCGGCACGCAGGGCGCGATGAGGTCGGTCGCTTCGAGAAACGTGCGCCCTCGCGCGCGCGCAAAGAGCGCGACGGCGGCAAAGACGCCGAGCATGCCGCCGTGAAACGACATGCCGCCCTTCCACACCGCGAACGCTTCGAGCGGGTTGACGGCGTAGTAGCCGGGCTTGTAGAAGAGCACGTAGCCCAGGCGCCCGCCGATGACGACGCCGAGCACGCCGTAGAACAGCAGGTCCTCGACATCGCGCCGTGTCCATCCGCAATCGGCGAACGGCGTGCGCGCGACGCGCAGCGAGGCGAGCCAGAGGAAGAGGCCGAACGCGACGAGATAGGTCAGGCCGTACCAGTGGATCGCCAAGGGGCCGATCTGGACGGCGACGGAGTCGAACTGGGGATGAACAAGCATGCGTCGGCAATGGGGAAGGGTCGAACGATGATACGGCGCGGCTATAGTCGAAGCTGAATCCCGGACCCCTTCCCTGCGTCACGTGTGCCGTGACGCGCCTCACCCGCAACGACCATGTCAGACAACAGCAGCATCAACCGGCGCTCCCGCCACATCACCGAGGGCGTCGAGCGCGCGCCGAACCGTTCGATGTACTACGCGATGGGCTACCAGGAGGCCGACTTCAAGAAGCCGATGATCGGCGTCGCCAACAGCCATTCGACGATCACGCCGTGCAACTCGGGCATCCAGCGGATCGCCGACGCGGTCGTCGAAAGCATCGAGGCGGCCGGCGGCAACGCGCAGATCTTCGGCACGCCGACGATCAGCGACGGCATGGCGATGGGCACCGAGGGCATGAAATACAGCCTCGTCTCGCGCGAGGTGATCGCCGATTGCGTCGAGACCTGCGTCGGCGGCCAGTGGATGGACGGCATCCTCTCGATCGGCGGCTGCGACAAGAATATGCCCGGCGCGATGATGGGCATGCTGCGCGCCAACGCGCCCGGCATCTTCGTCTACGGCGGAACGATCCTGCCCGGGCACTACAAGGGCAAGGACCTCAACATCGTCAGCGTCTTCGAGGCCGTCGGCCAGTACACCGCCGGCAAGATGGACTACCAGGACTTCTGCCAGGTCGAATGCCACGCGATTCCCGGCAACGGCTCGTGCGGCGGCATGTACACCGCGAACACGATGAGCTCGGCGTTCGAGGCGCTCGGCATGAGCCTGCCGTACTCGAGCACGATGGCCAACGTCCACGACGAGATCGTCGCCAAGGCGGCCGAGGCGGCGCGGGTGCTGATCGAGGCCGTGCGCCGCGACCTGAAGCCGCGCGATATCGTGACGCGCAAGAGCATCGAGAACGCGGTCGCCGTCATCATGGCGATCGGCGGCTCGACGAACGCCGTGCTGCACTTCCTCGCGATCGCGCACGCCGCCGACGTCGAGTGGACGATCGACGACTTCGAACGCGTCCGCCAGCGCGTGCCGGTGCTGTGCGACCTGAAGCCCTCGGGCGAATTCCTCGCCGTCAACCTGCACCAGGCGGGCGGCATTCCGCAGGTGATGAAGATGCTGCTCAACGCCGGGCTGCTGCACGGCGACTGCATGACGATCACCGGCAAGACGGTTGCCGAGAACCTCGCCGACGTGCCCGACGAACCGCGCGCCGACCAGAGCGTGATCCGGCCGATGGCGAATCCGATGTACGAGCACGGCCACCTCGCGATCCTCAAGGGCAACCTCGCGCGCGAAGGCTGCGTCGCGAAGATCACCGGCCTGAAGAACCCGGCGATCACCGGCCCGGCGCGCGTCTTCGACGACGAGCAGTCGGCGATGGCCGCCATCATGGCGAAGAGAATCGCCGCCGGCGACGTCATGGTGCTGCGCTACCTCGGCCCGAAGGGCGCACCGGGCATGCCCGAGATGCTCGCGCCGACCAGCGCGCTCGTCGGCCAGGGCCTGGGCGAATCGGTCGGGCTGATCACCGACGGCCGCTTCTCGGGCGGCACCTGGGGCATGGTCGTCGGCCACGTCGCGCCCGAGGCGTTCGCCGGCGGCACGATCGCGCTGATCGAGGAAGGCGATTCGGTGACGATCGACGCCCACGAGCGGCTGTTGCAGCTCAACGTCCCGGACGACGTGATCGCGAAGCGGCGCGCCGCATGGAAGCCGCCGGCCCCGCGCTACAAGCGCGGCGTGCTCGCGAAATTCGCCTTCAATGCCTCGAGTGCCTCGCAGGGCGCCGTGCTCGACCGTTTCGAGTGACGCGCCCGGTGCGGCTCGCCGCACCGCCGTGCACCGCCTATTTGCGTTTCGGGCCGGTGCCGATCGCGTCCATGTTGCGCTGCCGGCGTGCCGCCTTGCGCGCGTCCATCGCCTCCATCGCGCGCCGCTTGTTGTAGCCCGAGGCGTCGGCCCATGCCCACCACAGCGCGGCGCCGGCAAATGGCGCCAGGACGGCGAACCACGACCATTGCCCGACCGGCCCGAACTCGAGCAGCTTGAGCAGCAGCAGGATGACGCCGAGGATCACGAGATACATGGCGGGATTCTCCTCTCGGTGCGCGCCGCCGGGGCCAAAACAGGCGTCTGGCCGCAGCGTGCTGAGACAATGTAGCCCATCCTGCGTTATCGACCGAGGAAGGAAGTCATGAAGCCGAATCTCCGCCTGCTCTTCGCAGTGCTCTTCGCCACCGTTGCGGCGCCGGCCTGGTCGCAGTCGGGCGCCGACCTCGCGGCGAAGAAGAACTGCCTCGCCTGCCATCAGGCCGACAAGAAGCTCGTCGGTCCGTCGTACAAGGCCATCGCCGCCAAATACGCCGGCGACAAGGGGGCCGCCGATATGCTGGCGACGAAAATCGTGAAGGGCGGATCGGGCGTCTGGGGCCCGGTGCCGATGCCGGCGAACCCGCAGGTCAGCGAGGCCGAAGCGAAGCAGCTTGCCGCCTGGGTGCTGACGCTGAAATAGGCGGTCCGAGAATCGCCGCGCGCCGAAGCTTCCTACGGCGCGTGACGTGCGATGCAGTCGCGCACCTTCGCGTCGAGCACGAAGCGCTCGCCGTGCCGGGCGGCAAGCGCCTCGGCATTCGCGACGAAGCGCGCCACGCCCTCGGAATAGATGAACTGCATTGCCCCGCCGGTCCAGGCCGGAAAACCGATGCCGAAGATCGAGCCGATATTGGCGTCGTGCGTGCTCGAAAGCACCCCTTCGGCGAGGCAGCGCGCGGTCTCGATCGCTTGCCGGTAGAGCAGCCGCTGCACGAGCTCGGCAATGTCGGCGTGCGCGCCGGGCTTCTCGAAATTCTCCTTCAGCCCGGGCCACAGCCGCTTCGGCTGCCCCGCCGGATAGTCGTAGAAGCCGCCGCCGCCCGCGCGGCCGGGGCGCTCGAACTCGGCGACCATCCGCTCGACGAGCCGCTCGGCGGCACTCGGCTCCCGGACGATGCCCTCGGCGGCCAGATCCTTGCGCGTCTGCGTCATCACGAGCACCGAGAGCGAGAGCGAGGTTTCGTCCAGCACCGCCAGCGGCCCGACCGGCATGCCGGCGGCCAGCCCGGCGTGCTCGATGAGCGGCGCCGGCAATCCCTCGGCGAGCATCGCGACGCCTTCCATCACGAAGGTGCCGAAAACGCGGCTCGTGAAGAAGCCGCGCGAATCGTTGACGACGATCGGCGTCTTGCCGATCGCGAGCACATAGTCGTAGACACGGGCGACCGTCTCGT
>JACSRM010000273.1 GCA_014879745.1 Burkholderiaceae bacterium | reverse complement strand
TTAACGATCTGTTGGCGTACGCGTTCGCAGTCGTTCCGTACGGCGTGGTCGTTGCCGCCGCCATCGGGCTCATCGCGATCCTGATCGGTCTTTACCGCAACCCGATCGTCGCGGTCGCCGCCGTCATCGGCGTGACAGTCTGGGACGCCGCCGCGTACGGGCTGGACCCATTTCTGCTCGGCCTGTCCATCTATCCGCACGACATCGTCTTCGGCTGCATCGGGCTCGTGGTGCTGCTGCGAATCGCGTTCGTGCCTGGCGCGGCTCGCAGTGTTCCGCGGCCGCTGACATTGCTGCTGTCGCTGATGGCGATCTCAATCGTGATCGGGTTGGCACGCCATGGCACGACAGCCGGCGTCGAGTTCCGCGACGACTTCTATCTGTGGGTGGGGTGCCTGTATTTCGTGACCTTCCCTCCGGACAAGGCCTGGCTCGACCGCCTGCTCAGCTGGTGGATGTTCGGTGCCTGGCTGTTGTGCCTTGTCGTCTGGTATCGATGGGCGGCTGATGCATTCGACCTGACCTGGTTCAACCCGATCTGGCGCGATGCCGATTACACCGGCGTCGAATTCACTCGCGTTGCACCCGCAGCGGTCGCCTTCGCGCTCGGGCTCGCCGTCCTGGTCTCGATCGCAACCATCGGGTCCGGCCGCGCAAGCGGCGTGCATTTCGTCTTCATGCCCGCGCTGCTGATGACCATCGTGGTGCTTCAGCACCGCTCGGTCTGGGTTGCCACGCTGCTGCCGATGTTGCTCCTGCTGATGTTGCTGCGCGGCTCCAGGCGGCAGTCCGCCAAAGGACCGCTGGTCGCCGCCATCGCGTCGATCGTGATCGTCGCCGGTGTGCTTGGATCGGGCGTACTGGGCGGCGTGGAGAGTTCGGTGGCCGAGCAGGCGATCAGTGCCACCAGCACGACCGGCGGCACCTTCGTCGCCCGCGTCGAGGGCTGGAGGGCGTTGCTCGGCCAGTGGGTCGGCTCCGGGCCGGTCGGCCTTGCGATCGGACAGCCTTATGGCAGTGGCTTCGAGCGCTACCAGGGGGGCTTCTTCGGCGGAACCGCCGTGACCTATGCGCCGCACAACTACTTTGTCGCCATTCTGTTGCGAACGGGGTTGATCGGCCTGGCGGCCTTGGTCGGGCTCTTCTGGGGCTTGCTCAGCGTGGGCTTGACGCGCTCCGAAACGAGTGAGCGGTTCGGGCCTCCGCTGGTTGCTGCGATCGCCGCGTGCGTAATCCTGTACTCGATCCCCTACCGGCCGACCACCGCGAGTGGCCTGCTGCTCGGCGCCGCGCTTTGCTTTGCGTACGCGATTCGGCGCGAAGCGGCGCGCAGCGCCGAGCTTGCCGCCGAAGGCGGGCCATCGGCCGAGGATCCTGCAGACGGCGACGAACGCCCGGCGGTGCCGAAGCTGCCCCGGATACCGCGCAGGGAACTGTCGTGAACCTGCTGCACATCGGCGTCGCGATCGCCTGCCACAACCGGCGCGAGAAGACCCGCGCCTGCCTCGATGCACTGCACGAAGCGGCGGCCCGGGTTCGCGCCAGCACGGCGTTGCAGATCGTCGTCACCGACGACGCCAGCACCGACGGCACGGCGGCGATGATCCGCGAACGCTTCCCGGGCGTCGAGATCATCGAAGGCTGCGGGCAGTTGTTCTGGGCCGGCGGCATGCGCTTGGCTTACGGCCGGCTGCTCGAACGCGCCTTCGACCACTACCTCTGGCTGAACGACGACACCTTGCTGTTCCCCGACGCGCTCGAGACCTTGCTGGCAACCCATCGTGCCATGCTGGAGGCGACGGGACGCGAGGGCATCGTCGTCGGCTCGACATGCGACGACAGCGGGAAGGTCACCTACGGCGGCCTGCGGCGCCGGACCGGCAGACTCGGCGCGCTCGGATTCGAGCGCGTGATTCCGGCGACACAACCGCAACCCTGCGACACCCACAACGGCAATGTCGTCCTCGTCTCGGCGCAGGCTGCCGCCGCTCTGGGCAACCTCGATGCCGGGTTCCGGCACGGCATGGCGGACATGGACTATGGCCTGCGAGCGGTCGAAGATGGCGTGCCCGTCTGGGTCGCACCCGGATTCACCGGGCGCTGCATCATCGATCACACAGTCGCCGGCTCGTTCAAGGACACGTCGCTGCCGCTGGCCCGTCGCTGGCGGCTCCTGACCTCACCCAAGGGCTTGCCCTTCGCCGCCTGGTGGCTGATGTGCAGACGCCACGCCGGCCTGCTGTGGCCGATTCACTTCGCCTGGCCCTACGTCTCGACGATGCTGGCCCGGCACGGCAAGCGCGACCCGGACGCCAGAAATGCATGACGCGCCGGGTGCGAACCCGAACTGCCCCGCCGCCGGGTACCGCCCGCAACCCCACGATAGAGGAATCCTGCCCGTGCATCCCGAGCCATCGCAGTCCAACCCGCTCATCGGCGATCGGTCGCCCGCCAACCGGCGCGACTTCGCGGACGCGATCGCGCTCGACGACCACAAGATCGCCTTTGCCGTGAAGCACTGTCGCGGCAAGGAGGTGCTCGACATCGGCTGCGTCCAGCACAACCCCGAGAATTACCGAAGCAAGTTCTGGGTCCACAACGCGCTGCGCAGCGTCGCGTCGCATGTCGTCGGCCTCGACTATTACAAGGAAGGCGTCGACTATCTCAACCGCCTGGGCTACGACATCGTGCACGCCGACGCGCAGCAATTCCATCTGGGCCGGCGCTTCGACGCCATCATGGCCGGCGACATCATCGAACACCTCGAGAACCTCGACGGCTTCCTGGAGTGCTGCAAGGAACACCTGCGCGACGATGGCGTGCTGCTGATCACGACGCCGAACCCCTGGTACTGGAAGAATACGGTCAAGGCGGCGCTGCTTCCCGAAGTCAGGACGAATCCGGAACACACCTGCTGGTTCTGCCCGCAGACGCTGCGCCAGCTGCTCGGCCGCCACGGCCTGCGGATCGCGCAGCTCACGTTCGGCGCACGGTATCGGTCGGACCGCTGGATGCCGCTGCCGACACAGTGGAAGTGCACGACGTTTCACGCCGCGATCACAAAATGAGCCTTTCGGCGTCTGGCTGCGTTCGCGATTGCGCCGATCGAAAAGCACTGGCGCACGCAGGCCGATGACGCGCAGCCCGGGAAGTCCGCTCGCCGGCAAGCGGGTCTGCGTGATTCAGGCCGTCATGAAGCGGTATCGAGAACCTTTCTATCTGCGCCTGCGCGACCTGCTGGCCAGCGACGGCATCGAACTCGAGGTGGTGTACGGCCCGCCTTGGCCGCAAGAAGCCTTGCGTGGAGACAACGTGGACCTGTCCCCGCCCTTGGGCCGACGGGTGCCGAACTGGTGGCTGTTCGGGCGCGTCCTCATGCAACCCGTCTTGCGTCCGTGGATGCGCGCAGACCTGGTGATCGTCGAACACGCGAATAAATACGCGCTCAACTATTTCCTCATGCTGCTCGACGCCGCGGGAATCAAGCGCCTCGCGTACTGGGGGCATGGCCGTGACCGCCAGACGCCCGAGGGCACCTTCGGGGCGTGGCTCAGGCGGCGGACACTCGCATGGTCGCATTGGTGGTTCGCCTACACCCGCGGCGCACTCGAAGACGTCGCCGCGGCGGGCTTTCCGCGCGATCGCATCACGGTGGTGGGCAACGCGATCGATACCCAGGCGCTGCGCGAGCAGTTGGCATCGGTCGGGCCGACGCAGGTCGAAGCGGCTCGGCAGCGACTCGGCTGGAGCGAGTTCGATCGCGTCGTCGTCTGCTGCGGCAGCCTGCACCCCAACAAGCATGTCGACGCGCTGATCGAGGCGAGCGATGCGATGCACGCCGCCGACCCCCGGCTTCGCCTGCTCGTGATCGGCGGCGGGCCGGGTCTGCACCGGGTGCAGGAGCTCGCCGCGTCACGGCCCTGGGTGCGCTGCGTCGGGCCGCAGTTCGGCAGCGATCTTGCCGTGCTGCTGCGCCTGGCCGAGCTGTGGCTCAATCCCGGCCTGGTCGGCCTGGGGGTGCTCGATGCCTTCTGCGCCGGGCTGCCGGTCATCACGCGCGATATCGACGTTCATTCGCCCGAAGTCGAGTACATCGAGCACGGGGTCAACGGCCTGATTCTTGGAACTGACATGGCAGCCTACGCGGGCGCCGTGATCGAGTTGCTGCACGATGACAAGCGGCTGCGCCGCATGCAACGAGCGGCACATGACAGCGCGGCGAGGCGTTCGATCGACGCGATGGCCGAGAACTTCGCACGTGGGATCACGGCATGCCTGTCCCGGCGATAGTCACCGCCACCCTCATGCGCATGGAGGGCGAGACCGGGGTGCAGACGCACTTGCGGACCTTCGACCGCTGGCTTGCAGGCCAGGGATATATCTCGCGCGTCGTGACGCCGTTCGATGCGCCAGCCTGGCAGGTCTATCCCATTTTCGGGTTGCGCCGCGTTGTCGAACTCGCAAGCCCGCCGTGGGGTGTATGGTGGTATCGGCACTGGCACGCGATCATGCTGCGGCGTGCGCTTCGCGGCGTGCTGGCGCATGCCGGGGCTTGCGTGATCTACGCCCAATGCCCGGTGTCCGCCGCGGCGGCGCTGGCGACACGAACGTCGCCCCGTCAGCGGGTGGTGATGGTCGTGCACTTCAACGTGTCGCAGGCGCTCGAGTGGGAGGGCAAGGGCGTGCTGCCGGCCAGCCATCGCGTGTATCACGGCATTCTCGAGTTGGAGGCCGCCGTCCTCGGGCAGGTGGACGCATTGGTCTTCGTCTCGGAGTTCATGCGGCGCGAGGTCTTCGGCAGGGTGCCTGCAGCAGCGGGACGGCCGTATGCGGTGATTCCGAACTTCGTCGATCGCCCCCGCGCATCGAGCGAGAGTCACCCCCCGGACGGCGACCTGGTTAGCGTCGGGACCCTCGAACCGCGCAAGAACCAAGCCTACCTGCTCGAGATCCTTGCCGCGCTGCGCGCGCGCGGGAAACCCTTGCGGCTGACGCTGATCGGCGACGGCCCGGACAGGCCACGGCTCGAATCTCTGGCGCGCGAACTCCGGGTCGACGATCTGGTGCGCTTTGCGGGTCATGTCCGCAATGCGATGGATTGCATCCCTCGGCACAAGGCGGTCATCCACTCGGCCATCGCC
>JACSRM010000437.1 GCA_014879745.1 Burkholderiaceae bacterium | reverse complement strand
CGCCCGCTGCGGCCTCGTCGCCCAGCCAGTCGCGCAGCACTTGTCGTGAATGCTCGCCGAGCATCGGCGGCGCGCGGCGGTACTCGATCGGCGTCTCGGACAGGCGGATCGGGTTCGCGACGAGCGGTACGACGCCCGCCGCCGGGTGCGGCAGTTCGATGCGCAGGCCGCGCGCGCGCACTTGGGCGTCGTCGAAGACCTGATCGATGCGGTTGATCGGACCGCACGGCACGCCCGCTGCCTCGAGCGCGGCGACCCATTCGCGCGTCGTGCGCTGCAGCGTCGCCTCGCGAATCATCGCGATCAGCGTGCCGCGGTTGGCGACGCGCTGCGGGTTGCTCGTGAAGCGCTCGTCGTGCGCCCACTCGGCATGGCCGGCGACCTCGCAGAAGCGGGTGAACTGGGCGTCGTTGCCGACGGCGAGGATCATGTAGCCGTCGGCGGTCTGAAAGTCCTGGTAGGGGACGATATTCGGATGCGCATTGCCCATGCGGCGCGGCACGACGCCGCCGGCCAGGTAGTTCGACGCCTGGTTGCCGAGGCAGGCGATCTGCACGTCGAGCAGCGCGAGGTCGATATGCTGTCCGCGGCCGGAGCGCTCGCGCTCGATCAATGCCGCCTGCACCGCGATCGTCGCGTACAGGCCGGTCATGATATCGGTGAGTGCGACGCCGACCTTCTGCGGGCCGGCGCCCTCGTCGCCGTCGGCACGGCCGGTGATCGACATCAGCCCGCCCATACCCTGGATCAGCAGATCGTAGCCCGCGCGCGGCGCATAAGGCCCGGTCTGGCCGAAGCCGGTGATCGAGCAGTACACGAGGCGCGGATTCGACGCCGAGAGGGCCGGATAGTCGAGCCCGTACTTCGCGAGCCCGCCCAGCTTGAAATTCTCGATCACGACATCGGCCTGCGCTGCGAGCCGGCGGATCAGCGCCTGGCCCGCAGGCTGCGCCATGTCGATCGTGATCGAGCGCTTGTTGCGGTTCGTGCAGAGGTAGTAGGCCGATTCGCCCGTCGCGTTGCCCGCCGCGTCCTTCAGGTTCGGCGGCCCCCAGGCGCGCGTATCGTCGCCGCCTTCGGGACGCTCGACCTTGACGACATCGGCGCCGAGGTCGGCGAGTTGCTGGCCGCACCAGGGGCCGGCGAGCACGCGCGACAGGTCGAGCACCCGGATGCCGTCGAGCGGTGCACGGCGCGCTGCGGGCCCGGCCATCTCAACCTCCAAAGGCCGCGATGCCGGTGATTGCCCGCCCGAGGATCAGGGCGTGCACGTCGTGCGTCCCCTCGTAGGTGTTGACGACTTCGAGGTTGACGAGGTGGCGGGCGATACCGAACTCGTCGCTGATGCCGTTGCCGCCGAGCATGTCGCGCGCCAGGCGCGCGATGTCGAGGCTCTTGCCGCAGCTGTTGCGCTTCATGATCGAGGTGATCTCGACCGCGGCCGTGCCCTCGTCCTTCATCCGCCCGAGGCGCAGGCACCCCTGCAGGCCGAGCGTGATCTCGGTCTGCATGTCGGCGAGCTTCTTCTGGATCAGCTGGTTGGCGGCGAGCGGGCGGCCGAACTGCTTGCGGTCCAGCGTGTACTGGCGCGCCCGGTGCCAGCAATCCTCGGCCGCGCCGAGCGCGCCCCAGGCGATGCCGTAACGCGCACTGTTCAGGCAGGTGAACGGCCCCTTCAGGCCGCGCACATCGGGGAAGGCGTTGGCGTCGGGGCAGAAGACCTCGTCCATCACGATCTCGCCGGTGATCGACGCCCTGAGGCCGACCTTGCCGTGGATCGCCGGCGCGGACAAGCCCTTCCAGCCTTTCTCGAGGATGAAGCCGCGGATCGCGCCCTCGTCGTCCTTGGCCCAGACGACGAAGACGTCGGCGATCGGGCTGTTGGTAATCCACGTCTTCGCACCGGTCAGGTTCCAGCCGCCGTCGGTCTTGCGCGCGCGGGTGACCATGCTGCCGGGGTCGGAGCCGTGGTTCGGCTCGGTCAGGCCGAAGCAGCCGATCGTCTCGCCGGTCGCGAGCTTGGGCAGGTACTTGCGCTTCTGCTCCTCGGTGCCGAACTCGTTGATCGGCACCATGACGAGCGAGCTCTGCACGCTCATCATCGAGCGGTAGCCGGAGTCGATGCGCTCGACCTCGCGCGCGATCAGGCCGTAGCAGACGTAGTTCAGTCCCGCGCCGCCGTACGCCTCGGGGATCGTCGCGCCGAGCAGGCCGAGTTCGCCCATCTCGCGAAAGATTGCCGCATCGGTCCGCTCGTGGCGAAACGCTTCGAGCACGCGCGGTGCGAGCTTGTCCTGGCAGTACGCACGGGCGGCATCGCGCACCGCGCGCTCGTCGGCGCTGAGCTGGTGTTCGAGCAGCAGCGGGTCGTCCCAGTGGAAGTTGGCTTTGGCGTGGCTCATCGGTCGCTCCTGTGGGGCGCGGCGCCGTCGCGGCGCGCGTTCGGTGAAGGAATGCTTCGATCCTAGGCGGCGAAGCCCGGGCGGACAAGCGAAAGTTGTTCACCGAGACATGAGGTATGCGAATATCTGAGTCGACACCGCAGGCCTCCGATCAACGTCACGAAACCCGGCGCGATGCGACGAAGACTCCCCACCCTGCAGGCGCTCGACTGCTTCGAGGCGGCTGCCCGCCACCAGAGCTATACGCGAGCGGCACAGGAGCTTTCGCTGACGCAGGGAGCGATCTCCCGGCGCATCGCGGCGCTCGAGCAGTTCGTCGGCGTGCGCCTGTTCGCGCGCACCCGCCACGGCGTCGCGCTGACGCCGGCCGGCGCGACCTATGCGCGCCAAATCGGCGGACGGCTGGATGGTCTGGAACGCGATACGCTGGACGCGATGTCGGGCGGCGGGCAGGGCGCGCTGCATATCGCCGCGGTGCCGACGTTTGCCGCGCGCTGGCTCGTGCCGCGGCTGGCGCGCTTTGCCGCCGTCTGTCCCGAGGTCACGGTGCACATCGATACCTGCACGCGACCCTTCCTGTTCTCGGAAACGCCGTACGACGGTGCGCTCTATGCGGGCACCGACGAGCAGGTGAAAAACTGGCCCGGCACGCGGACGACGCCGCTGATGGATGAGCGGGTGGTGCCGATCGCGAGCCCGCAGTTTGCCGCGCGCCGCAAGATCTGGCGGGTAGCGGACGTGGCGCGCGCGCCGCTGCTGCAGCAAAGCACGCGCACCGACGCCTGGCGCCAGTGGTGCGAAGCATTCGGAGTAGAGACGCCGCACGCCTTGCGCGGGCCGCGCTACGAGCTGTTCTCGATGCTCGCGAGTGCCGCCGTCAGCGGTCTGGGCGTCGCCTTGATGCCGGCCATGCTGGTGCAGGCGGAACTGGCGCGCGGCGAACTCGTCGTCCTTTGCAATCGGCCGGTGAGCAGCCGGCGCTCGTACGGCGTCGTCGTTCCGGAGGGCGCCGAGCCGGCGGCGGCGATGGCCGGTTTCGTCCGCTGGCTGCAGGACGAGATCGCGGCCGACCCGCTGTGCTCGCCCGAGCAGGGCTGAGCGGCGGGTGCGCCGGGTGGGGAGGGCCGGGCGCGCCGCGGCGAACGACTTGTCCCACAATGGTCATCGCTGCCGGAGGTGACCCGACACCCGATTGTCGATAGAGTAAGCGCTTCGTAAGAGCGTCCGCCTATCGTGCGCAATGCCTCGAAGCCCACAGAAGGAGACCCGCATGTCCACCGCCGAAACCCAAGTTCCGCAGGAAGCCAAGCTCTACGCGCCGCCGCCGGCCCTCGTCAAGAACGCCTACGTCTCGGGCATGGCCGCCTACGAGAAGCTGTGCGCCGAAGCCGCATCCGACTACGAAGGCTACTGGTCACGCCTGGCGCGCGAGCTGGTGAGCTGGAAGACGCCGTTCACCAAGGTGCTCGACGAAAGCAAGGCGCCGTTTTTCAAGTGGTTCGAGGACGGCACCCTGAATGTCTCCTACAACTGTCTCGACCGCAACGTCGAGGCCGGCCGCGGCGACAAGGTCGCGGTCATCTTCGAAGCCGACGACGGCAAGGTCACGCGCGTCACGTACAAGGACCTGCTCGCACGCACCTGCCGGCTCGCGAATGCGCTGAAGGCGCGCGGCGTCAAGAAGGGCGACCGCGTCGTCATCTACATGTCGATGTCGGTCGAGGGCATCGTCGCGATGCAGGCCTGCGCGCGCATCGGCGCGACGCACTCGGTCGTCTTCGGCGGTTTCTCGGCGCAAAGCCTGCGCGACCGCATCGCCGACGCCAAGGCGGTGATGGTGATCACCGCCGACGAGCAGTTGCGCGGCGGCAAGCAACTGCCGCTGAAGGCGATCGTCGACGAGGCGCTCGCGCTCGACGGCTGCGAGAGCGTGAAGGACGTCATCGTCTATCAGCGCACCGGCGGCAAGATCGCGTGGAATGCGCCGCGCGACAAGTGGCTGCACGAGGTGACCTACGACCTGCCGGCGACCTGCGAGCCCGAATGGGTCGGCGCCGAGCATCCGCTGTTCCTGCTCTATACCTCGGGCTCGACCGGCAAACCGAAGGGCGTGCAGCACAGCACCGGCGGCTACCTGATGTTCGCCGCGCTGACGACGAAGTGGACCTTCGACTTGAAGCCCGACGATATCTTCTGGTGCACGGCCGATATCGGCTGGGTCACGGGCCACACCTACATCACCTACGGCCCGCTCGCACTCGGCGCGACCGAGATCGTCTTCGAGGGCGTCCCGACCTATCCGGACGCGGGCCGCTTCTGGAAGATGATCCAGGATCACAAGGTGAGCGTCTTCTATACCGCGCCGACGGCGATCCGCTCGCTGATCAAGGCCGCCGAGACGACGGCTGCGGTGCATCCCCGCAAATACGACCTGAACAGCCTGCGCATCCTCGGCTCGGTCGGCGAGCCGATCAATCCCGCGGCCTGGGAGTGGTACTACGAGAACGTCGGTGGCGGCCGCTGCCCGATCGTCGACACCTGGTGGCAGACCGAGACCGCCGGCCACATGATCACGCCGCTGCCGGGCGTGACGCCGCTCGTTCCCGGCTCGTGCACCCTGCCGTTCCCGGGCATCATGGCCGCCGTCGTCGACGAGACGGGGCAGGAGATGGAGTGGGGCAAGGGCGGCATCCTCGTCATCAAGCGCCCCTGGCCGGGCATGATCCGCACCATCTACGGCGACCC
>JACSRM010000435.1 GCA_014879745.1 Burkholderiaceae bacterium | reverse complement strand
CGGGGGCGCAAGAAAACTTGGGGCGGCCCGGCGTTTTCTCGAGAGCAAAGGCCCTGCTGCGCAACCGCCCGGCACGGGCGTGATAGTGTCCACGCGCGAACGTGCCTGACGCGCTCGGGCCGGCCCCTGAAAGGAACATCATGCCCGCACCCTACAAGGTCGCCGTCATCGTCGGCAGCCTGCGCAAGGATTCGTACAACCGCAAGATGGCGCATGCGCTCGCACGCCTCGCGCCGGATACGCTCTCGCTCGAGATCGTCGAAATCGGCGACCTGCCGTTGTTCAGCCAGGATTTCGAGAAGGCGCTGCCGTCGGCCGTGGTGGCGTTCAAGTCCCGAATCCAGGCTGCGGATGCGGTGCTCTTCATCACGCCGGAATACAACCGCTCGGTACCGGGCGTGCTGAAGAATGCGATCGACTGCGGCTCGCGGCCGTACGGCACGAGTGTCTGGAGCGGCAAGCCGGGCGGCGTCGTCAGTGTTTCGACCGGTGCGGTCGGCGGCTTCGGCGCCAACCACCACCTGCGTCAGTCGATGGTCTTCCTGGACGTGCCGATGATGGGCCAGCCGGAGGCCTATCTCGGCGGCGCCGCCAAGCTGTTCGACGAGGCGGGCGAAGTCACGCAGGCCGAGACGCGCGAATTCCTGCAGCGCTATATCAACGCATACGCCGATTGGGTCGCCCGCCACGCCGCCGGGCGTTGACGAGCGGCTGTCGGATCGGCGGTGCATCGGAGCAGCGAAGTGAACGAAGAAGCATTGAATGCAAGCATCCGCAAGTTCCTGCGGACGGTGGGCGTGAACTCGCAGCGCGAGATCGAGCAGGCGGTCCGGGCCGCGGTGCAAGCCAGGCCCGAGACAAGGGCGCTGGCGGCGACGATGACGCTCGAGATCGCGGAACTCGGGCTGAAGGTGACCTACGACGCCAGTATCGATCTGCAGTGAGGATCGCGCGCAGGCGTCACGGCGCGAGCCGCGGCGCGCGTTTGAACTGTTGCGTCAGCCAGCCGAGGAAGGTTTCGACATGTGGCTTGCGCGCAGCCTCGGGATTGACGGCGAGAACGTGCCGGTAGCCCGAGGGCATGCGGATGCGCGGGAACGGCATCACCAGATCGCCGCTGGCGACGCAGTCCTGCAGGAACGGTGAGCGCATCAGCGCCACACCTTGGCCGCGGATCGCCGCCTGCACCGCCTGATCGACGAACGAGAAGACGAGCCGCCCGGCCGCGGGATCGACGCTGCCGGCGCCTGCGAAGTCGAACCATGAAGCCCAATTCAATCGACGCGCGCCCGGCACGCTGCTGTCCAGATCGAGCAGCGGCCAGTGGGCGAGATCGGCCGGCGTCTGCGGCTTCGACGCGCCGAGCAGGCGAGGGCTGATGGCCGGGGCGACCAGGTCGTCGATGAGCAGCGTTGCGCCGGCCGCGAGCTTGTCCGAAGGCACCCAGCGCACCGCGAGGTCGATATCGTCGGCCTGCAGGTCGACGACCCGGTCCGACGCGTCGAGCCGGATTTCGATCTCGGGATGCTCGCGCTGGAACTGCGCCAGCCTGGGCACGAGCCAGAGCGACGCGAACGAGGCGTAGGTGCTCAGCGTGACACGGCGCACGCTGGCGGCGCCGCGGATCTCGCCCACCGTCGCGTCGATGCCGCTGAGCGCCTGGCGCACCGCATGCAGGAGCTGCGTACCGGCGGCGGTGAGCGCGAGCGCGCGCGTCTTGCGCACGAAGAGGGGCCGGCCGACCTGTTGCTCGAGCTGCGCGATCTGGCGGCTGATCGACGATTGCGTCAGGTTCAGCTCGGCCGCCGCGGCGGTGAACGACAGCAGCCGCGCCGCCGCCTCGAAGCCGCGCAGCGCGGTCAGGCCGATCGGCCTGCGTCTTGCGCGCTCGCTCGACGGTCGGGTTGCCATGGTTCGACCATACATGCAGTTTGCGCATCCATCAACTGCGATCTTTTCGTTTGTCCTGCAGGGCGACCAGGAATCCAATGACGCCACTGGGCACGCATGGATGCGCAGAGTGAATGGAGTCCATCATGAGGAACACGATACGGACGGCAACGACGATCGCCCTCGATCGCGCGCAACTCTTGATCCTCGACGGCGGCCGCGGCCGGGTGCGGGTACTCGACGGTGCAGCCTGGCTGACCGAGAACGGCGAACCCGAGGACACCGTGCTCGGCGCCGGCGAGGCGCACGAGTTGCACGGGATGCACACCGTGATCGAGGCGCTCGGCAGGTCGCGGCTGCAGATCGAGGTCGCGCCGGCAAGCCCGGCAAGCCGTCTCGGTGGATGGCTGCGAGCGCTGCGCCGCGATGCGCAAACGATCGTCGCGCACCTGCAAATGGGCCCCGCGCCGTCGTTGTAGGAGGCTGTTCGCAAGACGCCGGCCGACTCGTCGGCGCCGGGCGGGAGCCGGCAGACGGCGCCGATTGCGCGCACCTCTGCGACATCGGGGTCCTGCCGAGCCATCAAGGCAGGGGACTTGGCCGGGCAATCGCCGGGCGTCTCGTCGCGCAGCCGCGCGGGCACCGCAGGATCATCCACTACGCCGTGCCGGGCCGGGAGGCGTTCTACGCGAAGCCCGGCTTCCGGCGGATGAAGACGGCGATGGCGAACTTCGAGAACCCTCGGCAGAGGGCGAGGCTCGGCTGCCTCGACGAGGCGTAAGCGCGCTGTCCACGCAAATGAGGACAGCCAGGCGAGGGGAGGATGATCACAATCCGGCGCCAGGGCAGGTGCTCGAACCGGCCCGCAACCCGACGTCGGAGACTCCCATGCCCATCCTGCGCCCAACGCTGCTCGCCTCGGCCGCGGCCCTGTCGCTTTCGGTGCACGCCGCGCCGGACCTCGACACGCTGACCGCCACGCAGGCCGCGGCCGATATCTGTGCCGGCCGGCTGACGAGCGAGGCGCTGGTGAGCGCCGCCATCGAACGTGCCAAGGCACGCCCCGACCTGAACGCCTTCATCACGCTCGACGAGGCCGGCGCGATGAAGGCCGCCAGGGTGGTCGATGCCGCGCGCAAGCGCGGCGGCAAGTGCAAGCCGCTCGAAGGCGTGCCGGTCGTCGTCAAGGACAACATCGGTGTCGCCGGGCTGCCGGCGACAGCGGGCACGCCGGCGCTGAAGGACTATGTGCCCAAGGCCGACGCGCCGGTCGCCGCCAAGCTGCGCGCAGCGGGCGCGATCGTGCTCGGCAAGACCAACCTGCACGAGCTGGCGTTCGGCATCTCGGGCTACAACACCGCGTTCAAGACCGGCGCCGAGCCCGGCGTGCGCAACGCCTACGATGCGACGAAGATCGCCGGTGGTTCGTCTTCGGGCAACGGCGCGGCGCTCGGCGCGCGCATCGTCAGCATCGGGGTCGGCACCGACACCGGCGGTTCGGTTCGCATCCCCTGCGCGCTCAACGGCTGCGCGGCGCTGCGCCCGACGGTGGGCCGTTACTCGCAGAAAGGCATCGCGCCGATTTCGCACACCCGCGACACGGCCGGGCCGATGGCGGTCGCGATGGCCGACGTCGCGCTGCTCGACCGCGTGATCGCCGGCGGCAGGCCGCTCGAGGCCGCCGATCTGCACAAGCTGCGCCTGGGCGTGACGCCTTCGATGCTCGCCAACCTCGACCCCGACACCCAGGCGGCGTACGACGGCGCGGTGGCGAAGATGAAGGCCGCTGGCGTGACGATCGTCGACGTCGAGATGCCCAAGCTCGCCGACCTCAACGGCGCGATCGGCTTTCCGGTCGCGCTCTACGAGGCCTACGACGACATGGTGAAGTTCCTCGCGACGACCGGCACCGGCATCACGATCGCAGACCTCGCCAGGCAGATCTCGAGCCCCGACGTCAAGGCGACCTACGACGCCTTCGTCATCCCGCGCAAGCTGCCCGGGCCGGACAACACCGTCGTCGACGCCAGGCCGGCGTACGAGGCGGCGATGAAGACGGCGCGCCCGGCGCTGCAAAAGCTCTACAAGGAGACGTTCGCCAGACACAAGCTCGACGCGCTCGTCTTCCCGACGGTGCCCAAGGTGGCGATCGCCGCCAACCCCGAATCGAGCAGCCTTGCGAACTTCGTCGCCTACATCCAGAACACCGACCCCGGCAGCAACGCCGGCATCCCCGGCCTGCAAATCCCGATCGCGCTCGGCGCGTCCAGCAAGCTGCCGGTCGGACTCGAACTCGACGGCCCGGCGGGGAGCGACCGCAAGCTGATCGCGATCGGCCTCGCGCTCGAGGATGTGTTCGGCCGGCTGCCGGCGCCGAAACGCTGAAGCTCAGCTCGCGCCGCGGCGCGCGACCGCCGCGGCGAGCGCGCTGCGGCGCTGCACCCGCAGCTTCTCGCAGCATCGCATCAGGTAGGTGCGCACGGTGCACAGTTCGACGCCGAGTTGCCTTGCGATCTGCTTGTCGGTCAGCCCGGCGCCGACCATGCGGGCGACCGACAGTTCGCGCGGCGAGAGGGCGTTCAGGTTGTCATCGTCCGCCGCCCCGCGCCGCCGGCGCAGCGCGGCGCGTTGCAGCGCGGCGGTGAACGCGGGCTCGATCAGGCGCAGCATCTCGAGCGTGCGGGCGTCGAAGTTGTCGCGCCGCCGGCCGCGCCAGATGCGCATGTCGCCGATGTTGCGGCCGCCGCTGTAGCTGTAGAGGTTCACGCCCCAGTGCAGGCCGTCGCGGGCGAGGAAGTCGTTGTAGAACTCGGTGCGCATCAGCTCGCGCTGCGGCATCACCTGCGTGACGAGCGTCGGCACGCGCCGCGCCTGCAGCTCGAACGTGATCGGGTCGTTGAACTGGAAGTACTCGTCGTAGCTGCGCAGCGTCGCCGGGTTCATGTTGATCGTGACGCAGCCGCCGAAACGGCGCTGGTCGTCGTCCCAGACGAACGAGGCGTAGTAGTCGGCGCGCAGCAGGTCGAGCAGCGCGCGGCCGACGCGCTCGCGCACCTCGTGTTCGGCCATGTCCTCGCCGAGCAGCCCGAAGAGGCTGGCGAGTGCGCGACTCTCCGAGGTGCTGAGTTGCATCGCGTCAGCGAGTCGCGATCGTGGTTGCGGAAGCCGTGCCGACAGCGCTGGATTCACGCCTGCGCGGGGCATCGGCTGGCGGAGGGAGCGGGATTCGAACCCGCGGGGGGTGTTTAGCCCCCACACGCTTTCCAGGCGTGCGACT
>JACSRM010000270.1 GCA_014879745.1 Burkholderiaceae bacterium | reverse complement strand
AGTGGGGCATGGCGGTGCAGGACACCGAGTTCCCCGGGCAGGCGCTCGAGATGCTCGCCGCGCAGCCGTTCGACCTCGCGATCCTGGACATGCACATGCCGGAGATGGACGGCCGCGAACTGGCGCAGCGCATCCGCGCCGCGGGCCACGCGCTGCCGCTGGTGCTGTTCTCGTCGCTCGGGCGCAAGGAGGCGATGGTCGACACCCTTTTCGCGGCGACGCTCGCCAAGCCGCTGCACCAGAGCGCGCTCTTCGATACGCTCGCGGCGCTGCTCGGCGAAGCGCCGGCCGCACGCCGGGCCGAGCCGGCACGACCGAGGATCGACGCCGGCATGGCCGCACGCCACCCGCTGCGCATCCTGCTCGCCGAGGACAACGCGGTGAACCAGAAGCTCGCGCTGCGCCTGCTGCAGCAGATGGGCTACCGGGCCGACGTGGCGAGCAACGGCATCGAGGCGATCGAGTGCGTCGCGCGCCAGACCTACGACGTCGTCCTGATGGACGTGCAGATGCCCGAGATGGACGGGCTCGAGGCATCGCGCCGCATCGTCGCGCGCTGGCCGGAATCCGCGGCGCGGCCGCGTATCGTCGCGATGACGGCCAACGCGATGCAGGGCGACCGCGAGGAGTGCCTCGCCGCCGGCATGGACGACTACGTCACGAAGCCGATTCGTGTCGACGCGCTCGTCGCGGCCTTGCTGCAAGCCGGGATCCGCGATGCGCAATGACGCAACGACGAAGCGCATGGCCGCACCGGCCCGTTCGGCGCGGCGCGCGCCGCTTGCCGCCACGCCCGGGCAATGCCTGCGCCTCGTCGATGCGGGCCTTCGCATGAACGCGCTGCGCAGCGCCGCGGAACTCGCCGACGTGCTGGTCGGAGAAGCCTTCGAACTGACCGGGGCCAGCCGCGTGCTGCTGGTGCTCGATGCGCCGGCCGGCCCGACGATCGCCGGATCGCTGCTGCCCGCCGCTGAGGAAGCTTCGGACCTGCTGCTTGCCGTCACGCCCTGGCTGGCCGAGGCGCGCACGACCCGCCGCGCGCGCCTGCGCCGCGGCCCCGCAGGCGCTGCGGCGGCCGACCAGCGCTCGTGCATCGTCGCGCCGCTGCTGGCACAGGATGAGGTACACGGCGTTCTCTACGCCGATATCGACGGCGCCTTCGGCCGCTTCGGCGATGCCGAGCGCGACCTGCTCGCCCTGCTCGCCAGCCAGGCCGGCGTGGCGCTCGCCGGGCTGCGCTTCGCGGCCGGGCTAGAAGCCCGGATCGCCGAGCGCAGCGCCGAGGCGCGCGCAGCGCGCGCCGAGGCCGAACGACGTGGCGCCGAACTGGCGATCATCAACAGCGTGCAGGAGGGGCTTGCATCGAAGCTCGACATGCAGGCGATCTATGACCTCGTCGGCGACCGGATCCGCGACCTCTTCGACCAACAGTCGGTCCTGATCGGCACCTTCGACCATGCCCGCGACATCGAGATCTTCAACTACGAGTGGGAGCTGGGAAGCCGGCAGCATTCCGCGCCGCGCCGGATCAACCGTTCGCGCCGCAACCTGATCGAGACCCGGCAGCCGTTCTTCCACAACCGCATCACGCCGCAGGTCATGGCCGAGCGCGGTGGCCAGGTGATCGACGGAAGCAAGGCGCCCATGTCCGGCATGTTCGTGCCGATGGTGGCCGACTCGGACGTGCGCGGCTACATCAGCATCCAGAACGTCGAGCGCTTCGACGCCTTCACCGAAGCCGATCTGCGGCTGCTGCAGACCCTGGCCGCGAGTCTGGGCACGGCGCTCGAGAACGCGCGCCTGTTCGACGAGACGCAGCGCCTGTTCAAGCAGAGCGAGCAGCGCGCCGCCGAGCTGGCGCTGCTCAACGGCATCCAGCAGGGCATGGCAGAGGAGATGAACTTCCAGGCCATCGTCGATCTCGTCGGCGACAAACTGCGCGAGGTCTTCGCCTCGGGCGACATCGCGATCAACTGGCGCGACGAGGCGGCCGGCATGCGCCGCATCCTCTACGCCTACGAGCACGGCGCGCGCCGGCACTATCCGCCGGTCGCCGACAGCCTCGAGCGCCCGATCGACCGGGCGCTGCTGCAGCGCAGGCCGGTCATCGTCGGCGACCAGGCGCACGCCGACCGGCTCGGGCTGCACCACTTCGAAGGCAGCGACGTCAGCCTGTCGTCGGTGTTCGTGCCGATGTTCTCGGGCGAGCGCTTCCTCGGCGCGATCGTCATCGAGGACTACGCGCGCGAGAACGCCTTTGGCGACGCCGACGCGCGGCTGCTGTCGACGATCGCAGCGAGCCTGGGCGTTGCGCTCGAGAACGCGCGCCTGCTCGAGGACACGCAGCGCCGCGAGCGCGAGTCGAGCGCGCTCGCGGCGGTCGGCCGCGACCTGTCGGCGACGCTCGACCTGGCGACCGTGCTCGACCGCATCGCCGGCCACGCCAAGGAGCTGCTCGCGGCGCAGAGCTCGGCGATCTTCCTGCCCGATGCGTCGAACGGACGCTACCGCGCGATCGTCGCCCTCGGCGAGCTCGCCACGGCATTGCAGGCGACGGCGATCGAGCCGGGCGAGGGCATCATCGGCCGCCTGCTGCAAAGCGGCCGCGCCGAGTTCGTCAACGACGCGGCGGCCGACCCGCGCGCGCTGCAGCTTCCCGGCACGCCCGCGGCCAGCGGCGAGCGTCTGATGGTCGTGCCGCTGCTCGGCGCCGGGGCCGCGGTGCTCGGCGCAATGGCGGTGTGGCGCGGCGGCGGCGACGCCTTCGACGCGCGCGACCTCGCCTTCCTCGAGGGTCTGTCGCGCCAGGCGGCGATCGCGCTGCACAACGCACGCCTGTTCGACGAGACGCGCGAGGCGCTCGGGCAACAGACCGCGACCGCCGAGGTGCTGCAGGTCATCAGCAGTTCGGTTGCCGACACGGCGCCGGTTTTCGACAAGATTCTCGACAGTTGCGAGCGCCTGTTCGCGACCGACCAGCTCGCGATCTTCATCGCCGGCGACGACGGGCTGCTTCACGCCGGGGCGCTGCGCGGCGCGGCGATCCAGGCCATGACGGCGGCCTTGCCCAGGCCGCTCGGCGAGACGGCGACCGGGCTCGCGATCCGCGAGCGGCGCACGATCTACATCGCCGACACTGCCACCGCGCCCGACCTGCCGCTCGCGACCCGCGCCGCCGTCGACCTCGTCGGCCACTACTCGGGCGTCTTCGCGCCGATGCTGTGCGAGGAGCGCGGCATCGGCTCGATCCTCGTCATGCGCCAGCCACCGCAGCCGTTCGCCGCCAAGGAAATCGCGCTGCTGCGCACCTTCGCCGACCAGGCGGCGATCGCGATCCAGAATGCGCGCCTCTTTCGCGAGACGCAGGAGGCGCTCGAGCGCCAGACGGCGACGGCGGAGATCCTTGGCGTCATCAGCGCGTCGCCCAGCGACGTCCAGCCGGTCTTCCACGCCATCGTCGGCGCGGCCTCGCGGCTCTTTACCGGTGCGTCGGTGGTTCTTCTCATGCGCGAGGGCAACGCCTTTCGCGCGATGTCGGTTGCCCGCCCCGGGCAGCCGCTCAGCGGCCCGTCGCCGGAGCTGGTGCCGCTGGATGCGCAGGCGAACTACCCGTCGCAGGTGATGCTGGGCAGGCAGATGCTGCACCTGCCGGACTGGCTTGCCGTCGAACTGCCGCCGCACCAGCAGCGGATACAGGCCGCGGAAGGCTTTCGCGCATCGCTGATGCTGCCGATCCTGCAGGGCGACGAGTGCATCGGCGCCCTCGGTATCACGCGCCAGACGCCCGGCGCGTTCAGCGACCGCGAGATCGCGCTGCTGCGCGCGTTCTGCGACCAGGCGGTGATCGCGATCGAGAACGCGCGCCTGTTCAACGAAACCCGCGACGCGTACGAGCAGCAGAAGGCGTCGGCCGAGGTGCTCGGCGTCATCAGCAACTCCGTCGCCGACACGCGGCCGGTGTTCGAGCGCATCCTGCGCAGCTGCCGCGAGCTGTTCGACGCCGACGAGGCCGCGGTGCTGCTCGTCGACGATGGCGGGCAACTCGTGATCGGCGAATACCTGGGCGATGCCCGCGAAGTGGTCGCCGCGACGCTGCCGGCGCCGGTCGAGCGCACGCCGGCCGGCCGCGCCTTGCGCGAGCGCCGCGTGCTGCATATCGCCGACGCACTGGCCGACGACCCCGAGACGCCGCGCGTGCTGCGCCGCATCGCCGAGCAATCGGGCAACTACACGATCGCGATGGCGCCCATGCTGTGGCAGGAGCACGGCATCGGCACGATCCAGGTGATCCGCCAGCCGCCGCGGCCGTTCGCGGACAAGGAACTGGCGCAGCTGAAGTCCTTCGCCGACCAGGCGGTGATCGCGATCCAGAACGCGCGGCTGTTCAACGAGACGAAGGAGGCGCTGGCGCAGCAGACGGCGAGCGCGGAAGTGCTGACCGTGATCGGCCAGTCGGTGGCCGACGCGACGCCGGTGTTCGAGCGCATCGTCCAGAGCGCGCAGGACATCCTGAAGACAAACTACGTGAACTTCGGGCTGATCGGCGATGACGGCCTGGTCCACGTCCAGCTCAACGCCACACCGCGCTTTGCGGACGACGCGCTGTATCCGCGTATCCTCGAGTGGCTGCGCAACTACTACCCGGCGCCGGTGGGCGAGACGATCCACGGCTACGTCGCGAAGAAGCGCGTCGTCGTCCACTATCCCGACGTACTGCACGGCCCCGACGTGCCGCCCTCGCTGCGCGAACGCCTCGGCTGGCTGGGCGAGCACTCGCAGCTGTGGGTGCCGCTGGTCTGGCGCGGCGAAGGCATCGGCGCGTTCTCGATCGCGCGCGTTCCCGTCAAGCCCTTCAGCGACAAGGAGATCGCGCTCATCAAGACCTTCGCCGACCAGGCAGTGATCGCGATCCAGAACGCGAGGATGTTCGAGGAGACGCAGGAGGCGCGCGCCCAGGCGGAGTCGGCCAACGAAGCGAAGAGCGCCTTCCTCGCGACGATGAGCCACGAGATCCGCACGCCGATGAACGCGGTGATCGGCATGAGCGGGCTGCTGCTCGATACGCCCCTGTCGGACGAGCAGCGCGACTTCGCCTCGACCATCCGCGACTCGGGCGACGCGCTGCTCGCGATCATCAACGACATCCTCGACTTCTCGAAGATCGAGGCCGGGCGCATGGAT
>JACSRM010000301.1 GCA_014879745.1 Burkholderiaceae bacterium | reverse complement strand
CGCTGGCTGCGTTGCTCCTCCTCGCGGGCATGAGCCCGCAGCGTTGTCGCGTCTTGCCGGCACGCCGCAGCGCGGCCCGCTCGGGCGCGTCCAACTGCCGAATCTAGGGTGACGGCTTTGGCCGCGTCGGCGCTGCGCTCGGCGTTGTTCGTGCTGTGGATGGGAGTCACGGTCGTGCCGTGGGGGCTCGCGGTCGTCGTCGCTTCGATCTTCGTGCGCGGCAATCCGATCTACTGGATGTGCATCGCCTGGGTGCGCACCGCGATGTGGGGCTGCCGCACGATCTGCGGTGTCGTGCCGCGCGTGCGCGGGCTCGAGAACCTGCCGGCGAAGGCCGACGCGACGGCAGCGGTCATCCTGCTGTCCAAGCATCAGTCGACGTGGGAGACCTTCTACTATCCGAGCCTGATGTCGCACCCGCTCGCCTACGTCTTCAAGCGCGAGCTGCTCTATGTGCCGTTCTTCGGCTGGGCGATGGCGCGCATGGACATGATCCACATCGACCGCAGCAAGCGCACCGAAGCCTTCGCCCGGGTCGCCGCGCAGGGCGCGAAGCTGATGGCGCGCGGCCACTGGATCATCATGTTTCCGGAAGGCACGCGCATCGCACGCGGCCGCAAGGGCACCTACAAGGCGGGCGGCGCCCGCCTCGCGGTGGATACCGGCCGGCCCGTCGTGCCGATCGCCGTCGCGTCGGCGAAATGCTGGCCGCGCAAGACCTTCCTGATTCGCCCCGGCGTCGTCGATGTCTCGATCGGCGCGCCGATCGAGTCTGTCGGACGCCAGCCCGACGAACTGATGCACGAGGTCGAAACCTGGATCGAGACCGAGATGCGGCGCCTCGACCCCGAGGCGTATATCGACGCGCCGGCTGCGGCCAGCGCCTGAAGCGAATGCCCCGCCGCATCGAGCTTGCGAACCCGCTGCAACTCGGGTTGTTCGACGCCGTGGCGCAGACGGGCGCCGAAGTCGGCTTGGCCGTGCCGCCCGTGCCCGACGCCGCGCCTGTATCGACCGCACCGGCTGCGCAAGAGCCGCTTTCTCGTCCGCATGCGCAACGCGAGGTGCTGCTCGGATCGCAGCGCGTCGGCTACGCACTGCGCCGCTCGCGCCGGCGCAGCATCGGCTTCGCGGTCGGCGCCGAAGGGCTTTCGGTTGCCGCGCCGCGCTGGGTCGGCCTTGCCGACATCGAGGCCGCGCTGCGCGAGAAATCGGCCTGGATCCTGCGCAAGCTCGCCGAGCAGCGCGAACGCGAGCGGCGCCTGCAGGCCGCACGCATCGACTGGCGCGACGGCGCGACGCTGCCCTTCCTCGGCGCGACGCTCGTCGTCGTCCTCGATCCGCGCTGCGGCGCACAGCCCGGCGGCGTGCTGCTCGATGCCGCGGCGCAGCCCGGCGCGCCTGCGCTGCGCGTCGGGCTGGCGCACGACGCGACGCCGCAGCAGATTCGCGACGCCGTGCAGAGCTGGCTGCAACGCCAGGCGCGCCGCATCTTCGAAGAGCGGTGCCGGCACTTCGCCGCGCTGCTCGGCGTGCAGTGGCGCCGCCTCGCGCTCAGCTCGGCGCAGACGCGCTGGGGCAGCGCGAGCGCCGACGGCTCGGTGCGCCTGAACTGGCGCCTCGTCCACTTCTCGATGCCGACGATCGACTATGTGGTCGCCCACGAGCTCGCGCACCTGCGCCACATGGACCACAGCCCGCGGTTCTGGGACGTGGTGCGCTCCGTCGTGCCCGACATCGATCGTGCGCGAAGCGCATTGCGAAGCGAAGTGCTGCCGGTGTTCGAATAGCGGCGATCGTGTCGTGGAGCCGCTGTACCGCGCAGGCGGCCAGGGCTGCGGCGCCCGGAGCACGCGGCTTGCGCCGCACTAGAAATTCAGCATCACCAGATAGTCGAACAGGGACGAGCCGCCAAAGGTCAGGAAGGGCAGCAGCGCCGCCTTCAGCAATGGCTGCTGCGTGAAGCTGGCAAACGCGCCCTCGCGCAGGTTCTCGACGCGCTCGCGCAGCGCTTCGAGCTGGGCACCGAGCTTGCTGTCGCCGGCCGCGCCTTTTGCGCGCAGCGCGGCGTCGCGCAGACGATTCGCCGCCTCGCTGCGCGACGCCTCCGCGCTGCGGCGCAACGCGAAGGCGCACAGCAGCACGACGGCGAAGCTGATGGTCGTCAGCACCGCCAGTGTCGGCTGCGTATACCAGTCGTCGAAGAAGGGGCTGCGCGCCAGCACCATCAATGACAGCACGATGAAGGGGAAGTAGATCAGCTTGCCGATGCTGCGCGTGCGGCGGGCGATGAATTCGAGATCGATGAAGTCGTCGAGGTACGCCGACGGCACGCCGGTACGTTGCTCGAACGCCTGCAGCGTGCGCTGCGGCCAGTTGGACTGGTGCAGGCGAAGCCCGCGCATGAAGAAGATGCACAGCAGCGTCGCGTCGGCGACGAAGAAGATCAGGAACTGGATGGCAAGTGCCGTCGGCAGCGTGGTCCATGTCTGCATCCCGGCCGTCAGCTCGCCGCGCAGCGGCGCGATCGGCGCGTCACCGATCGCGCTCGCGATCAATGCGCCGAGCGCCACCATCAGCAAGACGCAAAGCATGCTGCGAAACAGGCGTGCGCCGCCCCGGTTGCGGACGATATAGTGCTTCCAGAATGCGGTCGCCGCCGGCGTCATGCCTGTGCTCGATCCCAGCAACGCGGGCCGCTCGTGGTAGTTGCGCACGGTGAGCATCGCCACCAGCCGCTGCCAGAGGCCGCGCTTGCGCTCCTCTGCGCTCAGCTGCTCGGCCAGAAGGCGGCGTGTCGCGCCGAGGCGAAATTCGCGGGCGATGCGGTCGAGGTTGGACGTCAGCATCGCCCAGGACAGCAAGACGAAATAGAGGCACAGCACCAGCGTGGCAAGCCGGATCGCGTAGGTGGGCCAGGGACTGATGCCGTCGGTGAACGACAGCGGCTTGCCGTCGTCAGTGATTGCCTTCGCGAGGTCCGGCCAGGCGTGCGCCAGCAGCAGGGCCGGCAGGACCGCCAAAGCGACGAGTCCGGCAACAAGCCACACGGCGCGGGAGGTGCGCTTGGCCGCACTGCTGCCGCCGGCAGCAACGAAACGGCGCAACCGCCGCCTGCCTGCGCGGCTGAGTGCCAGGGCGGGCGCCCAAAGGGCCAGGGTCAGCGCGCTGGCAATCAGGAAGCGTGCCGCAATCGAGAGTTCGGCAAACATCGGCGAGGGGTCCGGGTGCAGGCTCGCGCACAACTCGAGCCGCCAGCGGCCGCAGCGCGGCGTCCAGCCGCCGGCGGTGGGGTAGACCGGCGCGAGCGACGCCAACTGCATCGGTCCGCCGACGCTCATCGGCGCCTGCCCTGCCGCGGTGCCGGACGGCGAAGGCGGGCTGTAGTCGAAGACGCCGGAACGCGAGACCTCGAACAGGCGCGGCTTGTCGAACCAGGCGCTGACCTGGGGCTGCGACCAGCGCTGCTCGCCTTTGCCGTCATCCTCGATGGCACGGCCGGCATCGGCCAGCGCCAGCAGGGTGCTCAGATAGGCCGACGGCTGATAGCTGTCGCGAAAGGGCGGTACGCCGCGCTGGATCGGGTCGTCCAGGCGCAGGCCGAAGTTCGATGCCACGATCAGGTTGCGCGACCATGCCAGTTCGCGCGGGTGGAACAGGCGCGCATCGAGGTCCGTGGTGAAGAAGATCGCATGCGGCATCGCCGTCTGCAGGGCCTGCAGCACGAGCAGCTTGTCGTAGACGTCGTTGCCGAGGACACCCACCGCGCGGATGCCGTACGCGCGTCCATAGCGGTGGCGCAACTCGGCATCCTCCTCCTTGATGCGCGAGGCCAGACGGCGCAGGTAGTCGAACTGGCTTTGACCCTCCGGGCGCTCGAAATAGGCGTCGCGTCCGGCCGCATCGGAGCCGTCGGCCTTCGCGTCCTTCTTGGCGCGGCCGTCGGATGAAGCAGCGGTCGGCGCGTCACCCGGCAGCCGGCCGTCGATGCCGCGCACATAGTTCCAGTTGGTCACGCAGAAGCCGGGTTTGTCCGTCTTCGCGTCATAGCGATAGAGCCGCCGCTGCTCGCGGCCGTAGAGTGTGTCCCATTCGGAAACGATGGCGATCGTGCTCGGCAGATCCCGGGGCGACCCGCCCAGTTCGCCTTCAGCGGTCTGCTCGGGGCACTTGACCTTGCGGCCATTGGGCGGTCGGGCACGCAGCCCGCGCAGCTCGAGTTCGTTGATCAGGCTGCCGGCCAGGCGGTCGTCGGTGCCGACGGTGCGCAGCAATTCGATGCCGTGGTTCTTCAGAAACGTCGATACGGTGCCGTCGGAAGCCCCCTTGATGGTTCGCAGCACGACGGCATCGGGCGCCGTCGCGGCACCGGAGAAGAACCGCACGTCCGAAGCCTTCAGTGCCTCTGCCGCGCGCGGATCGAGGTACGCCTCCTGGACGATGGCACGCAGGCCGTCCGAGGACGCGGGCCCGAGCACGCGCCAGCGCACGGCCGGTTTGCCGTCCGCGCCCGGATTCGGCGGTTGAACCCGTTGCACCAGCTTGCCGAGCCTGGCAAGCGGCCGGTTGTCGAACTGCGAGCTGTCGAGCCACAGCACGACCAGGCGGCAGCCCTTGCAATTGTCCGGCCAACGCCTGGAATCGACGCTCGACTCGAAACTCTCGAACGGGATCACGGCGGGCCGAGCCTCGGACTCGGCTGCGTCCTGTTCGCTGAAATAGAAGTAGCCCAGATGCTCGCTGTCGCGCGGCACGAAGCCGCGCGCATTGACACCGGCCAATACCGCATAGCGCGTGCGGCGGCGGCTCTCGGCGCGTTCCGCATAGGGGCCGCCGGAGAGCATCACCGCCAGCACGACGACGCTGTCCTGCTCGCCGGAGGCATGGGTCACGGGTCTCAGCATTTCGGCGAGGCGCTGCGCGCCGTGTGCTTTCAGATCGCCTTCCAGCGAACTTTTGTCGACTGCCTCCGCCTGCGTCTTGGCGACGGCGCCGATCGGGTCCTGCCACAAGCGGGCATCGATATCCTGCGTCGCCGCGCGGTGTTCGATCGGCGGTTCCTCGAGCTGGGGCCGGCTGCTCTCCAGCGGCGACCTGCCGATGAAGATGGCGCCAGCGGCCATCAGCGCGACGACGAACAGACCGCCGCCGGGCAAGCCCGTAAACGACTTGTCGTCCTTGTCCATTGCCTACTCGTCGAGCGCCGGTACCGGCTTCGGCCGCGCGCCTCGGCATCGATTTCATCCGGCGGCGGCGCATGGTGCGCTCAAACCATGACCGGCGGTATCCCAAGAAGTAGGGAGCACTCGGCGCCGGCGGTACATCGGCCTGCGTCGATCCGGTGCGGGCACGCAGTGTCTACCGCCCCGGCCCGGGTGCGACCCGCAGCATGGATGTGCAGGCAAGGAAGGCCACGAATACTCGCTTGCCGACCTGGTTGCCGGCCTGCCGCAAATGCTTCGGCGGTGTTACGCTCGTTCGCCCATGACGTTGTAAAGGACAAGCCGACGGCAACGGTTCGCGAAGGCGCGGCTCCGGTCCTGCTGGTCGTCGATGTGCAGGCCGGCGTCATGCGCGAGGCCCGGGATGCCTCGCGGGTGATCGGGAATGTTGCCCGTGTGGTCGCGCGCGCTCGCGCACGCGACGTTCCGTTGGTCTGGGTGCAACATCCGGACGAGGATCTGCCGCACGGCAGCAAGGCGTGGCAATGGGTCCCCGAACTGGTGTCGGCACGAGGCGAGCAACGGCTTCACAAGCACTTCAACTCATCCTTCGAACAGACCAGCCTGGAGGACGAGCTTGCGGCACTTGCGCGACCCATCTCGTGCTGGCTGGCGCGGCAACCAACTGGTGCATCCGTGCCACGGCCTGCGCCGCTCTCGATCGAGGCTACGACGTCACCCTGATTGGCGATGCGCACACCACGCAAAGCATGGAGCTCGGCAATGGAGTGCGAATCGAGGCGAGCCATCTCATCCCGGAACTCAACACCGCGATGACCTGGCTCACCTACCCAGGGCGCAGGAACGCTACGGCAGCGGCCGAAGAAGTCGACTTCGGCAAGCTTGGCGGCGTGCCATAGGACGCGATCGGACGGCTGGCGGCCGGGCGCCTCACCGTAGTTCAATGAACTTCCAACTCGCGACACGAGTCCAGTGCGTCACTGAAATCGCACCCCCGCTGTCCGCCCGATGCGGGCGCGCAGCAGCGTTGCAAATGCTCGCGATACCTGCGGGTATCGCTGCGCTATGCGCCTTGCATCGCATCCCGTCTCGGAAGAACCTCGGGTGGCATTTCAATGACGCAGTGGACTAGGACTGCACGGTCCTCAGGATGTGGTACGCGATCACGCCGAGCATGCACATGACGCCGGCCCACATCAGGTAGGCGCCGTAGGAGCGATCGCGGGTCGTGAAACCGACGATCAGGCCGAGCAGGCCGAGGAAAGCGATCGCAATGGTGATGCGGGAGATGTCGTCCATGGGCTGATGCTAAGCGCAAAGCGGTCCTCGTCGAGAACGTCGCGCCCCATTGCAGCCCGGTCCGCGGCGATCGACGCAGTTTCGGCCTGCGTTCAAGATGGCATCCTTGGTGACCCGCTGTGCGGGCGACGGCCGGCGGGCAAAGCCCGGCCCGCACAGCCGGCGACGCTTCGCCGAGGCGGCCATCGCCTGAACGGCGCCGGTTGCCCCGCGCTACTCGCTCCCATGGCCTCGCCGCCAACTCACTTCGCGAACTGCGTTCGCTGCGTTCGGACAGCGGTGACGAAATCAGATCGCGGGGCGCGCTTCGCACGCCGGCCCTGGGCGCTGTGCTCCTCGACACCTCGCAGGCGCATCGCCGACTGTCCGGGTCGGGCTTTGCGGAGGCGCTCGTGGTGTTCATGGCGCGGGCCACCCACGCCCCGCCTTCGTGTCAGGTGTCATCCGGCAGGGGCGATTTCGGCTACTGCAGCATGAGCCTCTGGCGGGTGGCGCCTGGCACGATGCGCTGACGGTCGCGTGCGCGAGCGGCTCCACGCGGAAAGCAGCAAAGCATCTCGAGAGGTCACCGGATTCTTTGCGTTCGAACGCAGATCGGTATCAGTGGCGCCCGGGTGGGCGTGCGTCGCGCGCCAGCGGCGTGTCGGCACGCGATTCGGTCCACGCTGCCGGCACCTGATCGGCGCTGGTGCGCGCCGGGCCGTTGGCCTGGCCGGCCTGTTCGGGCACGAGCTGGCTGACGGCGGCCGGATGCGGCGGGCGCAAGTGGGTCAGTTCCTCGGCGATCTGCGCCGCCGACGCCGGGCGGCCGGCGACGGTGGGCCGGATGCCGGGGCTGGCCGCGAGCTCGTCGGGGCTGGGCATGCGCGGCGAGAAATTCTGCGCGTCGGCGAGCGGCCAGTACAGGCGGAAGACGTTGTGCTGGTGCGCCAGGTCGTCGAGGATCGCGCGCGGCCTCATGGTCGGCATCGCGGCCGACAGCAGCCGGATGCGTGTGCTGTCGATGCGGCGCACGATGTGATAGGTGCTGAGCTGGTCGGGGTGCATCAGGCCGGCGGCCTGCAGCAGTTCCTTCAGCGCGTGCAGCGTATTGGCGTGGTATTGCGCGACGCGCGGCCCCTTGTCGCCGACGACCAGCGCGCGCTGGCGCAGCGGATCCTGCGTCGTGATGCCGGTCGGGCAGCGCCCGGTGTGGCAGACCTGGGCCTGGATGCAGCCGAGCGCCATCATGAAGCCGCGCCCCGAGTTGCACCAGTCGGCGCCGAGCGCGAACATGCGCGCGAGGTCGAACGAGTTGATGACCTTGCCCGCCGCGCCGATCTTGACGCGCTCGCGCAACCCGACGCCGATCAGCGTGTTGTGCACCAGGTTCAGGCCCTCCTGCACCGGCGCGCCCATGTGGTCGGCGAACTCGACCGGCGCCGCGCCGGTGCCGCCCTCGGCGCCGTCGACGGTGATGAAGTCGGGCGTGATGTCGGTCTCGAGCATCGCCTTGACGATGCCGAACCACTCCCAGATGTGGCCGATGCACAGCTTGAAGCCGGTCGGCTTGCCGCCCGAGAGCTCGCGCAGCCGGCCGACGAAGCGCATCAGCTCGACCGGCGTCGAGAACGCGCTGTGCGACGACGGCGAGACGCAGTCCTTGCCGACCGGGATGCCGCGCGCGGCGGCGATCTCGACCGTCACCTTCGCGCCCGGCAGCATGCCGCCGTGGCCCGGCTTGGCGCCTTGGCTGATCTTGATCTCGACCATCTTGACCTGCGGGTCGCGCGCTTGCTCGGCGAAGCGCTCGGCGTTGAACGTGCCGTCCGCGCCGCGGCAGCCGAAGTAGCCCGAGCCGATCTCCCAGATCAGGTCGCCGCCGTGCTCGCGGTGGTAGCGGCTGATGCCGCCTTCGCCGGTATCGTGCGCGAAGCCGCCGATCTTCGCCCCCAGGTTGAGCGCGCCGATCGCGTTGGCCGAGAGCGCGCCGAAGCTCATCGCCGAGATATTGAAGACGCTCGCGCTGTAGGGCTGCGTGCACGGCGAGGCGCCCGCCGCTGGCGCATCCGGCCGGCCGCCGATCCAGATCCGAAAGTCGTGCGACGGGATCAGCGTCGTGTGCAGCGAATGGTTGATCCACTCGTAGCCCTTGGCGCCGACGTCGAGCTTGGTGCCGAAGGGCTGCACGTCGGGCACGCCCTTGGCGCGCTGGTAGACGACCGAACGCTGTGCACGCGAGAACGGCTCGGCTTCGACGTCGCCCTCGATGAAATACTGGCGGATCTCGGGCCGGATGAATTCGAACAGGAAGCGCAGGTGGCCGAGGATCGGATAGTTGCGCAGGATCGCGTGGCGCGTCTGCAGCAGGTCGCGCACGCCAAGCGCCGTCAGCGCTCCGAACAGCAGCACGAAGAACAGGCCGCGGCCGAAGGCGACGAGCGCGAACAGCGCCAGCAGCATCGCAAGCACGCAGAAGGCCAGCGTGCTGAAGCGCACGCTGTTGGCGAAGGTGACGCGCTGTGTCATCGTCGAACTCCGTCGAGAATCGTTGCTGGGCGCGGCGCGTATCGGCGGCCCGCGACGCGGCCGGTGCGCGCCGGCGGCAGTATCGCTCGATTCCACTTCCGGCATGCGCCGGGTACCCGGGGCACGGCTCCGATGGCGCGGACCTTCCGGGTCAGACCGGCGCGAAGCGAAAAACGCCGTCGGCACCCGCGATGCGGCGCAGCTTGCCGGCGAACCACAGCCCGTGCAGGTGCGCGATCGCCTCGCCCAGCGCGAAGGTGAGCTGGTGCAGGTCGAGCTTGCGCCTGAAGAGGATGGGCACGATCTCGGCCGCGCTGCGCGGCTGCTCGGCGCAGGCGGCGAGCACGTCGGCGAAGCGCGCATCGTGATGCTCGCGCAACTGGTCGATCCGGCGCTGCAGGCCGGTGAACGGCCGGCCGTGCGAAGGCAGCACGAGGGTCGCCTCGGGCAGCGGCCGCAGCTTCTCGATCGACGCCAGGTAGAGCGTGAGCGGATCGGCCTCGGGCTCGAGGTCGATCACCATCACGTTGGTCGAGATGCGCGGCAGCACCATGTCGCCCGAGATCAGCACGCCGAGTCCGGCGCAGTGCAGCGCGATGTGCTCCGGCGCATGGCCGTAGCCGGCGATGCAGCGCCACTCGTGATCGCCGATCGTGAGCCGGTTGCCGTCCATCAGGCGGTGGTAGCACTCCGGCACGGCGGGCACCATCGACGCGTAGTAGCTCGAGCGCGCGCGCACCCTGGCGATCGATTCCGGATCGGCCAGGCCGTGGCGCATGAAATGCGCCGCCGCGAGTTCGCCGCCGAAGGCGAGCGTGCTCGCGCTCGCGAGGCGCGCCGCGCTGTAGTCGCTCGCGCTGATCCAGAGCCGGCAGTCGCGGCCGTTTTCGCTCCAGCGCTGCGTCAGCCAGTGCGCAAGCCCCATGTGGTCGGGGTGCATGTGGGTCACGATCACGCGCAGCACCGGCAGGCCGTCGAGCTCGCTTGCGAAGATCTGTTCCCACGCCGCCATCGTCTGCGCGTTGGTGATGCCGCAATCGACGATCGTCCAGCCTTCGACGCCGTCCTGACGGTCGCGCAGCAGCCACAGGTTGATGTGGTCGAGTTCGAACGGCAGCAGCATGCGCGCCCAGCGCACGCCGGGGGCGAGTTCGATCGTCTTGCCGAGCGCCGGCAATCGCTCGCCCAGCGGGTAGCCGAGTTCTGCTTCTCTGGGATTGGCCATTGTTAGACTTCGGGTTCGCGCCGGTACCGGTTTCAGTGTAGCGATGATTGCCCGCGCCGATGCCCGGCATGCGCCTCGCGCATGGGGTGTCGTCGGCGCGACCCCGGTGTGAGGACTGACCGAATCGGAGAGAACTTGCAGACCGCAGCGCACAGCCGTCACGCCCAACCCGGCTTCGAGCAGCGGGTGCGCGACTCGTTCGCGCGCCAGGCGGCGATGACGACGCTCGGCGCGAGCCTGGGTGCGATCGAGGCCGGACGGGTCGAGCTGTTGATGCGGCACCGCGCCGAACTCACCCAGCAGCACGGCTTTTTGCACGCCGGGATCGTCGCCGCGGCGCTCGATTCGGCGTGCGGCTATGCCGCCTTCACGCTGATGCCCGACGATGCGGCGGTGCTGACGATCGAATTCAAGATCAACCTGCTGGCGCCGGCGCGCGGGCCGCACTTTCGTTTCGAGGGCCATGTCGTCAAGCCCGGACGCACGATCAATGTCGTCGACGGGCGCGCGCTGCAAAGCGACGGCGACGGCAGCAACGAATCGCTCGTCGCGACGATGACCGCGACGGTCATGACGGTGCGCGGCCGCGAGTCGCTGCGCCACTGAAGTCCACCGACAGGAGAAGCACCATGAATCTGCCCGGCCTCGACTTTCAACTCGGCGAGGATATCGACGCGCTGCGCGACGCGGTGCGCGCCTTCGCCGAGGCCGAGATCGCGCCGCGCGCGGCGCAGGTCGACGCGAGCGATCAGTTCCCGATGGATCTGTGGCGCAAGATGGGTGACCTCGGCGTGCTCGGCATCACCGTCGGCGAGGAATACGGCGGCGCGAATATGGGCTATCTGGCGCACATGATCGCGATGGAGGAGATCTCGCGCGCGTCAGCCTCGGTCGGCCTGTCGTACGGTGCGCACAGCAACCTGTGCGTGAACCAGATCAAGCGCAACGGCAACGAGGCGCAGAAGAAGAAGTACCTGCCCAGGCTGATCAGCGGCGAGCACATCGGCGCGCTCGCGATGAGCGAGCCGGGCGCCGGGTCGGACGTGATCTCGATGAAACTCAGGGCCGAGGACAAGGGCGGCGTCTACGTCCTCAACGGCACCAAGATGTGGATCACGAACGGCCCCGACGCCGACACCATGGTCGTCTACGCGAAGACCGACCCGCAGATGGGCGCGCGCGGTGTCACCGCCTTCATCGTCGAGAAGGGGATGAAGGGCTTCTCGACCGCGCAGAAGCTCGACAAGCTCGGCATGCGCGGCAGCCACACCGGCGAGATGGTGTTCGACAACGTCGAGGTGCCGGCCGAGAACGTGCTCGGCAGCGTCGGCGGCGGCGCCAAGGTCTTGATGAGCGGGCTCGACTACGAGCGCGCGGTGCTCGCCGCCGGGCCGATCGGCATCATGCAGGCGGTGATGGATGCCGTCGTGCCCTACACCCATGACCGCAAGCAGTTCGGCCAGAGCATCGGCGAGTTCCAGCTCATCCAGGGCAAGCTCGCCGACATGTACACCGTGCTGCAGGCGGGGCGGGCGTTTTGCTACACGGTCGGCAAGAACCTCGACAGCCTCGGCGCCGACCATGTACGCCGGGTGCGCAAGGATTGCGCGAGCGTCATCCTGTGGTGCGCCGAGAAGGCGACCTGGATGGCCGGGGAAGGCATCCAGATCTTCGGCGGCAACGGCTATATCAACGAATACCCGCTCGGCCGCCTCTGGCGCGACGCCAAGCTCTACGAGATCGGGGCTGGCACTTCGGAGATACGACGCATGCTGATCGGCCGCGAGCTGTTCGCCGAGACCATGTAATGCCCGGAGCACGCTCCGATTCGGTGCCGGCTCATGTCCGCGCAGCGCACGTGAAAGCGCGCAGCGCCGGCCGCCAATGCAAGGAGCAAGCTTGAGCGGATCGATCGCCTGCATCGGCGGCGGCGGCTTCCTGATGGACGATGCGCGGCTCGTCCAGGAGCGCTGGATCCTTTCGCTCGTGCCCGAAGTTCGCCGTGCGAGGCCGCGCGTGCTCTTCCTCGGCACGGCAGGCGGCGACGGCGTCGTCGGCCAGTTGAAGGCCTACAAGGCGTTCACGCACCTTGGATGCGAGATCGCCTCGCTGCCGTTCTTTCCGTACGAGATGACGCGCGACTACGCTGCCGAAGCGCGCGCCGCCGACCTCGTGTACGTTGGCGGCGGCAACACCGTCGCGATGCTGGCCGTGTGGCGCGAGTTCGGCTTCGATCGCGCGCTGCGTGAGGCCTGGGAGGGTGGCACCGTTCTCGCCGGCATCAGCGCGGGCGCGAACTGCTGGTTCGAGCACTACGTCACCGACAGCGTGCCCGGCGGCGGCATCCGCCCGGGGCTCGGCTGGCTGCCGGGCACCTTCTGCCCGCACCTCGACAGCGAGCCGTGGCGCCAGCCGATGCTCGCGGCGGCGACCGCGCTGCCGGCGTTCGGAGCGCCCGAAGGCGTCGTGATCCGCTTCGACGACGGCGCGATGACCGGGGCGGTGACCGACCGCGAGACCGGTAGCGCGATGGTTCGCCTCGCTGGCGAGTCTGCGCTGCGCGCGGTCCCGGCGCGCGCCCTCGGGCAGGCCACCGCATCGAACTGAGGCGCTGTTCGCGCAGACGATATGATCCGAGAATCGGGTACCGGTTCGCGCGCCGACCAGCCGTAGGCGGTTCGCGCCGGGTGGTGCCAGGCAGGCTGCCGCGTTCGATGGTGCGACGCCTGGGGTGCTCGCGCTTTCGCGTCGAGCCCGATTTCCCGCCGAAGTCCATCCGATCGCGACGCTGCTTGCATCGCGCGCCGCATGCTTTCGGACCCCATCGCGAGCCGCTGCCTGGGTAGGGCCGCGGGCAGGTTCCAGCAAGTGGCGTTCGACGCCCCAGCCAGTCCTTTGCAGATGCCCGTGACTGACACTGCTCCCGTCTCGAACCTGCCGCTGGATGCCGGCGTCGTGCGGATCCTGCACACGTTCGCGCGAGTCACGGCATGGGTCACGCTTGCCGCGGGCCTGTTCATCGTGATCGGCTGGCAGGCCCGGATGCCCGATCTGGCCGCGCTCTACATCGGCACGCAGCCTGTCCGGCTCGCCAGCGGGATCGCGTTTGCCCTGGGCGGCGCTGCGCTCCTTGCCGCTTCGAGCGAGACGCCGATCGCGCAACGTCTGCGCCTGCCGCTGGGGCTGGTGTTGCTGGTGCTTGGCACCTTGTCCTTGATCGAGCGCCTGGGTGTGCTCGATCTCGGATTGCAGCAATGGCTGCTGGTGGGCCAGGCGGGGACGTCCGGCGCGGCGATGCCGGTGGTCGTCAGCGTCTACTTCGTCGCACTGGGACTGCACGCGGCGACCCACTGCTGTCTGCGTGAGAGCTGGATCAACGAATTGCTTGCACTCGTGATGCTGGGCACCGCGATGGTGGCGCTTGCCGCACAGGGTGTGAGTGTGGCCGCGGGCGGTGAGACGCTGCTGAGCCCGGCGACATCCGGCGCAGCAGCGCTCATCTTCGTCAATGCGATCGCATGGATTGCCGTGCGTCCGGCGTCGCGCCTGTGCGCGGTGGTCGCTGCGCCCGGCCACGGCGGCTACATCGCGCGCCGGCTGCTGTTGCCCGCGATGCTGCTGCCGCTGGCCTACAGCTGGATCCTCCAGTGGGCGCGCGGTCAGCTCGGCCTGGAGGATGCGCTGCTGATCGCGATGAGCGCCTTCGTCACCGGGGCCAGCGTCGCAGGGTTGGTCTGGTGGGTGGCACGCCTGAACGGCTACCTCCACCACCAGCGCTCGCGGGTTGCCGCGCTGGATTCCATCGCGCACGCGGATGCATTGACCGGCCTGTCCAATCGACGCGCATTCGATGCCGTTCTCGCGGTGCGGATGCAGGAATGGGCGCTCCACGGCCGCAGCTTTGCGCTGCTGCTGATCGATGCGGACCGCTTCAAGGCCATCAACGACGATTTCGGCCATGCGGCCGGCGACGCCGTGCTGCACACCATGGGTCAGATACTGCGCCGTTGTCTACGGCCGCACGACCACGCTGCCCGCATCGGCGGGGAGGAATTTGCCGTGCTGCTGCCCGATGCCGACCTCGGCGCGGCGCGACTCGCTGGCGAGCGCATCCGCTCGGCGTTCGCGGCACACCCCTGGCCGCAGCGGGCGATCACCGTGAGCATTGGCGCGGCCCAGGCCTGCGCGCAGGACTCCGCAGCGATGCTTGTGGCACGCGCCGACCGTGCCTTGTACGAGGCGAAGAGAGGCGGCCGCGACCGCATCGTGCTCGCCGCGGAGCCAGCCGCTGAAGGGCCATCGCCGGATCCGGAGTTCGCGGCATAGCCCCGTCCGTCGCGATCCACATCCTTTCGATTCGCGGCCGGGCGAGGCACGCGGCCCGGGACTTGACCGCTGCCTGCGGCTCCCGGCGCGTTGCGTACACTGTCCGCCCATTGACGCATCGCAACATCATGTCGCACGAACTGAAGGAACTGCTCGACAGCAACCGCCGCTGGGCCTCGCAGACGCAGGCGCGCGACCCGGGCTTCTTCACGCGGCTGCTCGCGCAGCAGGCGCCGCAGTACCTGTGGATCGGCTGCGCCGACAGCCGCGTGCCGGCGAGCGAGATCCTCGGCCTGCTGCCGGGTGACGTCTTCGTGCACCGCAACGTCGCCAATGTCGTCGTGCCGTCGGACCTCAACGCGCTGTCGGTGATGCAGTTCGCGATCGACATGCTCAAAGTCCGCCACGTGATCGTCGTCGGCCACTATGGCTGCGGCGGCGTCACGGCGGCGCTGCACGACCGCCGCATCGGCCTGGCCGACAACTGGATCCGCCACGTGCACGACGTGCGCAACAAGCACCGCACATGGCTCGACGGCATCGAGGACGACACGCTGCGCCTGGACGCACTGTGCGAGCTCAACGTGCTCGAGCAGGCGCACAACGCGTGCGCGACGACCGTCGTGCAGGACGCCTGGGACCGCGGCCAGGAGGTGATCGTCCACGGCTGGGTCTACGGCCTGCACAACGGCCTGCTCGAAGACCTGCGCATCTCGGCCGGCTGCGCGGCGGAGGTGGCGCCCGCCTACGGCATGGCGCTGGGCGCGCTCAAGACGCGCTTCGACGCGATCCGCAAGAAGGGCCGGCCGTGAACAAGGCAGGGCTGTTCCCGCAGCGCCTGACCGACGCGCGGGGCTTCGACATCGCGCTGGCGATGCTCGAAGGCTTCAACCGCCACTACCGGCTGTTTCGCCAGACGGCCGCTGCCGCCAAGGGGCGCTTCGAGCGCGCCGACTGGCACGGTCAGCAGCGCGCGCAGCGCGAGCGCATCGCGTTCTACGACCAGCGCGTCGACGAGGCGGCCGAACGGCTGCAGACCGAATTCCAGGCGGCGTCGCTGCCGATGGATGTGTGGCATCAGGTCAAGCTGCACTACATCGGCCTGCTGACGAACCATCACCAGCCCGAATGTGCCGAGACCTTCTTCAACTCGGTGACGACCAAGATCCTGCACCGCAGCTATTTCCGCAACGACTTCATCTTCGTGCGCCCGGCGATCTCGACCGAGTACATCGAGATCGAGGAGTCGGACTCGCTGCCGACCTACCGTGCCTACTATCCGACCCCGGACACGCTGCACGCGACGTTCGCGCGCATCGTGGAGGATTTCGGGCTCGAGGTGCCGTTCGTCGATCTGGCGGGCGATATCGGCCAGGTCATCGCCGCGATCCGGGCCGAATTCGGCGAGCTCACGATCCGGCCCAATTTCCAGGTCCAGGTGCTGTCGTCGCTGTTCTTTCGCAACAAGGGCGCCTACGTCGTCGGCAAGATCATCAACGGCTTCCAGGAAATCCCGTTCTCGCTGCCCATCCTGCACGCCGAGTCGCCGTCGGGGGGCGATTCGCTCGGCCTCGTGATCGACGCCGTGCTGTTCGGCGAGGACGAGATGCTGCTGCTGTTCAGCTTCGCGCGCGCCTATTTCATGGTCGAGATGGAGATGCCGTCGTCGTACGTGCAGTTTCTGCGCTCGATGATGCCGAAGAAGCCGCGCAGCGAGCTCTACAGCGCGATCGGCCTGCAAAAGCAGGGCAAGAATCTCTTCTACCGCGACTATCTCGCCCACCTTCGCCACAGCACCGACCGCTTCCGGATCGCACCCGGCATCAAGGGCATGGTGATGCTCGTCTTCGACCTGCCTTCGTTCCCCTATGTCTTCAAGGTCATCAAGGATTTCTATCCGCCGCAGAAGGATACGACGCGCGAGCTGATCAAGAGCAAGTACCTGCTCGTCAAGCAGCACGACCGCGTCGGGCGCATGGCCGACACGCTCGAATATTCGAAGGTCGCGTTCGCGCTGTCGCGCTTCGAGCCCGAACTCGTCGCCGAACTCGAGGAGTTCTGCCCGAGCCTGCTCGAGCGCGACGGCGACACGCTCGTCATCCGCCACGTCTATATCGAGCGGCGCATGATTCCGCTCAACATCTACCTGCACAACGCGACGAAGGACCAGATCGCGCGCGCGGTGATCGAATACGGCAACGCGATCAAGGACCTGGTCGCCGCCAATATCTTCCCCGGCGACATGCTGTGGAAGAATTTCGGCGTCACGCGCCACGGCAAGGTCGTCTTCTACGACTACGACGAGATCGAGTACCTGACCGACTGCAACTTCCGCCGTGTGCCCAAGCCGCGCAACGAGGAGGAGGAGATGTCGGGCGAGATCTGGTATCACGTCGCGCCCAAGGATGTCTTCCCCGAGACCTTCGAGCCCTTCCTGCTCGGCAACCCCTCGGTGCGCGAGGTCTTCATGAAGCACCATGCCGATCTGCTCGACGCCGCGTTCTGGGATGGCCACAAGCAGCGAATCCTTGCTGGCCACGTGCTCGACGTATTCCCCTACGATCCGCACAAGCGCTTTCGCCGCGCGCTGCCCGCGCCGGCGGCGGCGTGATTCATCAGCGAAGGAGTTACACCATGTCGGAATCAATCGTCATCGTTTCGGCCGCCCGCACCCCGATCGGCGGCATGCTCGGCGAGTTCGCGTCGCTCGCCGCCTGGGAACTCGGCGCCGTCGCCATCGCCGCGGCGGTGGAGCGCGCCCACATCGCGAAGGACGTGATCGACGAAGTGCTGATGGGCAACGTGCTGCCCGCCGGCCAGGGCCAGGCGCCGGCGCGCCAGGCGATGATCAAGGCCGGGCTGCTGCAGTCGACCGGCGCCGTCACGCTCAACAAGGTCTGCGGCTCGAGCATGCGCGCCGCGATGTTCGCGCACGACATGCTCGCCGCCGGCAGCGCCAAGGTCGTCGTCGCCGGCGGCATGGAGAGCATGACGAACGCGCCGCACCTCGTCTTCGCGCGCAAGGGCGTGCGTTACGGCCAGGCGACGCTCTACGACCACATGGCGATGGACGGCCTGGAGGATGCCTACGACCGCGGCCGCGCGATGGGCGTGTTCGCCGAGCAGTGCGTCGCCAAGTACAAGTTCACGCGCGAGGCGCAGGACCAGTTCGCGATCACGTCGACCGAGCGCGCGAAGAAGGCCAACGAGGACGGCAGCTTCGACTGGGAGATGGCGCCGGTCGCCGTCGCCGGCAAGGGCGGCGAGACGCTCGTCAAGCGCGACGAGCAGCCGTTCAAGGCGCGCATCGACAAGATCCCGTCGCTCAAGCCGGCGTTCAAGAAGGACGGCACGATCACCGCCGCGAACGCGTCGAGCATCTCGGACGGTGCCGCGGCGCTCGTCCTGATGCGCGAGAGCACGGCGCGCGAACTGGGCGCCAAGCCGGTCGCGCGCATCGTCGGCCACGCGGTGCATGCGCAGGCGCCCGACTGGTTCACCACCGCACCGATCGGCGCGATCCAGAAGGTGCTGAAGAAGGCCGGCTGGGACGCCAAGCAGGTCGATGCGTGGGAGATCAACGAAGCCTTCGCCGCGGTGACGATGGCGGCGATGGACGAGTTCAAGCTGCCGCACGAGGTCGTCAACGTCCACGGCGGCGCCTGCGCGCTCGGCCATCCGATCGGCGCCTCCGGCGCGCGGCTGATCGTCACGCTGCTCGGCGCGCTGCAGCAGCGCAAGCAAAAGCGCGGCGTCGCCACCTTGTGCATCGGCGGCGGCGAAGCGACGGCGGTGGCGGTCGAGATGATCTGAGAGGCTGAGAGTCCTTCGGTCATGCCCGCTCGACACGCCGGAACGCGCCCGCTCAGCGTTGCAAATGCTCGCCATAGCCCGAGCTATGGCTGCGCTTTGCGCCTTGATCGGACACGTTCCGGCGCGCCGCTCTGGCACGCCCGAAAAACTCTCAGCCTCTGACGCCCGGCGCACGGCGCGGCAACGCGAGGAAGGGGAACACCATGCTGCTCAGCGACGACCACCGCGCCGTGCAGGATGCGGTGCGCGCCTTCGTGCAACAGGAGGTCGCGCCGCACGCCGCGCGCTGGGACAAGGAGTGCCGCTTTCCGGCCGAGGCGTTGAAGGGGCTGGCCGCGCTCGGCTGCTACGGCATCGCGGTGCCCGTCGAGTGGGACGGCGCCGGGCTCGACTACCTGGCGCTCGCCGTCATCTTGGAGGAGATCGCGGCCGGTGACGGCGCGACCTCGACGGTGGTGAGCGTCACCAACTGCCCGGTCTGCTCGATCATGATGGCGTGGGCGAACGATGCCCAGAAGGAGCAGTGGCTGAAGCCGCTCGCGCGCGGCGACATGCTCGGCGCCTTCTGCCTCACCGAGCCGCACGTCGGCTCGCAGGCCGATGGCCTGAAGACCACGGCCGTGCGCGTCAGCGACGCCGACGGCGACGCCTACGTTCTCAACGGCGTCAAGCAGTTCATCACGAGCGGCAAGAACGGCGACGTTGCGATCGTGATGGCCGTCACCGACAAGGCGGCCGGCAAGAAGGGCATCAGCGCGTTCATCGTGCCGACCGCGACGCCCGGCTACATCGTCGCCCGCCTCGAGGACAAGCTCGGCCAGCACGCGAGCGATACGGCGCAGATCGTGTTCGAGAACTGCCGCGTGCCGGCCGCCAACCTGCTCGGCGACGAGGGCCAGGGCCTGCGCATTGCGCTCTCCGGCCTGGAAGGCGGGCGCATCGGCATCGCGGCGCAGTCGGTCGGCATGGCGCGCGCCGCGTTCGAGGCGGCGCTCGCCTACGCGAAGGAGCGCGTCGCGTTCGGCAAGCCGATCTACGAGCACCAGGCGCTGCAGTTTCGCCTCGGCGAGATGGCGACGCAAATCGAGGCCGCGCGCCAGCTGCTGCACCACGCCGCGAGCCTGAAGGACTCCGGCCGGCCGTGCCTGAAGGAAGCGGCGATGGCCAAGCTCTTCGCGAGCGAGATGGCCGAGCGCGTATGCAGCGCGGCGATCCAGGTCTTCGGCGGCTACGGCTACGTGAGCGACTTCCCGGTCGAGCGCATCTACCGCGACGTGCGGGTGTGCCAGATTTACGAGGGCACGTCCGACGTGCAGAAGATCCTGATCGGCCGCGCGCTCGCATAGCCGGCCGGAGCTAGGAGGCAACGATGAAGAAGACGGCGAAGAATCTGGTCGACGAGGCGATGGTGCAGGTGACGACCTATACGATCGAGCAGGCGCGCGCGCTGCACGGCCATCCGGGCGTGCAGTTCGTCGATCTGCGCGACGTGCGCGAGCTCGAACGCGAGGGCGTGATCCCGGGCGCGGTGCACGCGCCGCGCGGCATGCTCGAATTCTGGGTCGACCCCGAGTCGCCATACCACCGCGATGTCTTCGCGCAGGACAAGGAGTACGTGCTTTTTTGCGCCGCCGGCTGGCGCTCGGCGCTGGCGACGAAGACGCTGATGGACATGGGCTTCGAGCGTGTCGCCCACGTCGAGGGCGGCTTCACGGCGTGGAAGGCCGCGGGCGGTCCGACCGCCGAGAAGAAGAAAAGCCCGGCCTGAGGCTTGACGACCGGCGTCCGCCGAGCCCGCGCCGCAAGGCGCATCCCGGCGGCAGGGCATCGCCTCCCGCGCGGCGCGCGAGGCCCGGGTTTCTCGTAAGCTGCACATCCGAGCGCCGACGCCAGGGATCCGGAGCCGGGCATGGAGGAGCATATGACCGAATCGACAGCCTCATCGCTGGGCATCGCGCCGAGTGGCGGCCTCTCGCACGTGCGCGGCGCGACCGAACCGCCGCTCTCTACCCTGACCATCGATGGCCTGCTCGCGCAGACGGTGGCGCAGTTCGGCGACCGGCCGGCGGCGGTATTTCGCGAGCAGGGCATTCGCTGGACCTGGGCCGAATTCGCCGTCGAGGTCGAGGCGCTCGCCGCCGGGCTGCAGGGCCTCGGCCTCGCCGCCGGCGACCGGCTCGGCATCTGGTCGCCGAACCGCTCGGAATGGGTTGTCGCGCAGTTCGCGACGGCGCGCATCGGCGTCATCCTCGTCAATATCAACCCGGCCTACCGGCTGTTCGAGCTCGAGTATGCGCTGAAGCTCGCCGGCTGCCGCGCAATCATCAGCGCCGAGCGACTCAAGACCTCGAAGTACCTCGAGATGCTGCAGTCGCTCGCGCCCGAGCTCGATACCTGCGCGCCGGGCGCGTTGCGCGCCGCGCGGCTGCCGGCGCTCGAGTTCGTGATCCGCCTCGGCGGCGGGAAGACGGCCGGGATGCTGAACTACGACGAAGTCGTCGCCAATGGCCGCGCGGCTCTGGCGAAGGCGCCGCTCGCGGTGCCGGCGCTCGGCTGTCACGATGCGATCAATATCCAGTTCACGAGCGGCACGACGGGCAACCCGAAGGGTGCCACGCTGACGCACCACAACGTCGTCAACAACGCGCGCTATATCGCACTGGCGATGCGATTCACGCAGGCGGATTCGCTCGTCATTCCGGTCCCGCTTTACCACTGCTTCGGCATGGTGCTGGCCGTGCTCGCCTGTGTCTCGACCGGCGCGGCGATGGTGTTCCCGGGCGAAGTGTTCGACCCCGGCGCGACGCTTGCGGCCGTCGCCGAGGAGCGCTGCACCGCGCTGCACGGCGTGCCGACGATGTTCATCGCCGAACTCGACCATCCGGATTTCGCGCGCTTCGACCTCTCCTGCCTGCGCACCGGCATCATGGCCGGATCGCCGTGCCCGATCGAGACGATGAAGCGCGTCGTCTCGCAGATGCACATGAGCGAGGTGACGATCGCCTACGGCATGACCGAAACGAGCCCGGTGTCGTTCCAGAGTTCGACGGCCGACCCGCTCGAACGCCGCGTCTCGACCGTCGGCCGCATCCAGCCGCACCTCGAGGTGAAGATCGTCGACGCGGAAGGGGTGGTCGTGCCGGTCGGCGAGAAGGGCGAGCTGTGCACCAAAGGCTATTCGGTGATGAAGGGCTACTGGGGCGACGAGGCGCGCACCCGCGAGGCGGTGCAGGACGGCTGGATGCATACCGGCGACCTCGCGACGCTCGACGCCGAGGGCTACTGCAATATCGTCGGCCGCGTGAAGGACATGCTGATTCGCGGCGGCGAGAACATCTACCCGCGCGAGATCGAGGAGTTCCTGTTCCGCCACCCGAAGGTGCAGTCGGTGCAGGTGTTCGGCATTCCCGACGCCAAATACGGCGAGGAAATCTGCGCCTGGATCGTCGTCAAGCCCGGCCAGCAGTGCACGGCCGACGAGGTGCGCGAGTTCTGCCGCGACCAGATCGCGCACTACAAGGTGCCGCGCTTCATCCGCTTCGTCGACGAGCTGCCGATGACGATCACAGGCAAGGTGCAAAAATTCGTCATGCGCGATCGGATGATCGAGGAACTCGGACTTTCCGAGGCGCGCACCGCCTGACCCACCTCCGGAGATGTCATGTCCGTACTTGCGAGCAAGCTGAGCGTCCGCGGCGAGGATTTCAAGTCGAATGCCGCGGCGATGCGCGCGCTGGTCGACGACCTCGAGCTGCAGTTGTCGCAGATCGCCCTCGGCGGCGGCGAGGCGGCGCGCGCCAAGCATGTCGCGCGCGGCAAGCTGCTGCCGCGCGACCGCGTCGAGATGCTGCTCGACCCCGGTGCGCCGTTCCTCGAGATCGCGCCGCTCGCCGCGCTCGGCATGTACAAGGAGAAGGGCGGCGTCGATGCCGCGCCCGGCGCCGGGCTGATCGCCGGCATCGGCCGCGTCGCCGGCATCGAATGCGTCGTCGTCTGCAACGACGCGACGGTCAAGGGCGGCACCTACTTCCCGCTTACCGTCAAGAAGCATCTGCGGGCACAGGAGATCGCGCAGCAGAACCGCCTGCCGTGCATCTACCTCGTCGATTCGGGCGGCGCCAATCTGCCGAATCAGGACGAGGTCTTCCCGGATCGCGAGCACTTCGGCCGCATCTTCTACAACCAGGCGCAGATGAGCGCGCAGGGCATTCCGCAGATCGCGGTCGTGATGGGTTCGTGCACGGCGGGCGGCGCCTACATGCCGGCGATGAGCGACGAGTCGATCATCGTCAAGGAGCAGGGCACGATCTTCCTCGGCGGGCCGCCGCTCGTGAAGGCGGCGATCGGCGAGGTCGTGACGGCCGAGGAACTCGGCGGCGGCGACGTCCACACGCGGCTGTCGGGCGTCGCCGATCACCTCGCGAACAACGACATGCACGCGCTCGCGCTCGCGCGCGGCGTGGTCGCCAACCTGAACTGGCGCAAGGTACACGACCAGCGCCTCGTTGCGCCACGGCCGCCGCTGTACGACGGCGCCGAACTGCACGGCGTGATCCCGACTGACAAGCGCAAACCGTACGACGTGCGTGAGATCATAGCCCGCATCGTCGATGCGAGCGAGTTCGACGAGTTCAAGGCGCGCTACGGCACGACGCTCGTCACCGGCTTCGCGCACATCGAGGGCATGCCGGTCGGCATCGTCGCAAACAATGGCATCCTCTTTTCAGAGTCGGCGATGAAGGGCGCGCACTTCATCGAGCTGTGCGGCCAGCGCAAGATCCCGCTCGTCTTCCTGCAGAACATCACCGGCTTCATGGTCGGACGCAAGTACGAGGCCGAGGGCATCGCCAAGCACGGCGCGAAGATGGTGACGGCCGTCTCGACCGTGAACGTCCCGAAGTTCACGATCATCATCGGCGGCAGCTTCGGCGCCGGCAACTACGGCATGTGCGGCCGCGCCTACAGCCCGCGCTTCCTGTGGATGTGGCCGAACGCGCGCATCAGCGTGATGGGCGGCGAGCAGGCGGCGAGCGTGCTTTCCACCGTCAAGCGCGACGGCATCGAGGCGCGCGGCGGCAGCTGGTCGGCCGACGAGGAAGCCGCGTTTCGCAAGCCCATCCTCGAGCAGTACGAACACCAGGGCCATCCCTATTTCGCCAGTGCGCGCATCTGGGACGACGGCGTGATCGACCCCGCCGACACCCGCCGCGTGCTCGCGCTCGCGATCAGCGCGAGCCTGAACGCGCCGATCCCGGAGCCGAGATTCGGTGTTTTCCGGATGTGATGTATGATGTGCCGAA
>JACSRM010000421.1 GCA_014879745.1 Burkholderiaceae bacterium | reverse complement strand
CATGAGTCGCGAAAGAGGGGCCCCGCGCAGCGGGGATCGAAGCGAGCGAATGCGGCGGGGCGCCGACGAGCAGGCGCTCGGAATCGTCTGCCTGAGAGGAGGCGCCGCATGAGCGAGAAGACGATGCTGCTCGTCGACGGTTCGAGCTACCTGTACCGCGCCTATCACGCGCTGCCCAACCTGCGCGGGCCGGGCGACTTTCCGACCGGCGCGCTGCACGGTTTCGTCGCGATGCTCGGGCGGCTGCGCGAGCAGTTCCCCGCCGCGCATGCGGCGTGCGTATTCGACGCCAAGGGGCCGACATTTCGTGACGACTGGTATCCGCAGTACAAGGCGAACCGCTCGCCGATGCCCGAGCCGCTGGTGCAGCAGATCGCGCCGATCCACGAGGCGGTGCGCCTGCTCGGCTGGCCGCTGCTCGAGGTGCCGGGCATCGAGGCCGACGACGCGATCGGCACGCTCGCCCGCGCCGCTTCCGAGCGCGGCGAGCAGGTCGTCATTTCGACCGGCGATAAGGACCTCGCGCAGCTCGTCGATGCCAACGTCACGCTCGTCAACACGATGAGCAACGAGCGGCTGGATGCGGCCGGCGTCGAGGCCAAGTTCGGCGTGCCGCCGGCGCGCATCATCGACTACCTGACGCTCGTCGGCGACAGCGTCGACAACGTGCCCGGCGTCGACATGGTCGGGCCGAAGACGGCCGTGAAGTGGCTCGTCGAGCACGGGTCGCTGGCCGGCGTCGTCGCCGCCGCAGGCGACATGAAGGGCGCGGTCGGCGAGAACCTGCGCAAGGCGCTGGCGTGGCTGCCGCAGGCGCAGAGGCTCGTCACGATCGCGACCGACTGCGACCTCGCGGCGCAGATCCCCGGCTGGCCCGCGCTCGATGCGCTGCGCTTCGCACCGGCCGATCGCGACGGCCTGCTCGAGTTCTTCGACCGCTACGGGCTGCGCACGTTTCGGCGCGCGCTGCTCGCGCAAGGCGACGATGGCCGATCGGCGGGCGACGCGAAGCAGGAAGACGCGCCGGCATCGGCCGACGAGTCGCAGCAGGACGCGCCGGCCGCCGCCGCCGAGCCGGCCGAGCTGCGCTACGAGACCGTGCTGACGCTCGAAGCGCTCGACGCCTGGATCAAGCGGGTGGAGCAGGCGCCGCTTGCCGCGCTCGACACCGAGACCGATTCGCTCGACGCGATGCGCGCGCAACTGGTCGGCATTTCGCTTGCCGTCGCGCCGGGCGAGGCGGCGTACATCCCGCTGCGCCACAGCTACGCCGATGCACCGGCGCAGCTGCCGGTGGACGCCGTGCTGGCGCGCCTGAAGCCCTGGCTCGAAGACGCGGCGAGACCCAAGCTCGGCCAGAACGTCAAGTACGACAGCCACGTGCTCGCCAACGCCGGCATCGAGGTGCGGGGCTACCTGCATGACACGATGCTCGAGAGCTACGTGCTCGAGGCGCACAAGCCGCACAGCCTGGAAAGCCTCGCGCTGCGCCACCTCGGACGCAGCGGCCTCTCGTACGAAGACCTGTGCGGCAAGGGCGTGCACCAGATCCCGTTCGCACAGGTCGATATCGAACGCGCCGCGCGCTACTCGGGCGAGGACAGCGAGATGTGCCTCGCCGTGCACCGCGTGCTGTGGCCGCGCATCGAATCCGAGCCGGGCCTGCGCTACGTCTACGCGCAGCTCGAGATCCCGACCTCGCGCGTCCTCGCCCGGATCGAACGCAACGGCGTCCTGATCGACTCGCAACTGCTCGCCAGGCAGAGCCGCGAACTCGCCGAGCGCATGCTCGCGCTGGAAGCCGAGGCGCATGCGCTCGCGGGTCAGCCGTTCAACCTCGGCAGCCCGAAGCAGATCGGCGAGATCCTCTTCGGCAAGCTGGGACTGCCGGTCGGGCGCAAGACGGCGAGCGGCGTGCCGTCGACCGACGAGGAGGTGCTCGAAAAGCTTGCCGCAGACTTCCCGCTGCCGGCCAAGCTGCTCGAACACCGCGGGCTCTCGAAGCTCAAGGGCACCTACACCGACAAGCTGCCGCTGATGGTCAACCCCGCGACCGGCCGCGTCCACACCAACTACGCGCAGGCGGTCGCGGTGACCGGGCGCCTCGCGAGCAACGACCCGAACCTGCAGAACATCCCGATCCGCACGCCCGAGGGCCGGCGCGTGCGCGAGGCCTTCATCGCACCGCCCGGCCATTCGATCGTCAGCGCCGACTACTCGCAGATCGAGCTGCGCATCATGGCCCACATCAGCGGCGACGAAGGCCTGCTGCGCGCGTTCGCCGAGGGCGTGGACGTGCACCGCGCGACGGCAAGCGAGGTCTTCGGCACGCCGGTCGCCGAGGTCACGAGCGAGCAGCGGCGCTACGCGAAGGTCATCAACTTCGGCCTCATCTACGGCATGGGCGCGTTCGGCCTCGCGACCAACCTCGGCATCGAGCAGAAGGCGGCGCGCGACTACATCGACCGCTACTTCGCGCGCTTTGCCGGCGTCAAGCGCTACATGGACGAGACCAAGGCGCGCGCCGCCGAGCGCGGTTACGTCGAGACCGTCTTCGGCCGGCGCCTTTACCTGCCCGAGATCACCGGCGGCAGCGGCCCGCGCCGCGCCGGCGCCGAGCGCCAGGCGATCAACGCGCCGATGCAGGGCACGGCCGCCGACCTCATCAAGCTCGCGATGATCGCGGTGCAGAAGACGCTCGACGCCGAACGCCACGCGACGAAGATGATCATGCAGGTGCACGACGAACTCGTGTTCGAGGTGCCCGACGCCGAGCTCGACTGGGCGCGCGCCGCCGTGCCGCGCATCATGGCCGGCGTCGCCGAGCTGAAGGTGCCGCTGCTCGCCGAGGTCGGCGTCGGCCGCAACTGGGACGAGGCGCATTGAGCACGGCGACGACGCTGGTTGCGATGACGCAGCCCGAATTTCTCGCCTTCGTCGAGGCGGTCGTGCCGGCCTACGCCGCCGACAAGGTCGCCAGCGGCCAGTGGCGCGAGGCCGAGGCGCTGGCGCGGTCGCGCCAGGAACTGGACGAACTGCTGCCGCAAGGGCTGGCGACGCCGGGCCAGCATCTCTACACGCTGCGCGATGCGGCCAGCGGCGACGCGGTCGGCCGGCTCTGGATCGCGGAGCAGGTGCGCGCGGGCAGCAAGGTCGCCTACGTCTACGACGTCGAAATCGCCGTCGCCCATCGGCGCAAGGGGCATGCGATGCGCGCTTTCGAGGCGCTCGAGGCCGAGGCCCGCGCGCTCGGCTTCGAAGGTCTCGCGCTGCATGTCTTCGGCCACAACCGCGGCGCGCAGGCGCTCTACGAAAAGCTCGGCTATCGGGCGACGAATATCCACATGTTCAAGGACATCGCACCTGCGAAGCCATGAACAGCGGTCCGGCACAAGCGCGGCGGCTGATCGCGGTCAAGCTGCTGCATACGATCGCCTGGGCCTTCTTCGCCGGCTGCATCGTCGCGCTGCCGTGGGCGGCGTGGCGCGGCGAGATGCTTCTTGCGGCCTGGCTTGCCGCGATCGTGATGGTCGAGGTCGTGATCCTCGCGCTCAACGGCTTCGTCTGTCCGCTGACGCCGATCGCCGCGCGCTACACCGACGAGCGCCAGCCCAATTTCGACATCTATCTGCCCGCATGGCTGGCGCGCTACAACAAGCACATCTTCGGCGCACTCTATGCAGCCGGTCTGGTTTACCTTGCGTGGCGTGTCTGGCGGGGCTGACGCGGCCGGCGGCGGTATGCCTTACGGGGTGCGCCCCGCCCGATGGATCAGCGCCTGCGGCGCGCGAGCGCACCGAGCGCCGCCAGCCCGGCGAGGGCGAGCATCGACGTCGACGGCTCCGGAACTAGGTTCATGATCCCGGCTTCGAGGTAGGGCGTCGGCGGCAGGTTCGGGTTTCCGAGCAATCGCACCAGCGCGTTGCCGCTGCCGGTCATCCCGGCGTAGGCGCCGGTGCCGGCGGTGACGATATAGGCGAGTTCGAACCCGGGGCCGCCCGCTTCCGGGGCCGCAACGGTCGCGAGCGTGCCGCTCAGCGAGTCGGACCCGAGACTGAAGGCGAAGCTTCCGGCGCCGGTCTGCGTCACGAGATTGAAGAGGAAGCTCGACGCCAGATCCCAGACGCCGGGGCCCGGCAGGTCATAGGCGGTATTGATCACCATCAGCGGCAGATTGCCGTCGCCGTCCGGGGGCCCGATCGGGGTCACCTCGCCCGAACCCGTGAAAGTGAAGGTCAGGGCCGACGCCGCCGAGCAAAGGGCGAGGCAGACGCTGCCCACGGCGAGTTGAACGAAGCGATTCCACGGCCTGCAAAACGAGGTTGCGCTCATGAGCTTCTCCATTCGGTCGTTGAAGGGGCCATCAAGCTACGCCGCTGGAAGCGCTGAACGCTGATGCAACGCAATGGCTGGCGGTCCTTCCCTAGAGTTAGGGATGATGAGAACGCCCGGCGTCGAAGCCGCCGTCCGCTCGGGGCGCCACCGGGCGCGGCCTTGCTGCAACGCGGGTGGCAGGTGTTCACGTCGCCGGCAGCTGCGTTGTGCCCGCCGGCGAACCCGGCGCGCTCAAGGCGCGGGCCGCGCGTGCCGAAATCCCATCAGACTCCACTCGCAGCCGGTTCGCGCCGGCACGACATCATGCTGTCTGCACTGCCCTGGTTCATCGCCGCGTGCATCGCCGCAACCTGCGCATGGTTCGCTGCGGGCTGGTTCTACGGGAAGAAGATTGCCGCGCTGCGCGCGCAGATCAAGGCCGTCAAGCAGACCGCCGCCGAGCACGCCAGCCAGGCGCGGCGCCAGGTCGCGCAGTTGCAGGCCGAGATCGAAGCGCGCAAGGCGGCCGCGCTGCCGCCGCGCAGCGCGCCCGAACCGGCGCCGCGCGTGGCGACGGGGCAGGTGCAGGCCGCTGCGGCGGCGAGCGGCAAGCCGGTGCAGCGCTTCGTCGCCGATGCCGATCTGATTGCCCCGGCCGGCTTCGCCCACACCACGATCGTCCCGCGCGACGGCTTCGCCTCGACCGAGGTGATGGCCTGAGCGGCGCGCCCGGTGCGTCGATCGCACCGATCGCGCAGCCGTGTCAACCGATCGCGCGCCGAGCAGTTCGAACGCCTGGCGGATGCTGTGCGGCTGGTCGATGCTCGTCTGCTCGCTGATCGTCAGGTGCATCGCGAGGTGCAGGAAGGGGTTGGCGCGTACTTCCTCGACCGTATGGCTC
>JACSRM010000260.1 GCA_014879745.1 Burkholderiaceae bacterium | reverse complement strand
GCAGTCGGCGCAGCCGACCGCATCAGTGAAGCGTCGCGGCCTGCCCGGGGCCGGCTTTGCTCGCGCCGGTCGTGCCAGCCGAGCGGGTTGGTTGCGGGCCCGCAATGAGCCCAATGCAATCGTTTGTTCCTATGCGAGGGAACGCGACTTGGTGCGGGCGCGTCAGAGCAGATGCTCGCCGCGAAACAGATCCGACGCCCGCTCTCGCTCCCGGATCAATCGGGCCTCGCTCCCCGACACCATCACCTCGGCCGCGCGGCCGCGGGTGTTGTAGTTGCTCGCCATGCTCATCGCGTACGCGCCGGCCGAGAGCACGGCGACGAAATCGCCCGGCTCGACGGCGAGTTGCCGGTCGCGGCCCAGCCAGTCGCCCGATTCGCAGACCGGGCCGACGACATCCCAGTTCCGCGCGGGGCTATCGCGCAGCGTCGTCGCGACGATCGCCATCCAGGCCTCGTACATCGCCGGGCGCACGAGGTCGTTCATCGCCGCATCGACGATGCAGAAATTGCGCGCCGCCGACGGCTTGAGGTAGAGCACCTCGCTCACCAGCGCGCCGGCATTGCCGACCAGCGAACGCCCCGGTTCGAGCACGATGCGCCGCTGGCCGTGGCCGCGCTCGTCGATGCGCGCCAGCAGGTCGCGTACCAGCGCCTCGGCCGACGGCGGCTGCTCGTCGGTATAGCAGATGCCGAGCCCGCCGCCGAGGTCGAGATGATGAAGCTCGATGCCCTGCGCCTCGATGCTTTCGACGAGGTCGAGCATGCGGTCGAGCGCGTCCCGATACGGCTCGACCGCGGTGATCTGCGAGCCGATATGAAAATCGATGCCGGTTACCGCGAGCCCCGGCAGCGACGCGGCGTGCCGATAGGCGGCGAGCGCCTCGTCGTGCGCGATACCGAACTTGTTGCCCTTCAGGCCGGTCGAGATATAGGGGTGGGTGCGGGCATCGACGTCAGGATTGACGCGCAGGCTGACGCGGGCCGTTGCGCCCTCGGCGGCAGCGACCGCCGACAGCACTTCGAGCTCGGCGACACTCTCGACGTTGAAGCACATCACCCCGGCCGCGAGCGCCTGGCGCATCTCGGCCCGCGTCTTGCCGACGCCGGAGAAGACGACCTTTGCCGGGTCGGCGCCGGCGGCGATGACGCGTTCGAGTTCGCCGCCGGAGACGATATCGAAGCCGCATCCGGCACGCGCGAAGGTCTGCAGCACGGCGAGGTTCGAATTCGCCTTGAGTGCATAGCAGATCAGTGCCTCGCGTCCTTCGAGCGCGCGCTGATAGCCGGCGAGCGCGGCAAGCATCGCGGCGCGTGAATAGACATACAGCGGCGTGCCGAAGCGCGCGGCCAGATCGTCGAGCGCGCAGTCTTCGACGAAGAGCTGCCGGCCGCGGTAGGCGATGTGCGGAGAACCTGGAAGCATCATCGTGCTGCCGACGCCGGTGTCGTCGCGCGGGTTGCATCGGGTGCGCTCGCCGGCGGCCCCGGCTGCGCGGCCGGCGCCGGTGCGGGCAGCGGCTCGGGCAATCGCAGCGGACCCTTCTGCCCGCAACCGCCCGCGAGGCCGGCCGCGATCAGCGCCAGACAGGCGCGGGCCGCGATGCGGCGGCGCGCAGCTTTGCGAGTGTTCGGCTCGAGCATGCGCGATCTTAGCGGGCCGCGGCGAAGCCCGGCCTTCGGCGTCGCCCGCGGCATCAGCGCCTGAAGATGTCGAGGATGCTGTTGCGCTCTTCCTCGGTCGGCGCTGCGGGCACCGTATCCTCGAGCCCGAGACTGCTGACGCCGGCATCGCCCGAGAATTCGTCGAAGTACCACTCGCCGTCGCGGTTGACGACGCCCTCGGGCACCGGCAGGTCGCCTTCGACCGGGACACCCTTGAGCGCGACGCGCATGAAGTCGATCCAGACCGGCAGCGCGAGCCCGCCGCCGGTCTCGCGCGCGCCGAGCTTGCGCGGCGTGTCGTAGCCGATCCAGGCGACGGCGACGATGGTGCGTTGATAGCCGGCAAACCAGGCGTCCATCGAATCGTTCGTCGTGCCGGTCTTGCCGTAGATATCGCCGCGCTGCAGCTTGACCTTGGCCGATGCCGCCGTGCCCGAGCGCGTGACTTCCTGCAGCAGGCTGTTCATGATGAAGATATTGCGCGCATCGACGGTGCGCGCGGACTCGGCCGGCGGCACAAGCGGGGTCTCGGCGAGGACGTTCCCGCTGTCATCGGTGATCTTGCTGATCAGCACCGGGTTGACGAGATAGCCGCCGTTGGCGAAGACCGAATAGGCGGTCGCCATCTGCAGCGGCGTGACCGATCCTGCGCCGAGCGCCATCGTCAGGTAGGCCGGATGCTTGTCGGCGTCGAAACCGAAGCGCGTTGCCCACTGCTGCGCATAACTCGGCCCGATCGCCTGCAGGATGCGGATCGAGACCATATTCTTCGATTTCGCGAGCGCCTTGCGCAGCGTCATCGGGCCTTCGTACTTGCCGTCGTAGTTCTTCGGTTCCCACGCCTGGCTTCCGGTGGTATCGGCGCTGAAGAAGAGGGGCGCGTCGTTGATGATCGTCGACGGCGTGAAGCCCTTCTCGAGCGCGGCCGAATAGATGAACGGCTTGAAGCTCGAACCCGGCTGGCGCCACGCTTGCGTGACATGGTTGAACTTGTTCTTCGCGTAGTCGAAGCCGCCGACGAGCGCGCGCACCGCGCCGGTGCGCGGGTCGACGGCGACGAATGCGCCTTCGACCTCGGGCAACTGGGTGATCGTCCAGGCATTCTTGTCGCCCTTCACGAGGCGGATCACGGCGCCGCGCCGAATCTGTGTCTTCGGGTTGCCCTTCTCGGCGAGCCCGGATTCGACCGGTTTCAGGCCGGCGCCGGTGACGGTGACGAGTTCACCGCTTTGCAGCACCGCGACGACCTTCTTCGGGCTGACCTCCAGCGCGATGCCGGCGCGGATCTCGTCGTTGTCGGGATGCTCGGCGAGCGCTTCCGCAACCCGCGCATCGAGCTGCGCCGGATCGGCCGGCAGGTCCACATAAGCTTCCGGGCCGCGGTAGAACTGGCGCTGCTCGTAGGTCATGATGCCGTTGCGCAGCGCACGGTAGGCGGTCTCCTGTTCCTTCGCCTCGATCGTCAGCGTCACGTTCAGGCCGCGCGTATAGGCCTCGGCACCGAACTGGGCGAAGACGAGCTGGCGCGCCGTCTCGGCGACATACTCGGCGTGCACCGGGAGCTCCTGGCGCGGGTGGTAGACGAGCTTCTGGTTGATCGCCGCATCGCGCTGCTCGGCGGTGATGAAGCCGTTTTCCAGCATCCGGTCGAGGACATAGTGCTGCCGGGCGACGGCGCGCTTCGGATTGGCGATCGGGTTGAACGCCGACGGCGCCTTCGGCAGCCCGGCGAGCATCGCCGCCTCGGCGACCGTGATATCCGCGAGCGGCTTGCCGAAGTAGGCCACGCTCGCCGCGGCGAAGCCATAGGCGCGCTGGCCGAGGTAGATCTGATTCATATAGAGCTCGAGGATCTTGTCCTTGCCGAGCCTGCTTTCGATCTTCAGCGCGAGCAGCACCTCGTAGAGCTTGCGCGACAGCGTCTTCTCGGTCGAGAGATAGAAATTGCGCGCCACCTGCATCGTGATGGTCGATGCGCCCTGCGTCCCGAGGCCGCTGAAATTGGCGAGTCCGGCGCGCAGGACGCCCTTGAAGTCGACGCCGCCGTGCTCGTAGAAGCGCGCATCCTCGGCGGCGAGCACCGCCTGCTGCATCACTTTCGGGATTTCGGCGATCGGCGTGAAGTCGCGCCGCTCCTCGCCGAACTCGCCGAGCAGCACGCCGTCCGCCGACAGCACGCGCATCGGCAGCTTGGGCTGGTAGTCGGTCAGCCCGCTGATCTCGGGCAGGTTCGGATAGGCGACCGCCAGTGCGATGGTGGCCAGCAGCAGCACCGCTGCGGCCCCCGCGCCGAGCAGGCCGGCCAGCACGCCCAGCATCCTCAGCGGCCAAGGGGTACGACCGGACCGTGCCTTCGGCTTGACGTGCGGCGCGTCTGCGGCGGCACGCCCGGCCGTGCGCTCGGATTCGCTCATGTGGCTCCAGAGTTGGTGGACGAGATTATAGAAACTGGCCGTCCGCTGGCCTCAATCAGCACTGAAGTTCGCGCCGGGGCGTGCCGATAAGGGTCCACGAGCCGTTTCGATGGCACGCTTTCAGGCGGATTTAGCGTGTGAGATTTGCAACGAAGGAGACCGCCCGGGGGGGCAAACTCCTTTGTTCGTCAATACCTTTACTGCTAGCATTGAAGTGACTTCTTAACATTCCAGCGCACGCCGTGGCGCGTTGGGGGAACTGCGACGTGAGCTTTCTGGATATGTTGATGGGGCGCAAGCATCCGCCGATGATCGGGCTCGACATCAGCTCGTCCAGCGTCAAGCTGGTCGAACTCGAGCAGTCCGCCGGCGGCGAGTACGTCGTCGAGCGATTCGCCTCCGAGAGCTTCGAGAAGGGCTGGATCACCGACGGCCAGATCGAGAAGTTCGACGAGGTCGCCGAGGCGGTGCGCAAGGTCGTCGCCAAGAGCGGCAGCCGGACCAAGCAGGTCGTGATGGCGATGCCGCAGTCGGCGGTGATCACGAAGAAGATCATGCTGCCGGCCGGGCTGCGCGAAGAGGAACTCGAGGTCCAGGTCGAATCCGAGGCCAACCAGTACATTCCGTTCTCGCTCGACGAAGTGAGTCTGGACTTCTGCGTCATCGGGCCGAGCGCCACGTCGGTCGGCGATGTCGAGGTGCTGATCGCGGCGTCGCGCAAGAATCTGGTGCAGGACCGCCAGGGCCTGGCCGAAGCGGCGGGCCTGAAGCCGGTCGTGCTCGATATCGAATCGCACGCTTCGCGGCTGGCGATGAGCCGCCTGATCGCGGCGCTGCCGAACGAGGGCAAGGATGCGCTCGTCGCCCTGTTCGAGATCGGCGCCGATACGACCAGCCTCAAGGTGCTGCGCGACGACGAGATGCTCTACGACCGCGACCAGGCCTTCGGCGGCTCGCAGCTCACTCAGCTGATCTCGCGCCAGTACGGCTTCTCGTTCGAGGAGGCCGAGCAGAAAAAGCTCGCCGGCGACCTGCCCGAGGACTACGAGGCGTCGATCCTCGTTCCCTTCGTCGACAGCCTGTCGCAGGAAATCGGCCGCGCGCTGCAGTATTTCTTCACCAGCACGCCGCACCACAAGGTGCACTACGTGATGCTGGCCGGCGGTACGGCGAGCCTGCCG
>JACSRM010000322.1 GCA_014879745.1 Burkholderiaceae bacterium | reverse complement strand
CGGCCTCCTGCGCGAGGGCGAGCGCGGCGTCGAGCCGGCCGAGCGACATCTCGAGCTCGGCGCCGCGCGCATGGGCCAGCGCGCTCGCCGGATCGAGCGCGATCGCGCGCTGCGCGCTCGCCGCCGCCGCGTCGAGATCGAAACTCGCCTGCTGCGCGTAGGACAGCGCGATGAATGCGGCCGGCGAGTCCGGCGCCTCTTCGGTCGCCCGCCGCGCCAGCGCGAGCGCGCTTTCGCGGTCGTTCTCGACGACCGCGATCACCGCCTCGAGCGCATGGGCGCCGGCGTTGCCCGCATCGCGCAGCAAGACGGCGTGCAGCTCGCGCCTGGCTTCCTCGACCTGGCCGACCATGAGCAGCAGCCCGGCGCGATAGGTCAGCAGCGCCGTGGCGACCGTATCGCGCGGTTGCGCGCCGAGCGCGGCGAGGGCCTCGTCGATGCGGCCCGCGCGGTAGAGCGCGACGGAGTCCCGCACGCCGGCGTCGGCATCCGTTTGCAGCCGCTCCGCACGCGCATCGAAGACGGCGGGGAAGTAGAGCGTCCAGGCGACGGCATCGAGCGGCCGCACGACGATCGCCTTCACCGGCGTGGGGGCCTCCTTCGAAGCGACGACCTCTTCGCCGCGCCCGAGCGTGACGCTGCCCGCGGCATTGCTCGCCTCCACCTCGCCCTCGATGACGACCACGCTGGTCTCGGCCTCGGTCGCGCGCACCGCGAATTCGGTGCCGTTGACGTTGGCGTTGATGATCGGCGTCTTCACGCTGAACGCGCGCGGCGTGCGCGTCATCACGTGCAGACGTCCACTCAGCTGCTCGATCAGCGTCGCCCTGGCGCTGTCGGGCGGCGCGAGCGTCAGGATCGTGCCGTGGTCCAGGCGCAGCAGCGTCTCGTTGTTCAATCGCACGCCGGCGCGGCCGTACTGCTGGACGCGGATCGTATCGCCCCGGCACAGCGGCGCGTTGCGCTCGACCGCCACCCAGTCGGCGTTGCCGCGCCGGATCTCGACCTTGCCCTGGACCGAGACGACCTGCGCCAGCACCTCGGCGCACTGCGCCTGAGCGTGGGCGCCGGAGACGAACGCAGCCCACAGCAAGACGGTCGTGCAGGCAAGCCCGGCACCGGAACCGCGGACACCTGTGACAGCGAAGAACCAACCGACAGAACCTCCCATGGGAGCTCCTCGTCGCGATGTGCTGGTGCTGTCGATGCGCCACGGCCGCCCGTCCCGCGTCGCGTCCGGCCTGCACCGAGACCGAACCCGCGCAGCTTATACCTGCAAGCGATCAGGCGTCAAAGATATGTGGCGGGCGGTCACTTGGAGGAGACCATGACCGCCGCCTGCCAGCCGGCGGCCGGCGGCTGCGCCCGCAGCGCCTCGCATCGATCGCGGTAGAAGCGGGCCGGCGCATCGGCCGGCCATTCGGCCGCGATCGCGCCGAACGCGGCGGCCGCGGCATCCCAGTGGCCGGCCAGGTAGCTCGCGAGCGCCGCTTCGAAGCGGACGCAGCGGCGCTTGTCGTCGTCGCTGGAGTCGGCGGCGGCGCCGAGCAGTTCGACGACTTCCAGATCCTGCGTCTTGCCGGCAAGGCGAAAGCGCCCGAGCGCGCGCACCTGCAGCCCTTCCACGCCTTCGAGCATCGCCGACGAGGCCAGGACCCGCGTCCCGAGCAGCTTGTTCAAGCCCTCGAGCCGCGATGCGGTATTGATGAGGTCGCCGACCGCACGGTATTCGTAGTGACCCGAGGCGCCGACATTGCCGACCATCACGCCGCCGCAATGCAGACCGAAGCGGGTGTCCAGCGCCGGCCGCTGCGCGGTCGCCGCCCGGTTGAATCGATCGACGGCGGCGGCGATCTCGAGCGCCGCGGCGCAGGCGCTGCGCCGCACCGCGGCGTCGGGCGCGGTCGCCGTCCACAGCGCGACCATCGCATCGCCGACGACGTCGACGACGATGCCGCCGCTGCGCTCCACCGGCACGAACAGCTCCGCGAAATATTCGTTCAGCAGCTGGCCGAGCTGGGCCGGGTCCATGCCCTCGGCGAGCGTCGTATACCTGCTCACGTCGGTCGCGAGGCAGCTGCCGTAGACGACCCGGTTGCCCTGCGTCATCGATCCGCGCCGGCCGACGAGCTGGTTGACGACGCTCTTGGGGAGGTAGTAGCCCACCGCCTGGCGGATCGCTTCGCGATCCTGCCGCGTCTCGCGGTAGTGGAGCCAGACGCCGGCAAAGAGCGCCAGCGGCAACTGGACGCCCAGCGGCACGACGAAGGGCCACCACACGGCGTCCAGTGCGAAGCGATCGAACACCCACCACATCCACAGCGCGGCCAGACCGGCGGCGAGCGCGAATGCGATCGCCGGCCGCAGCATGCCGCAGACGAGCGCCAGCAGCAGCCCCCACGCGGCGACGACGGCGAACTGCGCGCGCGGCGGCAGCGGGCGCAACGGCCGGTCCTGCAGCAGATTGGCAAACGCCGTGGCCGCGAGTTCGACGCCGCTGATATTCATGCCGTCGTCCTGCGAGAACACCGTGCGGTGGTCGTCGCGCAGGCGGTCCTGGCCGGCCGGCGAGTTCGCCGCGAAGCCGACGAAGACGGCCTTGCCGCGCAGCGATTCGGCCAGCGCCGCGCCTTCGCCGCCGGCATCGGCCGGATCGCGCGCCGCCTGCAGGACGCGGGCATAGGAGACGGTGCGGACGCTGCGCGGCGGCCCGTACAGATTCAGGTAGGCGAAGTCGGCGCCTCGCTCGAACCGCGCGAGCTGTCCGGCGATGCGCTCGCGCTGTGCCTCGTCCACCGCGACGGCGGCCGGGTTGGCCGCGTCGGCCCAGGCGCGCAGCGCAAGCACCGGCAGCGTCGGCGCATCGGTGGCACCGGCGCGAAATGTCCAGTAGAAGTCGACCCGCGCCGCCTTCGGCACGACGAACGGCGCCCGTCCGAGCAGCGCGCGGTCGATGAGCGGGATCGGCGGCACCGCGCGCTCGATGACGACGCTCGCAAGCGGCTTGCCGGTCTGGTTGTCCAGCGGCATCGTCTCCTTGCTCACCGATTCGCTCACCAGGACATTGCCCGCCGCGGCGATCGCGTCGGCGAACGCGCGATCCTCTTCGGGCCGCGGGCTCGGCACGTCGAAGGTGATATCGAAGGCGATGAGCCGCGTGCCGGCCCGCCCCAGATAGCGAACCAGCTCGGCATGCAGAGCGCGCGGCCAGTCGTGCGGACTTTGCGTGACGCCGAGCGTGGCGGCGGATGCTTCGTCGATCGCGACGATGACCACTTCCGGCGGGGCCGCCACCGGCCCGCGCGAGCCGTACAGCCACGGCAGGCCGAAGTTCTGCTCGAGATCGAGCCAAGGCGAAATCGCCGTGGCGATGATGCCGGCCAACGCGACCGCGACACCGAACGCGAGCGACTTCAGCAGCTTGGCCATGGCACCCCGCAGCGACCGAGCGGCCCGTCGCGCGCCGAGGCCCGACGCGCGAAGCGGCCACCGGCCGGAATCGTACAGGCAACGCCTGCGAGCATCGCGCGCGCCGCGGCGGATCGACAGTCCGGGCGCTTCCCACTACGATGCACCGACGGCGCCGACGGGCGATGTCCGTGCGCCGCGAGCCAACGCAGGAGCAGACGACGATGCAAGCCCCCTACTACCCGATCATCTACGTCCGCGGCTATGCCATGACCGAGGGCGAACGCGACGAGACGGCGTCCGATCCGTTCTGCGGCTTCAACGTCGGCTCGACCGTCTACCGTGCCGCGGTCGACAGGAATGCGCCGCCCAAGCGCTTCATCTTCGAGTCGCCGGTGCTGCGCCTCGGCAGCGACTTCGGCTACTCCGACGTCTACGAGCATGGCACCGACATCATGGACGCCGACTGGCAGCCGCGCAGCGGCAACGCCGGCATCGCGGCGCGCTCGGTCGTCGTCTACCGCTACTACGACGCCGGTTCGACGCTGTTCGGCGATGGCAAAGCAAGCAACATCGAGACCTATGCGCGCGGCCTGGACACGCTGATCCTTCGCGTACGCGACCTCGTCTGCGCGCAGGAGGCGGCGCTGGAGGCGGCGTTGGAGGATGCGCAGAGGGCAGCGCAGAAAGTGGCGCAGGAGGCGGCGCCTGAGGCGGTGCTGGGGGAGGCGCAGAAGAAGGTGCTGGAGGCGAAGCAGAAGGCGGAGCAGGCCGACGTCAGGGGCGGTGCCGTGACGCCGGAGAACTTCCGCTGCTATCTCGTCGCGCACTCGATGGGCGGCCTCGTCGTGCGCGCCTTCCTGAGCAACCCGGCGCTCGGCAGCGGCACCGCGCGCGGCCTCGTCGACAAGGTCTTCACCTACGCGACGCCGCACAACGGCATCGATATCGCCGGCATCAACGTGCCGAGCTGGCTGAGCGCCAGCGATATGAACAATTTCAACCGCGACCGCATGGCGGGCTACCTGCAGCTCGACTCGGCGCTGAAGAAATACGGCCGCGTCGACTACATGCGCGAGAGCGCATTCCCCATCGACCGCATGTTCTGCATGGTCGGCAGCAACCGCAGCGACTACGACGCCGGCAAGGGCCTGTCGCGCGCCTTCGTCGGCCAGGGCAGCGACGGGCTGGTGAAGATCGCGAATGCGTCGGTGTGGGGCCTGGACGCTCAGGACAAGGTCACCGGCACCGCGGCCACCGCGTACTGCTACCGCTCGCATTCGGGCTTCTACGGCATCGTCAACAGCGAAGAGGCGTACCAGAACCTGACGCGCTTCCTGTTCGGCGATATCCGGGTCGAGATCTGGCTCGAGGTCGACGAGGTGCGGCTGCCGGCGGAGATCGAGCGCGACGATGTCGATGCGCTCTACCAGTTCGAACTGCTCGCGCGCCCGCGCGGCAAGCGCTGGCTGCTGTCGCGCCGCATCGCCGAGGAAGATTCGCCCGCCTGCCGCACCCACAAGCAGCTCACGACACAGGGCGCGGCCGGCGCGAAGAATGTCTACCTCTCGACCGTCTTCCTCGCCAACCGGGCGCGCATCTCGAACAACCCCGACGACCGGACGCTGTCGTATTCGATGGACGTGCGGGTGCGCGTTCCCGACTACGAGAAGAACAATACCTTCTGGCCGAACCACCACTACGAGGGCAGCTACCTGTTCCGCGATTCGCTGATCGTCACGATGGAGCCGCCGCAGGCGGCGGGCAACGAGTGGGCGGTCAAATACGGCTGGGAGTCCAACCGCGTCGGCGTCGCGACGCGCACGCTGAAGCCCGCGGCGCTCATCGGCAACAAGCTGCGCCTCGAGGT